>JAFGXT010000130.1 GCA_016936495.1 Victivallales bacterium
CCTTATCGATCAGTTCAAAACCTTTGCGGATAGCGACGTAGTTGTTTATGCCCTTGTTGCTAAGAGTTTTTCCGGTGTGGCGTTTGCCGTCGATATACTGTTTGCCGCAGAGGTACAGGGCGGGAGAAATCCCCTGTGCGGCGGCCTTGTCGAGCAGGGTGTAGGCGGTGAATATGTCTTTGGCATCTTCCTTATAAATACGGTAGTATGCGGTGTCGAAGCCGTAGTTGAAAAACTGGTACAGGAGTTCCGCGCCTAGCATGAAGTCATTCCATGGATTTGAATGGGCTGCCCATATCTTTCTAGCTGCCGTGTAATCGCGGCTCAGAAACTCTTTAGCTCCCGGATAATCAGGGTTGGAAATAGAATGTTTGAGCATGTAATAGACGGGATAATCCGCCAGGCGCAGATCCAGGGCAGGGGTGAAATCATCAGGTTTCAGCTCCCCGAGTTGAGCCATGCAGTACAGCGTTTCGGTTTCACATTGCAAGTCGCCGAGTTCGGCACCCTGTTTGAATAGTTTCAGAGCTTCTTTGAGATAATCTTTTTCCGCCCAGTCTTTATCGCATATGAACGGGGATAATGGTGAATCTTTTCTTAGCCCGGGGAATTTCTTCAGCAGGCGAGGGAGATTCACCAGCAGTCGCCCGTAGTACAGCATCGCCGGAGTGAAATTCTGTTTGACCGCATCCATTAGACAGCTTTCGTCGTATTCCATTTTTGACTGGAAGGGGTAGAACATGGAGCGTTTATCGTAGAATTTATTGTAATCAATATCTTTGGTGGAGGTTTCCCATTTGTATTTTATGTTGAAAGGATCAGACTTGTCTATGCTTACGTTTGATTGGGCTTGCTTTTCCGATTCAGCGATAAGTTCAGGAGGGAGGTTGAGCGTATAATACCAGCGCGCAAGGGTGTCGCTTGCCGCCCAGGTGATCAGCTTAGGGCTGGTAGTGCAACCGCCGGGGTAGAGGACTTTGTGATTGATGAACATTCGCCCCAGTACATGATTGTCGTGTTTGCCGTAGCTGAAGTCAAAAGCGTTGAGAGCTTGTTTCAGACGGCTTTTATAGAGAGGGGCAAGTTGTGGACCGACTGAATGTTTCAGTTGTATAAGTCCATACAGTGCCATTGCGTCTGGGTGTCCGAATGATGCCGCTTCGCTTAGATACCGCACGGATTTAGCCATATTCTGTTCTGTCCCCACGCCCCGGTAGTGGCACACTCCGAGTTGGTACATCGCGAAAATGTGGCGTGAGTGCTCCGCTCTCTCCAATTGTTTTTTTGCTTCATCCCAGTCACCCTGTTCCAATAGTTCCAGAGCATAGGCATAGGTTGCGTCAGGGTTTTTGTTCTTTTTTCCTTTTTTTACATTTGAAGTCAGTTGATTATATGGATAGGGTTGTGGTTTCAGCGGGGGCAGCTCTTTAAGCGCGTCTTTGGAATTCACCAGAGTAAGCACCGGATCGGATATTTCAAGAACAGTTCTGATATTGTCCGTCTGGTAAATACGGGGGCTTTCTATGCATATGCCGAAGGTGTAGAAGGGATACTTCCAGAAAAATTTGTATTTTTTCAGATCTACGTGTTTAACTGAACCGTTTATGCATGTGGCTGAAGTGCCTTTTTCTGTGTCGTAGATGATGCGGCAGGATATTGGTTCATAATGCGGAGTGTATTTGAGTCCGCCAGAAATAGACTTGCTCCAGGGATTCAGCACCGGGTTTATATAATTGGTGTTAATCGCCGAATACGCGTTCCAGCAGGTGCTGTCGCCCGGGAATTGCGAGGAAACGCTGAAATCTGAATAGCGGTTAATATCCGCTATCGGCAGATTGCTGCTGAATAGAGAGAAAAACATATGGGGATTTTTTGCCTTGTCCTCTGCGGGGAACACTCTGATGTAGAAATCGAGCACATGAAAGCGTCTGGCTTTTTTCTGATAATCATTTTCATCGTTGTAGGCGCTGAACAGCAGTGCGTTTACTTTCGGCATATTTGTACCGGTTCTGTTGTGCCGTCCTGTGATGGAAAATGCGAATTTTTCGCAAGGGGTAAAATGATATACCGCTCCGAAATTGGTGTTGTAGAGCTTTTTGACGTCGTTTATTAGCGCCCATGTTCCAGAGAGGCTGACTTTATTGTTTTGTTTTTTTGTCTTGCCAGCGCATTCCACCGCAAGTGTCAGCGACAGCAGTAGTATGCATAGATTCCAGCCGGTTTTCATTTTTCCCCCGGATTGTTGGCTTTGTATTATGATTATACAATAATAAGCGGTATAAATCAAGCGAAACAGCTGGGCTTATTTAGTGTCAGGAAGATGAGAGAGTTAAAAAAATAAACGCTCCAAATGATTTCACCGGAGAATGTTATCTTAATAAATTTTATCCGGATTCGCCTAAGTGCATCTGTTTCAGTTTTCTGATGGCCTTGTTTTGGATCTGCCGTACTCTTTCCCGGGTGCAGCCTAAAGATTCGCCGACTTCCTCCAAAGTCATCTGTGGTGAGCCGTTGAGACCGAAGCGCATGGTCAGCACCTGTTTCTCGCGATCACGCAGTTTTTCCACCAGAGTTTGCAGGCGGTCGACAGATTCGAAGTCGCCAAGCATCTGATCCGGGGTGTTTTTCTCATTGTCCGCGATAAAATCGCCGACTTCGCCCTGTTCTCCATCAACAATAGGTTCATTTAATGAAGACGTAGTCAGGCTGGCGTGTCTGAGTTCAGCCACGGTTCTCTTGCTGAAATCAAGTTCCATTGCTATTTCTTCATCGGAGGGCTGGCGTCCAAGTTCTTCGGTCAGACGCTTTTGCGTAGCTTTTATTTTTGATATTTTTTCCACGGACTGGATCGGCACTCTTATGGTGCGGCTTTGTTCCGCCAGTGCCCGGCGCATTGCCTGTTTTATCCACCAGGTGCTGTAGGTACTGAATTTCGCGCCTTTGGTCGGATCAAATTTTTGTGCGGCATTCATCAGCCCGATATTTCCCTCGGAGATAAGGTCATGCTTAGGCAGTCCCTTGTTGGCAAAATCATTGGCGATCTTTACCACCAGGCGCAGGTTTGACTGTATCAGCTTGGCGCAAGCATCCTCGCTCAAGCCTTCATCCTGAGCATGAATCTCATCAGCAAGCTGATTTTCCTCTTCCCGGGTCAGCAGAGAATAATTCAAAATGCTTCTCATATATACCTGAGAAGTCGTCATCGGATTTTTCTCATCGGCGGCGCGTTGCTTTTTGCCTCTGGCTTTGGCACGCTCCGCCCTGACCTTTTTTATTGTACTGCCGGAAGTTTTTCCGGCAGTACTGGATTTTGCAGAATCCTTTTCAGGCATAACCCCTTCCTTCCTCAAATATGTCCATTATAAGAAGTATATAATAACTTTTATCTAAAAGCAATAGCCTTTTGATATTTTATCAGATTCCGTCAAGAGTTTTCTTGTAATTGAGTACAATTTCCGATACCGGGATATTCAAATCTATTCCAAATCCGCTCATATTCAGTTGTCCGGAGTTGTTAACTTTTCCTACTTCAGCGAATGGTATGTCACCAAGCAGACCTGCCACGCGTTCGGCGTTGGCGGGAGACACGGTCATGATGAAGCGGCTGTTGGATTCTGAGAACAGTATTTCCGCCGCGCTGGCACAGCCTTCTGATGGAATCTTATTCAGATCAATATCCATTCCCAGGCGTCCGCCAGCTGCAACTTTGCCGAATCCGACCGCCAGTCCGCCCAAAGCGGGAGTGTGTAGCGAGCATGCCAGTCCGGCTTCTGTAACCGCAGACACTTTGGCATATATTTTTTGCGCGTATGTCGCGTCGACCTGAGGGACTTTGTTGCCAGTTTTGTCCAGCATGGCGTAATATTCGCCGCCACCGAGTTCAGGACGGGTTGTTCCTATGACATAAACAAGGTCGCCGGCAAATTTTGCATCCAGCGTTACCGCCTTGGATACGTCTTCCATTTTAGCAATGGTGCTGAACAGCACGGTTGGAGGAATGGAAATCTTTTTGCCGCCTCTGGTACTGTCATTTTTCATGCTGTCTTTACCCGAGATGCACGGTACTTTAAAGGCTTTGGTATATTCATAGAGCGCTTTGTTGGCTCTGACCAGCTGTGCGAGTTTGTATTCGCCATCCGGAGTCTTTTCGCTTTTGACTGGATCCGGCCAGCAGAAATTATCCAATCCGGCGATGTGCCCGAGTTTGCCGCCCACCGCTATCACGCGACGAATCGCGAGGTCGATGATCGACGCCATCATATGATAGGTGTCTACGTCGCTGTAACGTGGAAGGATGCCGCATGACAGGATGACACCTTCACTGCCGAGCTGTTCCACCATAGTCACGGTTGCGTCGCTGACGACGTCGCGTTCTTTGCCGACAAAGGGTTTGATAACGCTTAAGCCTTTGACTTCGTGGTCGTATTGTCTGGCTTTGTATTCATCGGAACAAATATTCAGCCGTGCCATCATTGCTTTTACATCGGCGGCGATATCACGATTCGACAGTTCCGGTTCATCGAACACCGGAGGTTGCCATTTGGCTTTGAGCTGCATGCGCGGCAAGCCGTCGTGCATGAATTCCATGTCGATGTAGGCGACGGTCTTGTCTCCCCAAGTCATATGGAATTTGCCGTTATCGGTAAATTCGCCCATGACGGTAACTTCGACGTCGCGTTCCGCTGCCAGACGTTTGAACTCTTCAATATTTTCCACCGGCACGGCAAAACTCATTCTTTCCTGAGCTTCTGATACTAAAATTTCCCAAGGGTCGAGACCTGCGTATTTCAGCGGAGCTTTCTGGAGGTCCATTTTGCAGCCGCCGCTTTTTTCCGCCATCTCGCCAATGCTTGAGGACAGACCGCCAGCGCCGTTATCTGTGATGAAACGGTATAAGCCTTTGTTTCTGGCTTCGTAAATAAAGTCACTCATTTTTTTCTGAGTAATCGGGTCGCCGATCTGAACCGCCTGAGTCGGGCTTTCCTGGTGCAGTTCCTCGCTGGAGAAAGTGGCTCCATGAATACCGTCTTTGCCGATTCTTCCACCCGCCATGACGATCAGGTCGCCAGGTTCAATGGATTTGTCAGAGCCTTTGATTCCGTTGACGGTTTTTGGCAGGATTCCCACTGTTCCGCAGTATACCAGAGGTTTGCCGCAATAGCGGTCATCAAAGTATTCCCAGCCGAGACCGTAAGGGATGCCGCTCTGATTGCCGCCGTCGATCACGCCTTTGTGGACGCCATCGCGCAAGCGGCGCGGGTGCAACAGTCCTTCCGGCACTTTATCCGGAGTTGAAAACGGTGAGCCCAGGCAGTAGCCCCATACATTTATCAGCAGTTCGGCTCCCTGTCCGGTTCCCATCGGATCGCGGTTCACACCGACAATACCGGTCATCGCGCCGCCGTAAGGATCGAGTGCGGAGGGGCTGTTATGGGTTTCGGCTTTATAGACCACGTCGATTTTATCGTTAAAAGCTATGACGCCGGCGTTGTCATGAAATACCGACACCAGCCAGTCAACATCTTTTTCGCCGATTTCGTGGGTGCTTTTTTTGATAAAGCTTTTATAGCAGGAGACTATTCGCTCTTTGGCGCCGTTTTCATCTTCATAATCAATAATGGCGTCAAATATCTTATGTTTGCAATGTTCCGACCATGTCTGAGCGAGTACTTCGAGTTCTACGTCGGTCGGACAGGATTTTAGACCTTCTTCATTGCGTCCTGAAGCGGTACGGAAGTAGTTCTGGATGACTTTCATTTCATCAAGAGTAAGCGCCAGAATACCTTTGCGGCTGATGTCCATAAGTTCATCATCGCTTACCTCCAGGTCATATTCCCGGACTTTGCCGCCCTCGAAGCCGGTAACCCGGGGCAGATTCAGAGGTACGCCGCCGGATTTAACTTCGTCATGCGATAGGATCTGTACGGTTTCGATAAGTTCATTGGCAAGGCTGGTGGCGACCTGATGTGCTTTGGCGTGGTCAAGATTGCCGCCGCAGATCATGTATTCAACGGAGCTGAAAACTTTTTCATCGCGCTTAAGTTTGCGTCCGATAATATCACCGACAGCTTCGGACGCGGAGCGACCTACGTTATCGGTTACGCCGGGCTTGAAGCCAACGACGATCAGCCATTCGTATCCGGGCACGTCGGATTCCCCTACAATACCTTTCTGAATAACCGGGTTCGCCAGTTCTGCTGCAATTTTTTCCGCTTCAGCCGGAGTTATTCCGGCGCTGACGGTATATACGTCGCGCGTCATAACTTTGTCTACCTGAATATCCAGATAGTCTTTTATCTGACTTTTTACAGACTCGCCTCTGGAGTCACGCCATTTTGCCAGAGGAGAAATCTCAATTCTGTATTCCATTTCAGCTCCAATATAAAGATTTGTCGTCGGGCGGACAATGCCCGGTTTTATTTAACTCAAGAGGGGGGTACCCTAAAAATAAAATCATAAAAAAAATAAGTTTATGTAAATTAATGCTCTTTTGAGTTTTTTCAGCCTATAAATCAAAAAAAATCGCTTTTTTGTGAAGCGCGGCTCTTTGGTGCCTATTTCAGTACAAAATATAAGCCTGTACTCAGAATAATCACAAATAGAATAAGTACCCGCAGACGGTTTCTTCTGATGGAGTAGCCGATATTTGTCGAACCCGCTATTTTTTTAAAGTTTGTGGCTTTGAGATAATGAGAAAGCCTTCGCCGATCTGCGGGACGGCTCAGGTAATCTACTCCGACAAACTTTTTCTTTTCATGACGCATCACTCAGAACCTCATCGCCATGTATATCGCCAACGCGATGATTATGGCTCCCAGTCCAGTAGTC
>JAFGXT010000131.1 GCA_016936495.1 Victivallales bacterium
AAATTAATATTGTTGTCATTCTGCAATGCGGAATGAAGGAAAAAGAAGTTTTTAACTGGAGAGTTGACTTCAATGCCCTTCACATTGCTAACCCCGTCGGAACCAGTAACGATACAAGTGCGTTCTTCGTTGTGATCTCCACGAACAAATCCAAATGGAACGCCGTTACAATTGACTATTCCCCAATAAGGGGCATTTTGTATACCTGTCTCCGGCTTTTTTATCCAGTTCCAGCCGCCATTGAAGCCGCTATTCACATTAGCACGCAAATTAATTGTCTTGATCAAATTAGGTTCTATATTGAAAGCCTTGCCTGATTTTTTGTTTTTAAGAGCTTCCGCCCGAACAACAGCCTTACCGGCTTTTGCCGCGTCTTTAAAGCTTTCCACCGGAAGTAAACTGAAACGTTTTTTAAGCGTGTCTTCCGAACCGCCAATGATTATACGCGGACTATTGGGGAGCAGGCAAATAAAATATTCGCCATTCTGAGCTTGCATCTGCTTACCTTCAAGCGGATCTGCAAACGTCATATTTTTCTCTGTCGGACGAAAGCGTACTAACTGGATACCTGAACTGTTATTAAAAAGGATATAGCCCACTTCTTTTTCGAGTACTGCCTTGTTTACTTCAACATATGAGATCCTTTCGTCATTCAGATAGTTTCTCATGGCACAACTGGGAGCTATGTGTTTTTCTTTAACCAGCTCTTCGAACAAAGAACTTAATGCACGAAGGTGCATTTTTGTATTAAGGTAGAATATTTCTCCTTTACCCAGCTTTTTTGTCAGAATAGCCGGCTCATCACCCAGCTTTGCCGTTACGCTCCAGGTTTTGTCAAAACTTACATCACTATATGGAGCAGCCATGGTTTTGAAATTTCCCAGTTTCAGCATTGTCATATTCTGCTGAAGTGTTTTCCCTGGAAAGATTCCAGGAAAGGAGTCATCTGCTCTTTTGAATCCGTATTCATTATTCTGCATGGCTTCCTGACCAACAATCAACATACCGCCGTTTCTTACGAATTTCTCCAGAGCATCAGCCATTTCCTTATTCCCGGTTTCGACGCCGGCGATGATCGCGATTTTATAATTCTTCAGTATGTCCTGTTGAAGTTGTTCTTCGAATACAACATCAAACGCCAAAGGGGCATATTCCAAAGCCAGGGCATAATCCTCGTTCTGATTGTGCTTTATCGACCCTTGAGCGCGGGCAAGACGTTTGGATGCAGTTGAGAACAGAAATGCGATCTCTGGTTTTACTCCACGGTCTCGTGGCGTAAAGAAATCATTTACTTTCAGGATCTCTGTTTTTGCGTCCATTATTCCCAACAGTTCTGTGGTCGGTAATGCATAAGGGTTGAGCATCAAATATGGAAATCTTTCCGCGACAAGTTTACCTCCTGCTTCATCAGCCTTAGGCCAGTACTGGTCGTAAGGGCGACGATCCCACTTGAACACAAATGACGCGTTAAATCCACGCGAATATTGCAGCCAGAACTGATTGCGGATACTTGCTCTGGTATTGCCCATATAGGTCTCACCGTCAAAAATGGGTTTGCCTTTCGCTAATGCTTTCAATAATTTAGCCATCAATGCGTTGCCGCCGCCAGTCGGGGCGCCGACCGCATTCATATACTGATTAGTTTTGTAGAAATTGACATTACACATAACCGTTCCGAGCGGTTGGACGCAGAACAAAACATCTGGGCGTTTGTCAACTTTTTTAATTTCAGCTATCCCCGCCCGGCATATGTCAGCAAAACAGTCTTCCATGAATTTTGTCCATTCAATAAAAAGCGGAGTGTCTTCGTAGTTGCTTTTGAAGCTGGACATTTCCTTGAAATTCTTATATGATGTTTTCCATTCGGCATTAAGCTTTTTAATACTTTTATATTTTTCCCGCATTCTTTCTGCAAACAGATTACGATTAAATTCGCTCCAGTCATTATAATTAGGTTCATTGAATAATTCATATACAAATGGTTTTGCGCCTATTTGCAAACTTGATTCCGCGCCCCTGCGCCACATTTCAAAATAAAGCTCCCGCCCTTCGGGAGTGGTAGCGCTGTAAGGCATCCAGTGATTGTTATCAACCCCGCAAACATTAAATGCAGCCTTCGCTGGTAATTTGCCTTTTTCATATTTGATAAATCCATGATGCCAGGGCGCACAGGTGAAATCCAAATACAAAGGAATGCATGAGGTTACGATTTTTTTTACCAGCGGATCATTTATTGTGTCTCCGCCACGCGCACTGTTATCTCTGTACTTCTTTATCCAGTCGGATGTTGCGAATATTCCCGTAGCGTCAAGTCCAACACGCTGATAACCCTCGTAATCAAGAACATCTTCATATAGCCAGTTAAGCTCAACCGGATATCCTGTCGTGTGCCGCTTCAGTGTGCGGGGTACATCTTCATAATAGATTGCGCCGGGCAGATAGCGCGGCTTGCCATCAATCAAAAAGTTACCATCCTCTGATACCGTCAACTTTGCATTTCTAGGTATTTTTACCGATTCTTTTAACGCTGAAAATGCAGGAAAAGGATCTTTATTGATTTCCGCCTTAACCATTCCTGCGGTAAACAGGCATAGCAAGGCAGATACTCCTAGTTTGAAACAACTGTTCTTTTTCTCTCTAATCATTTTATTTTTCCTTAATTATTACCTTGAAATACTTTACTATCAGCAACCGTGAACAAAGCGTTCTGTGTTCTTTGAAAAATATTTATCTGTTTTTTCGTCATCTAAGTCAAGACTTCTTAAAATATCCTTGTCGCTCTGCATCAGTTTTTCTGACCACTCTGAACAATAGTCATCGGCATTGCCATCGGTTCCGAACATCAGATTATTTTCTAAATCGTAACCAATTGAATATAGTTTACTCAACTCTGCCGCACGATATACAGGCGGAGTTCCAGGCGTGGTGTCAATGAACATTTCAGAAGCGGTATCTGGATACATACTCTTTTGACGCTGAAATTTTCCATACATGGCAAGTAATTCGTCACACCACGGCCAGGAAATATGAGCCATCGCGAATCTCAAACCGGGTACTTCCAGCAGACATTCAAATTCTACTGGACGGTTGTATTTGGAAGATACTTTACCATCCCATAGTATACCGGAATGAAACAATACAGGCTTGCCTTTTCCGGCGATAAGCCTGAAGGTTTGCATGGCTCTTTTATTAGACGGATAAAAGTGATCGCAGATCACTTTAAATCCTTTAATGTCCTGATTACAACACATTTCCACTTGCTCTTCCGCATCGGCGGATGTGGGATCCAGCCAGAAAAACGGAAACAAATATTGTGCTCCATCACAACATTTTTTAATATGCTCAATTCTCTCCTGGAATGTATAGTCTGGAGTGAAATTGTAAAAGTTATCCGGTGGCAATGATATAACGATCGCCCCTTTTGCGCCAATGACAGATAATCTCTCCAGCAGTTCATTTTTATGATTGACATTTTCATGCGTATGCACATGACAATCTATCATATCTTCCTCCCTTTTGTGATTTGTGCTCATAACTTTTAACATATGCAATTAAAGGAACTCTCTCTCGCTCTCTTTTATAATCATGCCGGTAGCACAATGCGGGGCACCCCCGCATTGCATTACCGCCTCAAATCAATCTGTTGTCCAGGGACCCCAGAACGCGTTGGCATACACATCGCCGGCTCCTAGATTAGGATCAGGAATCTCTGAAATCCTTAATCCTTTGGCACTGGTATCACACATAAGAACATTTGCTCCTTTATTTTGCATGTGCCGGCAGGGCGAAAATTCTGTGATATGCCATATTGACGGATTATCGCCTTCCGCCTGTCCCAGATCACAGATAATCATTCTTTCAGATGGCTTTCTTACTTTTCTTACTGGCTTATTGTTCATGTAATAGTTCATTCCATAATTTATGCGATTGACTTCTCCGACCGTTGCACAACGACGACCTTGAGCCGGACAGGCAAAAACTCCAAAAGGATGATAATCGCCAGTTGTCCGGTTGATATATTGATTGTTGCTGTTCAGCGGAGCATCAATATTCGGTATTATATACGGAAGAAGTTTGTCCTGCCACTTTTTCCAATACATGTCTCCATCTAAATATCTTGGATAATAACCGCTATAATCGCCTTCATACATTGATAATCCTGTGCCTATCTGCTTCAAGTTGTTTACACATGAAATATCGCGTGCCGTTGCCCGTGCATTCTGCAATGCCGGAAGCAACATACCCGCAAGTATCGCTATGATGGCGATCACAACCAGGAGCTCTATGAGTGTAAATAATTTTACCGGCGTTTGATTGGATCTTGTATGTGGATCCCTTGCGTACAGATGATTAATGCTTGGAGCCTTTTTCATTTTTTCTACCTCCGTGTTTTTTGTTGATTTTTATGCTTTTTTTATGAATATTGCAGGAAAATACTCTACAACATGCTTATCTTTTTGCGGGTTCTCAATCGATTCTATCAGATAACCCACTGCTGACCTGGTGAGCTCATGCATATTCGAATGAATACATCCTGTAATATATTGATTTTGAGGAATTTTCATAAAATCATCATTGCCGATTATAATTTCTGGACGGTACGTCGAATCGTTTTCCAATAAAATACGGCTGAATTCCGTAATTATTTCATAACCGTTCATTATAATTGCTGATGGTTTCTTCTGCAATATTTCATCAATGGACACAGAAATATCCAACGGATATTTAGGTAAAGTATATTGCGGTTCAGCAATAATACCAAACTTTTCACATGCACTGATAAAAGTTGACGCCCACTCAGATTCATGATAGAAAAAACCCAATATGCGTTTATGCCCTCGTTGCGCAAGGCAATTTACCGCCTCATCCATAGCATTGTCCAACTTTATATTATATGCTGCGAAATCAGTATTTATGGTATTCATTCCGCATACCGGAATTTTGGATTTCTTTAACATTGAATATAAAGGTGATTCAGAGCGCAGGTGCAGACAGTTGATAATACCGTCAATCTGTCTTTGAATAAGACTGTCGAAACATGCTTCTTCTTCTTCTTGAATCCATCGCGTAATAGAAATAATCAGTTGATACCCATGCCGCGCGGATTCATTCAGAGCCTCTTCAATTAAGTGTGAAAAATACGGGTTGGTTATTCCTCCACAAATCAAACCTATTGTCTTGGTTTTGCCATTGGAAAGCGCTTTTGCCGTATAGGACGGACGATAATTGAGCTCCTTCACGGCTTCATCAATGCGTTTTTTGGTGGAGTCCGCTATCTTGGCGGATAAGGCGTGATTGTTCAAATACATTGAAACCAATGACTTTGACACATTGACATGCTTTGCAATATCTTTTAATGTAGTTCTCACAACATCCCTTGTGTTTGTTTGATTGAACCGGTTCAACTGAAGACATTATACAATTAAATTTATTGTTTGTCAATATTTTTTTTACAAATTACTCATAAAATCTGGAAAAATCTGGAGAGAATCTAAAAATGTAAATTAGGAGCCGTAAAGAAATTATTGCCTTGGCATGAAACCAGCTTGCAATTGTGGTTAATGATGCTATATTAGTTTTAAAAAATTATGAGAGATGCAAGAACAATAAAACCACAGGATTTATTTGAACGCCGAAAGCAGGCTGTAAAGCTTTTTCAAAAGGGAATGAGCCGCATTGAAATAGGCGAAATTGTCGGTGTGCATCGCAACACCGTGGGAGAATGGATTAAACTTTGGCAAACGAGTGGAATCCATGCACTAAAAGTACAGGAAGGAGGTCGACCGGTTGGAGATGGCAGGATATTGATGCCGCATGAAGAAAAAGATATTCAAAAATGCTTGATAGACAAATGTCCAGATCAATTAAAGTTGCCCTTTTCTCTTTGGACTAGAAAAGCGGTTCAATTGCTCATCAAAGAACGCTTTGATATTGACATTGCAATAAGAACAGTCGGTAAGTATCTTCATAAATGGGTTTTTACGCCTCAAAAACCAATTAAGCGGTCATACGAAAGAAATGAGCAACATGTAACTCATTGGTTAAATAATGAATACCCTGCAATCGCAGCTAGGGCGAAGCAGGAAAAGGCGGAAATTCACTGGGGCGACGAAACAGGCATTCGCAGTGATAATGTGAATGGGAGAAGTTACGCTCCCAAAGGAAAAACTCCGGTTCGCCGATCTAGAGGAGCAAGTGAACAAATCAATATGATCAGTTCAATAACAAATCAAGGGAAGGTCAGATTTATGTTTTATAAAGAAAAAATGTGCTCAGATCTTTTGATCAAGTTTATGAAAAGACTGATTCGCTCGACAGATAAAAAGGTTTATCTACTATTGGATAATCTACGAGTTCACCATAGCAAGCTTGTAAAAGAATGGCTAACAGAACATAAGGCTTTTATAGAAGTTTATTACCTTCCAAGTTACAGCCCGGACTTAAATCCTGACGAATTTTTAAACAACGATCTTAAAGCTAATTTAAGTCAAAAACCTGCAAAAAAAACAAAGGGGCAATGGGAAAAGGATGCAAAAACACATATGCGCAGTGTCCAGAAACGCCCTGAACATATTAAAAGTTTATTTCAAGCGGAATCAATCAGGTATGTAAGCTGAAATAATGCCGGAGTAATATCATTCTGTTTAATGAATGATATAATGATATCTGAAAACTATATAATTGCTTGTTTGCTGAAAATAATGGATAAGTTTTGCATATTTTGCGGCGAGAAGCCGGAATCGAAGAATAGGGAACATGTTATTCCGCAGTGGTTAATTCGGATGACTGGTGACCCGAATCGAACGGTTTACCTCGGGAGAAAGTGGACAAGCTCCACACTTGATAAGAGGGAGTTCTCTTTCAGTTCTTTTACTTTTCCAGCATGTGAGAAATGTAATTCTGACTTCTCTTATCTCGAGGCGCGAGCCAAGCCGATTATGGAGACGATTCTTACTCGTGGCCCACTTGATTCGCATCAGTGGGACATCTTCCTCGATTGGTTAGACAAGGTTCGTATAGGGCTATGGCTTGGGATGCTCTACCTGAACGAAAATCATCGCGCCATTCTTCCGATGTTCCACATAGGGAAACGCATCGGCTCAAAGGATCGCATGGTTATCGTGTATGAGATTGAGGGTGACGGTAATGACGGTGTTGGCTGGGCGGCAACGGAATTGCCTCTCTTCGAATACATGCCTAGTTGCTTCACCCTCACAGTTAACAACTTCATCTTCCTCAATGCGTCGTACGATTTCCTTTTCGCTGAGCGGTTTGGATTTCCTTTCCCTGCGAAACGCATTCATCGTGAGGATGGGGGATTTTGGATCGAGATGACAGCGGGGACCGAGCGTCTCCACTTTCCTTTGGTCAGCAAACGGTTCAAGACCGGAGGTACCCAACTCTTTCAACCGGTGATCCCCTACGTACATTTCCGATCCGAATGCGGGGAGGTCGCGGACTACTCCGAGCTCTATAAAGTTCCGTATGTGAAATCACGCTGCATGGATTTCAAGACGGGTCGTGGACTCATCTACCGGCGTGATTGTAATCACTTGGTGGAGTATCCGGACGCACCTGTGCGAGATTGGATCCCAAAGCAGAAGTTCGCTCGTGGAGAAGTGCAGCATCAGACAAGCGTTCTTGCGGGAGAGTTTCTTGAAGATATTTACCGCAACCATCCCTCTTTTGACGCCCTCTCTGATAATGAACGGGAAAGACGAGAAACTGAGATAGAAAGTGCGATCAGACTACACAAGACAATAATGGACCACTTCATCAACCAGAAGGATATGTATTACTGAGCGAACAAGGCGCTGCGTATTTTTAAAGTTTCCGAAGATTCCTGTAAATATCAACAAGCAGCTTGTTTTGCTGATTATGGAGAAGACACCTGAATCCGTGAAAAATCAAGAAGTTTTTTATTTAAAGAATCCTGATTTTTTCACGGATTCAGGTTTAAGATAAAGTAGCGGGTTTCTGTCAAGCGGGAAATGAAACTTGCCAAAAAATCATCATTTTTTTCAAAAAAACAAGCAATCCACAGGAAAAGAAAATGGAATACAGCTTGACAACATAGATATATGGCTGTCCAATATAAAAGCATGGAATGAGGGGCTGGATGCTTTGTGAAATATTTTTTAACGATATAACCACTGGTTGGCGAGA
>JAFGXT010000132.1 GCA_016936495.1 Victivallales bacterium
ACCACCGTGTCGGCGTCAAGACAGAACATTAACGCCGATTCCACCGGTTCAAGCAGTCTTAAAGCGCAATCCATGCCCAGTTTACGCGCCTCGCCCACTCCCCCCTTCTGGCTGATCTCATTACCAGCCGAAGCGGCATCGATATAAAACAGATTCAGTCGCAATGAGCAATCGGACAAATATTTAAGCGTATCCTGATTATCAGTTCTGACTTCTACCGACGCGCCGGAATGATTGTTAACCACCACAATAACCGCGACATCGGATTCATTATCCAGCTCACAAGCCGCCAATGATTCCAGCGTTTGCGGCAAAAACTTACGCTCCGCACACGCCGGAATAACCACCGCATGAGTGAATGTCCTCTGCGCTTTCGGCGTAAGCGGCAAACGCAACGGATTACGCCGCAAATACTTTTCCAGCACTTTGCTATTCACCACGGCGCATTTCCAGAAACAGTTCCAGAAACTGACCGGGCGTAAGCTGTCCCGGACGCGTATCCTCGTTATATCCCAACGCGGCATAGGCGGCTTCCACGCTTTCACGCGAATACGCCGCGCTCAAAGCCTTTATCATCTTCTTGCGTTTTTGAGAAAAGGCGGTTTTGACCATACCGAAAGCACCCTTGCGTGTCGCCTGATCAGGAAAAATATCGCGCCGGACAAACTGAACTATTGCCGAGTCGACGTCCGGCTGCGGATAAAACACCTGACGCGGAACGGTACGCAATATTTTAACGTCATAAACCATCTGCGTCCGAACGGAAAGGGAACCGTAATTCTTAGTCGTATTATCGGCGGCAAGCCTCATTCCCATCTCTTTCTGCAACATAAAACACATAGACAACGGAGGATTTTCCAATTCCAGCATATGCGCCACAAAAATACTGCTGATGGAATAAGGCAGATTGGCTATAGCTCTGAAATCACGCCCCTTGACCAGAGCTTCAATATCCACGCGGGCGGCGTCGTCCTCAATCAGCGTGAAACCGGGATCCTTAAGATTATTACGTAAATATTCACTTATCCGGTGATCGAACTCGATGCAAGTAACCTCGGCTCCCGCCGCCAACAGCCCCCGGGTCAGCGCGCCGAAGCCAGGACCGGCCTCAAGAATAAATTCCCCTTCCCCCGGCGCTGAGGCGCGTACAATGTATTCGAGCAGATTCTGGTCTATCAGAAAATTCTGTCCGAGAATCTTGCCGGGATGAAATTTCAGTGATTCCAGTATTTCAAGCAATTCTGTTTTTTTCATTAAATAATCAAGTCATATATAAAAGTTAAATGGTTCAAGATATCAGTGCCCGCAACAACAACTTCCACTGCCGCAGCTATGCCGCGCAGCGCCCGGACAAGCGGCTTCTTTCGGACATGAATTCGAAGCCCCGGTTTTAGCCGAAAACACCGGGAGCAACGGCTCCAAGCCCGCAGCTCCGCACTGCTCGCATACCACCTTCCTGTCCTTACCGCTGACTATCCTTTCAAAGCGGCTTCCACAACCATCACAATGATATTCAAATATCGGCATATTGTATTTTCCTTTAATTGCTCTACTTTAAACACCACAATATAACCGCAAAGCATAGTAAGAGCAAATATATTAAAGATGAAATCTGATAACACTGCGATCAAAGTCAGCGCCGCCGTCATCATTACGGCGGGAAAAGTGCTGCTCACCAGCCGTAAAGTTCCAGAGAGCGATGAAATATTCTGGGAGTTTCCGGGCGGGAAAGTCGAAGCCGGAGAAACCCTCGCCCAGGCTCTGCGCCGGGAGATAATCGAGGAACTCGGAGCTAAAATCATCGTGCTTGACCTCATGCGCAATATCCGCTTCGACTACCCCGGCAAATCAGTAGACCTCTATTTTATACGCTGCCTGTTTGTCGACGACGAGCCCAGGCTGCATCCTCACGACAACCAGCAAATACGCCAGATTCCACTGGATCAACTGGAACAAATAAACCTTCTCCCGGCTGACCTGCCGCTGGCGGAGCAATTGAAGCAAATGCTTTGAAAATCAACGGGAAAGATTAGATAAAATAATATCTTTTTGAATTTTTTTTCACAAAACTCTTTGACTTTTAATTGTAAAAGAGTAGATTACTAACTCTTATATTTCATTTATAAAGTATTATGCAAGTAATGACGTAAAAATTGAAACATCACGTTTCAATAAATTTTAATAACAAAAATAAGGAAATCCAAAGATGATCAAAATTGGTATCAATGGTTTCGGACGTATCGGCCGTCTGGTTTTTCGCGCGGCGCAGCAGCGCAATGATGTTGAAGTAGTTGGAATCAATGACCTGCTGGATATTGATTACATCGCTTACATGCTCAAGTACGATTCAGTACATGGCGCATTCAAAGGCGATGTCGCGGTAAAAGACGGCAACCTGGTTGTCAACGGAAAGACCGTCCGCGTAACTGCGGAAAGAAACCCGGCTGACCTGAAATGGGACGCCATCGGCGCGGACTACATTGTTGAGTCCACCGGTCTGTTCCTGACCAAGGAAACCGCGGCAAAACACATCGAAGCCGGCGCAAAGAAAGTTGTTATGTCCGCTCCTTCAAAAGACGACACCCCCATGTTTGTAATGGGCGTTAACGAAGATGCTCTGACTCCTGAAATGAACATCGTTTCAAACGCGTCATGCACCACCAACTGCCTGGCTCCGATCGCAAAAGTCCTGAACGACAAATTCGGCATTGTCGAAGGTCTGATGACCACCGTTCACGCAACTACCGCGACTCAGAAGACTGTTGACGCTCCTTCCATGAAAGACTGGAGAGGCGGTCGTTCAGCTCTGAACAACATCATCCCGTCATCCACCGGCGCAGCTAAAGCAGTAGGCAAAGTAATTCCTGAACTGAACGGCAAACTTACCGGTATGGCTTTCCGCGTACCGACCGCCGATGTTTCAGTTGTCGACCTGACCTGCCGCCTGAACAAAGGCGCTTCATACAAAGAAATCTGCGCAGCAATGAAAGAAGCTTCTGAAGGCAGCCTGAAGGGCATCCTCGGCTACACTGAAGAAGAAGTTGTTTCTCAGGATTTCGTCGGCGAAGTCCGCACCTCAACTTTCGACGCCAAAGCTGGTATCGCCCTGACTGATAACTTCGTCAAGGTTGTATCATGGTACGACAACGAATGGGGTTACTCAAACAAAGTTGTTGACCTGATCTGCAAGCTCGCTTCCATCTAAGTAGAAGCGGTTAAGCTTGAAAATTGACTATACAGTCATTATTTGATTGAGTCTGACCCGAAGAGTCGTAATGGTTCTTCGGGTTTTTTTATAACAATTCACTTTACAGGAGATACAGCTATGAATCTCAATAAGAAAACTATCAAAGACCTCGCGATCAACGGCAAACGCGTAGTCATGCGCGTTGACTTCAACGTGCCCCTCAAAAACGGCGTAGTTACTGACGACACCCGCATCCGCGCGGCACTGCCCACCATCAAATACATCATCGACAACGGTGCTTCTCTGGTACTGCTCTCGCACCTGGGACGCCCAAAAGGCGAAGTCAATCCAGAATACAGCCTGAAACCCGCGGCGGACAAGCTCGCCGAACTGCTGGGCAAAAGCGTTCAAACCTCAGCCGACTGCGTCGGCGCCGAAACCATTGCACAGGCACAGGCTCTGAAAGCCGGTGAAATCCTGGTCTGCGAAAATACCCGCTTCCACAAGGAAGAGGACATGAAATGCAAAACCGATGAAGATACTAAGGCACAGAAAGCCTTCGCCGCAGAACTCGCCAAACTCGGCGATGTTTATTGCAACGACGCTTTCGGCACCGCTCATCGCGCTCACGCCTCCACCGCAATCATCACTGAGTTCATGGACAAAGCCAATTGCGTCAGCGGCTTCCTGCTGGAAAAAGAAATTCAGTACCTCGGTCAGGCGGTCGCCAACCCGAAACGTCCTTTCGTCGCCATAGTCGGCGGCGCCAAAGTATCCGGCAAACTCGAAGTACTCACCAGCCTGATGGAAAAAGTTGACACAATCCTGATCGGCGGCGGCATGGCTTACACCTTCTACAAAGCTCTCGGCTACAAGATCGGCGGCTCTCTCTGCGAAGAAGAATTGCTTGACACCGCAAAAGAAATCATGGACAAAGCCAAAGCCAAAGGCGTAAAATTCATGCTCCCGACCGACAACGTCGAAGCCGATAAGTTCGACAATGCCGCCAACACCAAAGTCGTCGGCACCAGCATTGACGACGGTTTCATGGCGCTGGACATCGGCCCGGAAACCCTCAAAGCTTATTCAGCAGAGGTTCTTTCCGCCAAGACCGTACTCTGGAACGGCCCGATGGGCTGCTTTGAAATGTCCAACTTCGCGGCCGGCACCATGGGCATCTGCCAGGCGGTGGCGGACAGCGATTCCACCAGCATCATCGGTGGCGGCGATTCGGTCGCGGCGGTGAATCAGAGCGGACTTGCCGATAAGATGAGCCACATCTCCACCGGCGGCGGCGCTTCTCTGGAATTCCTCGAAGGCAAAGCCCTTCCCGGTGTTGTCGCCCTCGCCGACGCGTAAGCGACTCTGACACATACTTCTCAAATCCCCGAACCTGCCAGTCAGGCTCGGGGATTTTTCATTAGACAAAAGATTTTTTCAATATCTTCATTTTTGAACGTAAACAAAAAAAACGATGCACGGCACCACGATTAAAAGTAGTTTTAGATGTCCAATTGTTCTACATGAATACCCCAGGCGTCGGCAATCTTCTGTAAAGTTCCCTGCTGATTGCTTTCGCTTTTCTCAATCTGACTTAACGCGCCTTGAGTAATCCCGATCTTTTCCGCGGCTTCTTTTTGATTCATCCGCAGATATAAGCGCCAGGCTTTCACTATAGAATAATGCTTTTCAAAAATATAGCTCACCACCTCATGCGGAATTTCATCTGAGGCATAAATAACCTTTCGGTTATCCATCTGATTACAGATCAACTTGAACTGGTCGTACGGAATCACGGCAAAAGCCGGTTTCCCATTTTCCATAATGGTCTGAACATTATCAATATCAATAAGTGCGTTCATCTCTTTTTTTAACCTCTTCTATGCTTAATATTTCTATATCGTTTAAACAGTTGAATAAAACCCGATACCTGCCGATTCTCAGTCGGTAATCATATTGATGATTTTTCAAGCTTTTTACGCTCCCCCAGTTACTTTCGCTTTCCAGATCTTTTACCGATGCTGTTATTTTCGCGCTGTCACCGACCGGAAATTTAAGCATCTGCTTAACTGCTTTTCTCTTCCACTTAATCACATAAGACATCATTATTCCTAAATGTTATTGTAATTATTATAATAATCTAATTTTATTAGAAAGTCAAGTTATTTTATTAAAATAATTCTAATAAAAAAATAAGGAAAAATCATTTCCCGACTGGATGTATCCGTGTGTGGCACCATACTGTGCGCAGTAAGGCGAACGAGCGCAACGAATTACAAACACAAGGACGCCCGGATTCAAATTACAAGTGCGACAGTTTGTATTTTTCTTAATTCCTCTAAAGCGCAGCTTCAGTCTAAAAAAACAAGCGCTATAAAGAATCTCAGGAGGAGAAGCGCGCAGTTTTTCTCTACGCATCCTGCCAGTCAGGTTCGGGGATTTTCCGCATTAATCCGTATTTCCCCAACCAAGTATGTAACCTTGATGAACTCATAACGAGGTCGGTAATCTAGGATATACGGCATCGTCGCAGATGTAAGTCCTGGATGCCCGACAGTGGCGTAATCATAGGTAAAAACATGCGTCCCGGTGGCGTCAATCACGCCCAAAAGCCAATTTTACATTTTATGGCCTTAAAAAATCAAAAACTGAGCCGCAAGATTTTTTCAATATCTTCATTTTGGAACGTAAAACACACCAAAAACCGATGCACGGCACCACGCCCCCATGTTTTGGGGCTCGTTCACACCACGATAAAGACACACGCAATTCATCACTGGACAAAGACTTTGAATCAGCTCGCCATCCATTTTGATGGCTGATTCCCGCTGTAGTGAGTTCATCCCTACACCTTCGGTGTATAATTTCCTACGGAAAAGGGTGGCGCTGGGGAAAAAGGAAAAAGAAGCTTGCGCTTCTTAAATTCAAATGCTAATGTAAACACAAGGTTTTTAGTAAATATGCCATTTACACAAAATTAACTACTCAGCCTTATAAATTTTTTGGGGGGGAAATTTTAAAACTTTTAGGTAGCTGACCACGAATCCTGAAATTCATTATAGGTTACGGACAATGGAAAAACAAAAAATAACAGTAAAAATTCTTATTGATTCTATTATTATTCCAATTATATGTTTAACAATATTTGTCTTCTGTTATCTGCTTCAAGAAAAACTTAATAAAAATGCTATAATTTTTATGTTGCCAGCATTTGTGTTTTTCCTCTTCTCTGTAAGTAAAAATATTACTTACATCTTCGCAAAAAACAGCTCGCAATCTTTAAGGCTATTGGGACTGATTGGATTAAGCGTGTTCTTAACTTGGTATTTTTACCTAATCTTACATTGATTTAAACTATTTAGACATCGTGGTGCCGTGGACATCGTGGTGCCGTGCATCGCAAAGCATAAGTTAATGTATTTGTTTTTATGATGTTATATAGATTGTCTTGAAATTCTCAGGCGCAAATTTGAATTTTTCATATCAAAAAATTTAAATTTTAAAAATTAAGCTAATTAAGGGCGGTCGGCTCTTGGTCTTTTTTAGTGTTCATTAGTGCCGATTAGCGGTTAAGTGCGCTTCTTTCTGAGTGGGCAACTGGGACAAGTGGATTTTTGGGTAGCTGTCAAATAAAAAATCATATGGCAACTTGGAGTTTTTTGTGGGAAAATGTAATAATGTGTAGGTTTGACCCCGTATTTTTATTGTGTGTTTTGTGGGCTTCCTGAATTGCGCGGGGGTAGAAAGTACGGTATATTGTTTGTATGTTTAACTCATAAAGGGGTAAAGTCAGG
>JAFGXT010000133.1 GCA_016936495.1 Victivallales bacterium
CATTGGGCGAATATCATATCCCGGGCTTGAAAACCAAACAAAAGACAAGTAAATTAATATAGACACAATTGCATATTTAACGAACACCATCTACGAGGAGTTCTATGAGTGTGAAATGTGTACGCGTGTTGGTTTTCATGTTGTCATTTCTCCTGATGTCCAAGGTTATTATACACGACCGGAATACTGAAGTCAAAAACAATGGCGTCTGAGTTGCTTTTGTCTTTCAGTTCGCCGCCTATGAATGACGCGTAAAGCCGCGCCGTAGAGACATAACTGTTATTTGAGAGGTCTCCGGACGGACGGCGAAGCTTGCCGGAGCTGACAATAAAATGGACACGTCCGTCATCCGAGGCCCAAACTCGTATGGTATTGCCTTTTTTGCCGTGTTTATAGATACAGTTCATCAGACTGTAAAGGGTATTACGTAGCAATCCCTGATCGGTAATCATGGCCGGTACTCCATCATCTACTTTATACTCAAACTGTACGGATCTAAACATTTGCAGAGACAGCGAGCAAAGATATTTGAGCATATCTTCAGCTTTGAACTTTTCGGGATAAATAAAAGGTTTGCTGTCAGGATTGCTCCGATCAAAGTGATCCGCCACGGGCAGAGCCGCCAGCTTTTTGTGTTCCTTCCTGAGCTGTTCTATCCATGCCGGAGTGCGTCCCAGACGAAGAGCCAACTGCGCCTCATAAAGAGATTCCGGCTGCACTGGCTTGCCATAGGATTCAAATACCTCAAGACTGTCCTTATTAAATGTGGCAGGCTCTCCATGGAACCCCACAAGCACAGGCTTGACAAAGCAGTTGTTTTTACCTTCAACCCAGAAATCATAATGAAAATTTGTTTTGTCGGTATTATAAAAATTCCACACTATCAAGTTGCGAAGGTGCTGAGGGTAATCGCGGGTGCCACCGCTGGAATTAATGCGCCCGCCCCGCAAATTGTCGTACAAACTGGCGAAAGGGCGTCCGGCATGACTATCCAAAGAACCTTTACTGGCACAACGCCAGAAAACAGTGCCGACGCATCCCCATGATACACTCGGACCGTGATCGTATCCAGCGCGGTCAAGCATAAGTCCGCCAAACACTCCGTAATTGAAAAATACCGAACGAGGAATATGATGTCCTTTATTGCCGTCGATAAAGATATTAAGCATAGACACATATGAGGACAACGCCACATATGTCGTCTGGCTGCAATTGATAAAAGAGCAGTTGCGTACCCAGCTTTCGGTTACCCCTTTCATCTTGATAAAAGCCCATCCGCTATCGTCATAACCGCTGCGATGATGGTAGTAATCATGATAAGCGTTGCCCATAAAGCATATATTTTCAAAACCAACGCCGCTTACAGGCTTGAAATCTTTAAGCGTCCAGCCGTGAACCGCTTTTACATTATACAAAATCGGCTCGGCAAAGTATACGGTATTGCCGGAGATCTTCGCTATGCGATGAATCTCTATGGCAGGTGCCTTGTTTCCTGTAATCGTCGTCCATTTTAGATCAATCGAATATGGTTCGACCATGGACTTGAATATATCTTTATTAAGCGCGTACAGCAATACATTTTGACCCGGCTTCAGCCTGTCCGAGGAATCAACGCTTACCGAAAAACTTCCAGAAGCAGAATCCGTTACCACGCTGGCGATGGTTTCCCGGCTGTTGACGCTTCGCTCCTCCACTTGCGAGTGCACTAAAAAAACGTTTTCCCCCAGATGCAGCCGCCCCAGCCGATGCGGGTCACCGCCGCCATAGGGATGTATGGCATGGATTATAGTACCGCCTTTACTGTTGCCTTCGCCCCTGATCACGATATTATCCGAAGTAATTTTAATGGTACCGCGCTTATTCATATCGGTATTGACCAGATACCTGCCGCGCGGAAGAAAGACTATACCGCCGCCGTTGTGCTCCGCCGCTTTAACCGCCTTGGCGATGCCTTCCATATCATCAAGCATATCATCGGGATACGCGCCGAAATCAGTTACGTTGAATACTTTGGAGACGGCAGCCTCCGGCAACCTACTGCCCTGACGATAACCGGCATAAGAGAAGTCCGGCAGGCAGGTGGGTTGGCCAGATTGTTTTTGCGATAAATATTGACTCCAGACAGCAGAAGTGTTTTCATCGGCAAATGTGATCAGGCTCATCAATAAAGTAACAGTGGCGGCAATTAGTCTCATAACTCTCTCCATAAATGTTGCTGTTAAAATACTCGAAAAAGATTATCCGACGGTCTTGTGTCGGGTCATATAAAAATATTCTTTTATGCTGTATTTCCGGGAAATCTGTCCGGTCTGTTCCTGAATATATATATTGTCATGGGTTTCACATACGGAAAAAGGCTTGGAATGCCCCAGTATAATATCCACCGCCCGCTTGATAAGAGGTTTGGTATCGACGAACACCTTGGTCGTCGCCATGTGATTTTTCTCCGGTTCAGCACTTATCGCCACCACCCGCTCGCGATAAAAAACCCCTTCGATCATCCAATTAAACACTGCTCCCTGACCATGAACCAGACTGCCGGTAGTATCTATAAATCCCATGTCGCCATGAATATCTACTTTTCTTTTAATTGCCTCTCTGGTTTCTGAACATAGTTGCCTGATCTCTTCTTCACTTTTGGAGGCGAAATCAAGAATAAAACAACTGTCCGGCTCCGGCACAATACCATTATGGTTCAAAGCGTCTCGATAACCTTCAATATGCGCTTGAGAAAAACCGCCGCCGAAAATAATTATATTACGTTTGTTTTTACGCAACAGTATTTCCGTAGCTATATAACCAGCCAGATAAGAGTTGCCGCGCACGGTCTGACGCCATATCGACTGTCGTAAATCCCCGGTCAACGCGTCGTTTATACCGCAATAAGGCAGATGAGTATGCTCTAGAAATGCGTCGATTTCCGGACTATCCTGAATCACCAGCAAACCGCGTACATCCTTGTCCTTAACCGCCGCGGCAATGTCTTTCCCCCTGACCATTACCGGCGTAAGCCCTATGGCAAGAAGATGTTCCCCTGCCATCGACGTTACCAGAGATGTATATGGATGGGAAAAATCGTTGCCCACCAGCAGAATGTTACCGCTGATGCTTTCCTTTTCCGGCAAAGCAAACATCCCCCTGCCCTTTACCGAACGTATCACTTTACGATCTTTCAAACGACTTACAACAGTGCGTATAGTGCGCAGAGAAACATTATAAGAATCCGCCAGCTCCTGTTGCTGCGGAAGCAGATACTGCCCTGAATCAAGCATAATTTTTATCTTCCTGCAAAGATCGCTTTCCACTTTATCCGCAAGCATCAGTCCGTCATAATTGTGAGATTCTGTTATTTTCATGTTATATATAAAATCTTAATTAAGGGTTATATATTAAAAGAATAATATAAATAGTCAAATATGTCAACACTGCAAGCAGGAAATATCACAAAAATCGTGTTATATAGTGATACATGACGTTACATGCCGTTATATATGACGGCAAAAAACAAAAAAGGCCGGATCATTTACGATCCAGCCTGAGATTTCACTTTACATTAACGCCGCAAAATCGCGGCTGATAAAAATTATTTCTGCTCGATAACGAAACTCTGCGATTTCGGAGGAACAAATCCATGCGTAGAGCCCTGTACCCAAACAATCTTTTTGGGCGATTTGATGTTATTATAAAGTACCGCCAGCCCTGATGGCGGACAAACATAGTCGCCAAGTCCAGCGCGAGTAATCACCACCGGACATTTGATACGCTTGGCGTGGAATACACTGTCATAATAATTCAACGCCGGAACATAGCTTGGCCTCCAGCCGCCCAGTCTTCCTTTGGTGGTTCCGGCAAAATCACAACACCAGGTAATGCCGGAATTGGCTTGGGTAACGTCCGAATCCAGTGCGGCAGCCCAAATAGTCTGAAGCCCGCCCTGACTACCACCGGAAACCGTAAGGTCTTTGCCATTCCACTGCGGCAAAGATTTAACGAATTGCAAAGAACGCATTACACGTAAAGCCATACCGTTGAAATAAGCCGTTTCAGGGTCGGAATTCTGCTTGGGATCAAAAGCGTAAATCTGCCCGTTGGATTTGATTTTTGCAAAGAAATCTTTGTAATAGGCATCATTCTGCCCCAGATCATAACCATGGGCATTGACATTGAAATTTATACGATTGCCAGGACCGCTGGCAGGAGCCTTCTGAACGTTAGTGCCATATCCCTGATAATTTACGAAAGCAGGAAGAGATTTATCTTTAGCGCCAGCGGGGATGGTCAGATAACCGGTAACCGGGCGGGGACCAGGACAATCGACGGAAACCGCGTAGACTTCAACTTTTGCATCTGGTTTGCTGACTTTTTCCATCTTAAACTTAAGCGGAACCGCTGCCAGCTTTGCCTTTTGTTTTTCCCAGAAAGCATCAAAGTCGGCGGGCTCATCGGCAACTGCCTGAAGCTTTTCTATTTCCACCCCGGCGCCGCCGTCAAAATCAACATTAGCCAACTTGCCTTGACTATTTTTCTTTTTAATGACTCTACCTTTATTATCGACAAGCACCGCCTGAACACGTACAAATCCCGGTTGATCCATGGAAGTAGTTATAACAATCGGCTGACCTGGAACAACGGCTTCGTTGCCATTGGCTTTTTTGCCATCATCGCCGGTACGTGTCCACTTGAGAGTATATGGTTTTTCAGGAGCAGGCTGATCGCCATAATTGACGTCAAAAGTGAACTTCATTGTTTCACCGGGAGCGAAGAAAGCTTTCTCCGTCTCGCCGCGAAAAGATATTTTCTGCGCATCAAGCTTGACCACCGGAGTAATTTTCAGATTGTCAAACTGTCCGACAACCAACATAGTCGCGGTTTTGTAATTGTTTCCGGATTTGGAAAAAGTCCAGTCCGGATGCCCGCTTTTTGTAGTATTATTGCCGATTCCCAGATCACAAGACTTGCCTCCACTCATTTTATTAAAGGCAATGACGGTCTGTTTTTCCAAATAATTATGCACCTGCATGGAACCATATCCAACAACCGGCTGGGCAGGAGCATCGCCAAAATCATAAGCATTAGTAGCGCCGGGAATATTCTTAACATTGCCGCCGCCGTAGTTGTTAGGCCAGAATTCTATATTGCCCTTTTCAAACTTTCCGGTCTTGATATTGGGACTGTTTCCGACAACTTCCAGATTATTCACATAGGTCTGGACAATCCCGGATGCGGCATTCGGAACACCTACCTGATTAAGGTCTTGGGAAAATGGATCCATGGATACAAACGCCCAGGTCGACTGCCCCTTATTATCAGTAGTTTTCAGCAGATAACCAACTTTTTTCAGCGTACCGGAATAACTTTCGCCATTATCGACCTGATACCCCTTAGACACATAATCCAGCGGATTAAATTTATATATCAACTCATAACCTTTAGCATCGGGAACCAGTTCGAGCAATTCCGGCACTTCCGCCTGTATCGGAACCGCAAAAGAGATTACACCTGCCAGCATGGACAGCATGGATGTTTTAAAACCTTTACCGCAGATTCTTTCGATTCCCCTGAATGATTGTTTTTTAATTCCCATTTTCCCGAAAATCTCCTGTTATTGTTTTAGGTGTTACCAATAATTATGCGCTTAGATCCTAGCTTGGACCACTTCTGTTAGGAAGATAGGCGTAAAGCCCAAGCTTACTATAAACCACTGACTACTGATTGCAAGTCTAAAAATTATACAGTGTCAAACAATTCCTCTAAATGAAAATCTCCATCGTTAACTATAAAGACTTAAAATGTCCTTTTTATTCCAGTTGTTTGACTTTGGTAGCGAATTACCGTTCGGGGGTTTCCCCCAGGAGATTTCAGGCAAACAACGGCATATAAAAGAATATGAACATGATATGAACTACTATCTCCGCCTGAACTCGCCGGGAGAATAACCGGTAAATTTGTGCACCGCTTTACTGAAATAATTGGCGTCGCTGAAACCGGTCTTTTCGGCGATCTCTCCAACCCGCATATCCGTGCCCTTGAGCAACGAAAGCGCCTCCTGTATCCGATAAGATTGCAAATAGTCCCCGGGCGTCATTCCGGTAGCCTCGCTAAAAACCCGATTAAGCGTAGTGCGATGCACCCCCAGCATATCGGCAAGTCCCGACACCGATAAATCCGGTTTATGCGAATGCTCCTCCACCAGATTCTTAAACCTATCCGCTAGATCATGTTCCTCCCCGCGCATCCCCCCGGAAACAGCGCGAACCAGGACGTCGTATGCCGTTACGCTTGCCTGATACTGCCCCGAGGGACTGAAGTCCCTTAATTCCGACAACAGCTTGATAAACCGGTTCTCCGGACAGCGTCCGGCATGAAAAGGCTGACGATGCAAAGCCATAGCCTTTATAAACGCCTCCGGGTCTTCCGGATCCAGCGTGAGCCAATAGTATTCCCAAATGGCGGATTCACTGCGTATCCGGTGAAAATCACCCGGGAAGTAAAAACAACAATGCTCCGCATCAAGAAAGTGTTCCACGCCTTCAATGACCAATCCCCCCCTGCCCTTTACGCACCAGAACATTTCGATGAAGTTTTTACGCATCGGCGTTTCGGCAAATCCCGCGTCGACCTCATAGTGTCCGGCGGAACGCACCGGCAACGGCACCTGTATCGAAGCCTTCCTGGAAGGCCGGAAAGTAATATCATGCCTCATGCTACAAATTTACCCTTTTTGCTTTTTTATTACTCTATAAAAAAGCTTTTTAAGCAGTTAAAATAAAACTATAGATAAATACTATATTCCCTTTAAAAGTAAAAATCAACCAAGGAACATGCAATTATGAAAGGTCCGAAAGTAGCAGTCATCGGTGCCGGGAGTTATTTCTTCGGTAAAGCGGCGATATGGAACATGATCAACAGCGAAATCCTGCGGGAAGGAACTCTGGCGCTGGTCGACACCGACGCAAAAGTTCTCGACGTAATGATGAAACTGGCAAAAAAAGCCATCGCCGCCGCTGGAGTCAACACCAAACTGATCTGCTCGACCGACAGAAAACAGGTCATATCCGATTCTGACTTCGTAGTTCTGACTTTTTCCTTCCGTAACGCCTATTACCGCGGACTGGACACAATGATTTCACGCAAATACGGCGTTACCATGTGCTCGTCCGACACTATCGGCCCGGGAGGTATATTCCGCGCCCTCCGTGAAGTACCTGAAATATTAAATGTGGCCCGGGACATAAAAGAACTCTGTCCCGACGCCTGGCTGATAAATTTCATCAACCCCAGCACGGTGAACGGCATCGCCCTGCAACGTTTCGCGCCGGAAGTAAAAAGCTTCGCGCTCTGCGACGGCAATCACCTGCCTTACGCTGAAGGCGACTTCATGAAGCTGGCGGGTTTATTGCCTGAATCGTTCAACCATCACAAGGAATCCATCCCGGCGGATATCCTCAAAGATTTCTCCTACAAGCTTTCCGGCATAAACCACCTGACCTTTATCTTTGAATGCACCTTCAAGGGCGAAGACCGCATGCCTTACATCAAAGAATACATCTATCGCAAAGCACTGGAGGAATGGCAGGTTCCCCCCTCCCCCAAAGCCAAGCCGCGCTTACATTTTAACTATATAAAACAGTTCCTGGATGTCTACAACGCCTACCCGACGGCGGTAAGCCACTCCAAGGAATATGTCCCCTTCTTCCAGGGTTACGGCGTGAGCCCTGCCACGCCTGAACCGATTATCACCTTTGACGCCTATAATCGCGACGAAGAAATGAAAGCCGCCTGGGCGCATACCGAAAAACTAGCCAACGGCGAGATTCCAATTGAGGAATTTCTCAAAAACGGTTGCGGCGATCATGCCACCGACATAATAGAAAGCATGTGGGGTAATCTCGGCAAGCAATTCTACATCAATACCCTCAACCGGGGTACTGTACCAAACATGCCCGCCGACGCAGTATTGGAAATGAAATGCGACGTCGACATGAACGGTCCCAGACCGTTACCCGTAGGCAATATGCCGCGCGGACTGTTCGGGCTGCAAATGCAGGTGCTTGACACGCATGAACTCACCGCCGAGGCCGCCGTTACCTGTGACCGTGAAATCCTGCTCCGCGCCATGTGTACCGACCCGATAATAAACAATATCGGCGACGCCAGGAACATCATGAACGAGCTACTCGAGCTCGAACGCGAACACCTGCCCGAAGCCTGGTATAAATAGTCATTCACATCAACTCAAGGGCGGGAAACATTGCGCTCCCCGCTCCGAGGAGAAGTCGGACTGGACGAATGACGTGTAGTCCCACCACCGGTTGCAACCGCCCCGCTGGACTGAATAACCGTAGTCCTCCCAGTAGACCCGGATCCCGGCTGCGACTGAGGGCAAGGAAGAGGTTTTGGGCGCGGATGCGGTCGATGATTATGACGGCGATGATGACGATAACGATAATATGGATAATATCCACCATATATATATGTGCCGAAAGAACCCGTAACAATATGCATGGGGCTGTCGTCATAAGGGGTAAGCTCGACATTTACTGAGCTGGCAGGAGCTCCCGGTTTTTGAACGATAGCCGGATTGCCGACGCTTTCCTCCTTCTCGGATCCTCCAGTAATATGGTCAGCCAATATCTGCGTAGAGCGCTCCAAAACGGGAGTGAAGACCCGCAATCCAAAATCATAATCCTCAAGCCTGATTCTGACGGCAGCCGGATAGATCACTCCCGTCCAGGCGCCATTGCCAAGACTTAAACCCTCTACAAAGATCAAATCAGCTCCGAGCTTTTTGCCGGACAATAATTTATCCACAAGCACCACCGTCCCTCCCGGCGCGGCGCTTACCGGACTAAGCGTTACAGAACGACGGTAAGCGTAGACCATCGCCTTCAGCTCTCCGGCGTTATCCTGAACATAATAAGTCCCATTCTGAACATTGCCCCCTGAAATACCTCTGGCAGTAACGGCATCTTCAATATCATCTTCACTGAATTTATCTACATGACCGGCAAAACGTTTACTGGCAGACGGATCATAACCGTATTTTTGCCGGATATCCTCCGGCAGCTCCTCAAAACTAAGACCTTTCAACACAGTTCTGCCATCATTCTCATACAAAATATCAATGCCGGAAGGATTGGATCCGACAATCCGCGCGCCACGGTACACAGTCCCATCAGAAGTACTGATATCCTGAACCTGCGCCAGAAGCACCGTAACCGCCATCATAAACATTGCCGCAACAAACAACTTAATCATTTTCCACCCCCGACCTGAAGTCTGGTTACATTTATAAAAACCATAATCTTATGGATAATGATAATCGTCCAGCGCAATTGATTCAACAAAAAAACTCAACAAAAAACATAAAAAAGAATTGAATTATGCGGATGACAAGTTAGATTATACGCTTCCGGTGCTTATAGCGGAGTTGCAACACACGTTCCCATCCCGAACACGCATGTTAAGGACTCCAGCGGCGATGGTACTGCATATTTGACTGTGGGAGAGTAGCTCAGTGCCGGAATATTTTTCTTTTTATCACGACAATACAACCAAAGTCATCCAGTAACCAACCTACAAATAATTCTACATATTATCAGAAATGCTTTTCTTCTCTTTATCCTAAACCAAAATGTAACAATGTGTAGGTCTGACCCCGTCATTTTTCGTATATTGCCTTGGTGTTTTGTCCGTGAACCAGATAGAAACGATATATATACACGCCATCAATGAAAAAAGGGTCTTTCATCAGGCATATTTGCGCCGCGTTAAAACTGAAATCCTCCTCAAAAAATCTTTTGGCTGGCTGGTCAGAGCCGGAATCCCATATTCTTCTGCCCGGTTCCGTCTCTCCGGGAACCGTCTTATATACCTTTATGCCATAGTGCTCTGGAGACAAACCCAGTTTAAGCCAGATGAATTTCACCAGTTCCTCCAGCCGGATATCGCCATGCTCACGGGCAAAGCCTTGCATATGCTCCAAGCGTATTTTGGGACTGTACTTTTGTAAAGGATCGCACTGCGATTTTACGTAATTCATAAACCTTTCCAGAAATCCGGGATAATTTTTCACGCAATACGCAAACAATCCGCGTAAAGACGGCACATTATAATAACTGTCTATCAACTTAGACAAATATCTGGTCTGCTGCAATTCATCGGTGCTGAATCCTTTAGTTTGAAGTATTTCATAAGGCGGCAGCGGATTCCAGATATGTCCTGTTACAGGCTTACTCTCCAGTGGAGTCCCAGGCAGGATTTTCAGGTTTTCAAGCTGTATCTCATGTGGAGCCAGACCGATAAGTTTTTCCACATCGCGCAACGTATCGGTGTATGATTGCTCTGGAAGTCCGGCGATAAGATCGGCATGGACTTCCACATTCCCCAATGCGAGTAATTGTTCAAGCCCCTGTTTGCTGCGAGCCGCATTAGCGGGACGTGTTACCGCCTTCAGGGAGGCGTCGCTGAAGCTTTGTATCCCGGCTTCAAGATGCAAACTCCCGACGGGGAAAGACTCTAGCGTTTCAAGTATTTCTCTGTTCAACATAGCCGGATTTATTTCCAGATGAAAACGCATTTCCGGGAAATCATCGCGAAACAAACACAGCAGTTCTACAGCCCGGCTGGTACTCTCATTAAAAGTACGATCCACAATACGTATTTCTTTCACACCATCCCGTCGTAAAACGTCAAGCTCATTACGGATGCGGGAAAGGGAAAAGTTAAATACTCTCGTGCTTAACGCACTGGTACAGAAAGAACATCTGCCATTGCATCCGCGTGAAGTCTCCACCTGATAAAAAGGTTTTCCGCGTTGATAGTACCCGAGTTCATAGGGAGAGGGTATGTCATCGGCGGCACCGTCATGGCATGCGGTTCCTCCATCTACATATTCTCCGTTCTGAATATGGCACAATCCAGGAATTATAGCCGATGCGTCATTTATCAAGCGCCAGACACTGCTTTCATCGCCACGGATAACGCCAGTGAACTCAGGGTTTTGCGTCAAAACCGCGCGATTATCTCCCGCGAACTGCGGTCCGCCAAGGTATATCCGGCAGTCAGGGATAAGCCGTTTGAGCGGTTTCAAAATCCTGAACATAAATTCCTGGTTAAACAAATATACCGTCCCCAGCACGATATCGGGTTGGGCATCAGCAATTCGTAGCATGACTCCCGTTGGGTCATCGTTGATATTGGTTTCAAGATATTCCCAGGAGCAATCATCGATAAATCTTTCGGTATATGCCCGCACGTAGCCATAGGATAACATGGTATGCGAATACGAGGAATTGACCCCGATAAATACTATTTTCGATTTTCCCGCCATAGCACTCCATTAGTTCACGCGATTACTAAGGAAGCTAATTTACTTCATCCCGCCGGGAAAACAATCCCGGTGCTTGAATTTCTCTGTCTGGACATGTCCATCATCTTTTTACTGATCAGTTTCTTTTCTGATTTCGGCAGGAGTTTTTTTCAGTTTGCGGCACAGAGCTTTCCAGAGATGACTACTGTTGCAGAAGCCACATTCCGCAGCAATGCTTTCCAGCTTCATATCCCGTTTTTTCAGTAAGGTTACCGCCTGCCTGATTCTCAAGTTCATCAGATACTCTCCGGGGCCGACTCCAAAGGCGGTTTTAAATCTTCTGAAAAGACTGCTTTCCGACATCATCGCGATTCGGGTCAAATCCTTAACACCTATCTTTTCACGATAATGGCATTGTATAAAACCTACCACCTGATTCAAGGTCCAGTTAGAGTTATCCTTTACGTCCCCGTGAAAGTTGCGCGCCAGTTCAATGATGATTTCCATAAACAATGCCGCAATCCGGATATGATGTCCGGGATTGCGTTTTTTCACCTCAACCCTGATTTTATCCATCGCAGCAATGACTTCCCTGAGATTTTTCCCTTCGATTTTTGCTATCGACCACAACCCGAAATCGTCTCCGGCATATTTATCTGGATATATTTTTCTGACAAAAGCGAGATTCGTGGCGGTTAGCATTGGAATAGGTGCTCTTGAGTCATAGATCAGATTGTAAAGCATGGCATCCTTGCTCGGTTCGGAATATTCGTGTGCCATGCCCGGATGCATGAGAAAAAAATCCCCTTTTTCAAGTCGTATATCCGAATGTTCCGTATGATGCATTAAGGAACCTTTGCCCACCAATACGATCTCGGAAAATTCGTGCGTGTGCAAACTGTTCCTGACCTTACTCGTTCCGCTTGCCGGCATGACTGTTACCGATATGGGGAAATACCCCTCCTGGAAATAATCATAAAAACTTAACGTATCCATTGAACACCCATTTTTGACATTATCATACCTTGTTTTGATTGATTTGTCAATTGCATTAAACAAATAATCACTGTATAATTATGATACAAAACAAGGGAACACGGAAAATGACACATCAGGAATACAAACTTTCTTATCCGGTGGACACCGTAATATGGAACGGCAAAAAAATAATCCGCAAGGATGATGATCTTATTGACAGGAACTTGGATATATTGCAGGAATGTGGTATTGACGAAGTTATGCTTGCCGGTTACACCGATGTGGAATCCGCTGATTTTGATATGAGCAATGAAACAGAGCGGATTGGGGAAAAACTGCGTTCGCGTGGAATGAGGGCGGCGCAGCATCACGGGCTCGCCGCGTCGTTTGCACCGCTGGAAGAATCTCAGGAAGAAACAATTAAAAAACTTATTGCCTCGGTACGCTATACCGCTAATCTCAACGCGGATGTATTGGTACTTCATTCCGGCAGGATTGATCGGCATTTTAATACGGTCAAAGAGTATCTACAAGTTTATTCAGATCAGGTTGAGCACCATGGTATCGCCGAAGTTCTCAAGCGTAATGCCGACAACCTGCATCAGGCTGGAGAAGAAGCTAAACGGCTCGGCGTCAGAATCGCTATGGAAAACCTTGATCGTTTTGAACCGTTTGCCGACATGGAACTTCTGCCTCAACTGATTAAATTGGCAGATTCTGATGCCGTGGGTTATTGCCTGGATTCCGGTCACGCCCACTGTTGCGACGTAAGCGTAAGCGAATGGATCAAAATTATGGGTGACAAACTGTTTACCACACATTTTCATGACAACCGCGGATCTCAGGGCAGGAACGTTACTCCCGGAGAGTTCATCCCCTCAAGCGGTATAGACGAACATCTGCCGCCAGGCTTTGGAACAATCCCCTGGATCGATGTAATAAAGACACTCAGGAAAATCAATTACAAGAATACGGTAAATTTTGAATCCGGACCCTGGCCGGATATGCCGGAAAAGGAAGGTTATCAGACCGCGATCAAATTCTGGCGTACCTGCGAATACCTTACAACCCAAAAAGGAGATTAAAAATGCGAATGCAACGGAACACTTTCACACTCATCGAACTCCTCGTGGTGATCGCCGTAATCGCAATTCTCGCGTCAATGTTGCTCCCGGCTTTGTCAAGAGCAAGACAAACTGCACATCGCATTAGCTGCATGAACAATACAAAAACGATTATGGGGGGAATGATCATGTATGCCGATTCATATCAGTCCTTTCCCTATCGTGATGACGAACATGCCGGTGTCTATACTCCTGGAAGGTTTTGGTACCAAAAAGTCTACGCGATTATAAGCGGCGATGACGGCAATAATCTGAAACTTTACAAGAACAGCGCATATTTCCTTTGTCCATCTTATCTATATTCAAAGATCCCGGACTACCATACGCTCGCCTATGGCAAAAATGATTCACTGGGAAGCACTCCCGGCTCCACCACAAGTCAACCAGTACCACCTCATAAGGTTAGAAGACCATCTATCGTTGTTGCTATCGGCGACAGCGACGATGATGCCTATTACGGCATGATAGTTCAGGGAGCCTATCAACCCATTGGAAACCGTCACGCCGGGAAAGCCGCAACCGCATTTGTCGATGGTCACAGTGAAATAGTAACCTCCAGTGAATATCTCGCTCCCGGAGTCATTTACGGCAGCATGAATTACAGTACCGGGACAACCATCCAGCGTTGTTCTGATCCGAGTATCACCACCACCTCATGGCCGCTGGAATTACTGTACAAATGGGGTGCGCGAGGCGGAGGTTACGACTACCTGACTAAATAAGTCGATTAGGACAAACAAACGGGCATTATACGGCAAACAGCCGTTAACTGCTTCACCTATCATGACTCGACAGAGTTTTAAACCGTAATGATGAATACTAACAATAAAAGAAGGATGGAATCTTAAAAATGGGTAAAAATGTTTTAATCTCAACCATATTGCTTTGCTGGGGAGTCTTGTGTGCGCAGGAAGCGGGAATGCCATTATTTAGCGACAACTTTGACGTAGTGGGGACTTTTGCGGAAAATTGGAAACAGCAAGGGAAAGTGGAAAATGCCAATGGCGTGGTGAAAATGCGGAACGCGAATATTACGATGAAACGCGATCTTCCAGAGGAATTCGTTGCTTCAATGAGACTTTCGCTTCAGGAACCGGAAGACAAATCAAAAACCGGATTTGGCGGCTTTGACATCGGAGGTAGCAAGTTTATGTTGCGCCCTGACGGAATGGCGTGGATGGTTTACAAGATTCCTGGAGAAACACGCTCAAAGGGAGCCATTGCGAAAATTGATGGATTCCAGTTTGGCAAAGCATATACGCTGACCCTTTCCGGCAAAAAACTCAACGACGCCATACAGTATACGTATCAGGTCGACGGGAAAAATATTGGATCCGCTGTCATGGCATATGATAAAAACGCAAAGCTGACCATTTTCGCATACCGTGAAAGTATCACGGTGGATGACTTCCAGCTTTTCGCGCTAAAAAAAGGGGATGACTCGCCAAATGTGGTGGTAAACTCCTCTTTTGAACATCTTCAGGAAGGCATGCCAATATATTTTGACACCGACACGCTACGCAGTTTTAATTTCAGCAAACCCTACAAAAAGTATCTCAAGACCTTTGCCGTCGATGACCGGGAAAAACATTCCGGCAAATATTCGTTGCGTCTGATTTTCAATGATTCTTGCGACCGCCAGGGATTTCAGACATGGGACACTGGTATGGTGGTGGGGCAGCCGATGACTTTCAGTGTATGGCTAAAGGCAGATCAGGATAAAACTCCAGCTAGACTTTCAATATGGGAGATGCGCACTAAATGGCATCATAAAGAAGTCATCCTATCCCAGGAATGGCAGCGTTATGAATTTACGCTGCCGGCCGCGACCCAGTCCTCGGTTCGGGTTGGAGTCAAACTATCGAAACCGGGAACGGTATGGGCGGACGATCTTCAGGTGGAAATTGCGGATAAGGCAACTCCCTACAAATTATCCAGTCTTGATGTGGACAAGTTCGCCGCGAAGAATGATGGGAAAAAAAGTGTTGCGCCTCTGTTCGTGAAAGAGCTGCCCTCAGCGCCAGCCATGGATGGGAATCTGGATTCCTGGAAGGACAAATCCTGGCATACGGATAAGTTTTATTTCAAGGAGGGAGCTCCGCAACACCAGACCGATCTTTATCTGGGGTGTGACAAAGAGAATCTTTACGTTGGAGTCAGGTCGTTTTTCTCCGACATGAAAAAGATCAAAGATCAGAAGACCGGATATGACGATTTCAAGATATTCGGACAGGACAACATCGAGATACTTCCCGATCCGGGTAGAAGCAAAAAATACTATTATCAACTGGTGGCAAGTGCGGCAGGAAGCCGTACAGACCTTGGTCATGGACGCAATCCGAAATGGAATGGCGAGTGGGAAGCAGTCGCCAAGCGCAACGAAAATCTTGGCAGCGTGGATTATGAGGTAAGAATACCTTTTGCTCTTCTTGCCACTCCCGGAGCCGCCAACGACTGGGGCTTAAACATCGGCAGATCAGACACTATTACAAAACAGGCAACAGCGATTATGCCATATCACGAACCTAACTTTCACAAGGTCTCTGAATATCCCGTATTGAAACTGCCAACGGAAATAGTGAAAAAATACGCTCTGGGTATCACTTCCGCAAAAATAAGTAAGTCTGGAAATGGACTATATACTGTCAGCGGTATTTTTGAAAATAACAGCGGATCAACTGTCAGCGGAACGCTTTCGGCGACTAAGGCTGGCAACAAGGATGAATCGGGTAAAATCGCAGTAACTTTCAAGGAAGGCTCCAATCACTTCAGTTTGACCTTGAGCGGTGACAAACTGGAAAACTCCGAAATTGTATTTACATTGATTTCTGACAATAAAGTCAGGTCTGTACAGTATGTCAGGCCTGAACTTTTTTCCCCACTGTCAATCGTCAGCAAATACAATTACTACATGAACGACCCCATTGCGGAATTCCGCATTAGTTGCTCAATGAATAAACCGGAACAACTCCGGGCGGTGCTTAAATGCGGCAGCGTAAAACTAGAATCACCCGCAGACGGGAATCTCACCATGAAGCTCCCCCTGGAGAAGATTGCTGTCGGTAAACATGATGTCAGTATTGAGCTGTTTGACAAGGACAGAAAAATCGCAGAGGCAAAAACCGAACTGATCAAGAAAGAATATCGGAAAAACGCGGTAAGAATAAATCAGTTCAGGCGCTGCCTCAGCTCCGGCGAAAAAAATATCCTCCCTTTTGCTCCATTATTCGACATTCGACCGGAATACAAAAATGTGGAGAAAAAAGTTGAATTCTTAGCCGATAATGGTTTTAAATATGCCATGATCGTCATTTGCCGCAATGCCATTGAAAACGGAGATAAGTTTATTCGCGAAGCCGAAAAACACGGAATAAAAGTCATTTACTGGGAATACCTTAGTAAGTCTTGCACCACCGATGACAGTCTACGTGATAAAGTAAAAACGTTGCATGGCTATAATAACAATATTGCTTATTTGATCCTTGATGAGCCGGAATTGTATATGAAGTCTGATGAGGCAAAGAGCATACTTACCAAGATTCGTCCCATGTTTCCTTACCATCCAACGTTCATGAATAATACCGTACTCGGCATTCCCAACCGCTTCGCCGATCTCTCCACGGATATTCTTATGCTTGACGACTATCTGACCAACAAGGAAAACAGGACTGTCCGTGAGATCGTCGATCAGGTTGAAATTATGTGGAAAGCAGGAAAAAACGAGCATAAGCCTTGCTATTATTTTCTGGCTGGCAATAATATGCACAATCATTACCGCGAACCTACTTCAAATGAACAATATGCGCAAACCTATGGTTCAATAGCATCGGGTTGCACTGGTTTTGCCTACTTCATGGGCGTTCCCTCCTTCCCTGAACACTGGAAGGCTTACAAAGCGCTGAACCGGGAGATTTTAGACTTAAATGACATCATTCTCTCCGATGAGGATGTTTCAGATGCCATGCTTTCCGATGCTACAATAAAATATATCACCCGTAAACATCAGGGGTGTCTGTATGTAATCAGCGCAAATATTGATAAGAGATCGTCAGATGATGTAAAAATAACACTTCCGGCGACACTCCGTTACTCTGAAAATGTCGAAGTGATGTTCGAAAACCGTAATATCAAATTGAAAAACGGGACATTTTCAGATTCGTTCTCCCCGCTGTCGCGGCATGTTTATAAGGTGAAAATCGCAAAATGACAATGAAGACTAATCCGGCAATTAAGGAATGTCAGCATTTCCTGGTGGATATCGATGGAACCATCACGGATTACCGTGAGGGAGCCACCGCTACAGACAAGCTGCTGCACGGCAACTTTCTCTTCCCGATCATCCGGGATATGATGATGGAAAAGGGTTGGAAAAAAGACGTCGCAGAACAGGAGATCAGGAAACTGGCGGATAAGGTGGTTTTCTGGGATTATCCAGATTTCATCGCGGAGTTCGAGCTGTCGGCCAAAGAAGCGTTCCACCGAATGCGGCAATGGCATCGTGACAACCTTATCATATATCACGAGACCGTAAAACTAGTAAAATCATTGGCGAACGAGGGAAAAAAACTGTTCATCATGAGCAACAATCCCTACACCGGCTGTATGTTCAAACTTCAGGTGGCGGGGTTGGCTGATAACGATTTTTCCAGTCCGTATTTTTGCCGGATATTCGGAACCAACATTCTGCGCGGCTGCAAAGGAGTTCCTGACGTATGGCAGCGCGCCATCGCTCAGATTCCGGCTGAGTTATCGGATATCTGCGTTATCGGTGACAATCCGTATGAAGATGGGGACATTCCCCGTCAATGCGGGATAAACCATTCAATAATCATTCCTCGCAAAACCATTGCTCCCGGTGCTCTGGTCTTGGGAACTGAACAATAAATAAAGGTTAGTAAATGATCGAAAAAAAAGCACTAAAAATCTCCGACTATGTTCTCGGCACCGCAGGCGACATCCTCAAAGAACCCGCCGGACTGCTAAAGCACCCGTACATATCACCGGGTGGGGTATATTCCGACAATTTGTGGGACTGGGATTCCTATTGGACGCTACTGGCTTTGCTTGAGACCGCTTCGGAAAGGAACAAAACCAATGTCATCGAACAGGTACGCCCCTATGCAAAAGGCGTATTCCTCAATTTTCTGGAACATCAGGGAATCGACGGTTCGTTACCGATTCTGATTACCCCGAAAGACGATGATCCATTTGATTGCAAAAGTTCTCCCGACAACAATATGGCTAAGCCGTTCATTGCGCAACTTGGCATATTGTTGTTGAAGCACAATATTCTCGATGAAGCAGATCTCAAGGAACGTATATATCAGGTCAGGGAATTTCATCAATGTTACGAAAGGCGTTACACCCATAAGGAGAGTGGACTGCTAGTCTGGGCAAAAGATTGGGGTATCGGCGTTGATGATGATCCGGCAACCTGGGGACGCCCGGAGAAATCCTGCGGTAGCTTATTCCTGAATGTGTTCTACTATAAGGATATACTTGCGGCGGCGGAGCTCTGCGATGCCGTGTCGCGTCCGGATTATGCCGCCGAATACCGAAGCAAAGCCGAAACACTTGCAGGTGCGATTCAGAAATACTGTTGGGACGAACGTGAAAAGGCTTTCTTTTCCGTTGACGTCCAGTGCCATGCAAATATAACTCAACACCGGGTCTGGGGCAAACTCAATAACAAACTCGACGCCTTCTGGCATGTACTGAAACTGAAAGTGCTGTCCTGGAATTCAATCCTGCCGCTGTGGGCCGGGATTGCTACCCAGGAACAGGCTGAGGCTTTTGTAAAGGAAAACCTGGTGGCGGGACGCCTTATGAGCAATTATGGAGTCCGTTCGCTGTCCGCAGATGAAGCGATGTACGCACCGGAAGTGGCGCGCGGCAACCCGAGCAACTGGCTGGGTCCGATATGGATTATCGTCAACTACCTCACATGGGAGACTATGCAAAATTACGGTTGTTCAAAACATGCGGAAAAAATCGCTACAGATACACTTGATCTGCTGACCGATGATCTGGACAAAAACGGCTGTTTTCACGAATACTATTCGCCCGAAAGCGGTCGGCCTGTTGCCACCCCCGGATTTATCAGTTGGAACGCGCTGGCAAGCCTGATAAAAAAATAGAAAAGGAATATGAAAATGAATTTTGAAGATTATATCGATAAAGTACGCGGATGCTGGGTTGGCAAATGCCTTGCCGGAGCTATTGGGATGCCTTTTGAGGGCGTACCCTATCAGGTTGCTATGGATGAAGAAAATATCTATATCAGCGAGGTGCCCAATGACGATCTTGAACTGCAACTGGTCTGGCTCGACGCTCTGAAGCAACACGGGCTGAAGCTGAATTCGACCATTCTGGCAGACTATTGGACTAACAAGATCAAGCACGGCTGCGATGAATACAGTATAGCCTTGCATAACCTTAAGCATGGTGTTATGCCGCCCGCAAGCGGTAAGGTGAATAACTTTTTTGCGGACGGGATGGGAGCAACCATTCGTTCGGAAATCTGGGCACTTTGCTTCCCGGAACGTCCAGATGCCGCTGCCTATTTTGCACAGCAGGACGCGGAAGTGGATCATTGGGGAGATGGCGTTCGCGGCGAAATCTTCATGGCAATGGCGGAAGCTCACGCCTGCGTACACTCAGATATCGAAAAAGCATTGAGATTCTCCTGGGACGCACTTGATAATGAATGCCGTTTGTATAAAACGCTGGGTCTGGTGTTTGCCGATTATGATTCAGGAGTAACGGCGACTGAATCAGCAAAACGTTTGATGCTTAACGAACAGCGTACGCCCAACTTTACCGATTGCGTGATGAATCTGGCTTTTTGTGTTCATTCGTTGTTATACGGCGAGGGAGATTTTGCACGCACTATTATGTCCGTAATCACTTTCGGCAGAGACACCGATTGTACGGCGGCGTCATGCGGCGCATTTCTCGGCATAGCCAAAGGCACGGCGACGATTCCAGACAAATGGCAACACCTGGTGGACAATAAACTCATTCTTAGCGACTTTGTCTCATGCATTCCCGAAGTGCCGCTGACCATTGATGCTCTGGTTGAGCAAACCGTGACGATCCATGAAAGTCTTTCAGCAAAACTGCCAAACCAGAAATATCCGGCCTACACGCCTGTCGTCTGCAATCATGTCATCAACCCAGCCTGCCACTCAAAATGGCTGGTCTTAAACGATGCCGATTGCAATATTCAGGCGGTTAAAAATGAAATATCCGCAACAGGCAAGTGCCCGGCAGCACTATGCCATGAAATAGTGGAATTTGACACATGGTTTATGGATCTTTCACGTTTTGCAAAAAATGCCTGCAATCTGCATTTGATTTCCATTCTTGAGGTAGATAACCATGATGTTCCCGAAGACGAAATAACTATATCTGCCACCGCTGATGTGGGTATGCGGTTATGGATGGATGGCAAAAAGCTCATAAATCATCATTCACGGCAACGAATGCTCCCGTCTTTTCACCGTGCTGAAGGCGGGGCTGCATTCCTGCTTCCGCTGAAACACGGCAGCCGTCAGCTCTTCCATATGGAATTATTCAATTGCCTGCCGCCGCTCAGTGCGTGTATTATGTTCGGCAATATAAAAAACGACCATCTCGACGGATTCAAGTTCGACATCTCATGTTGAATAACTGATTTTACTTCATCACGCCGGGAAAACAATCCCGGCGCTTAAATTTCCACGCATCTGTAGTAATGTTTTGAAAAAGTCATCAATAAAGCAAATAAATCGATTATTGACTTATTTCGTACCTCTTTTTTCCGATTGCCATTTTATAAGCTGTAATATATCCAGAAAAGCGTTTCTGCACTTTCTGCCACATAGTCATATAGATTTTCGAGTCCAAGCTAAGGGCTAAGCGCATTTTTTACGTTTTGCCGGAGACTGGAAGGTTTCAACACGAATTATGCTTTGATTCTTTAATCTGATTACAGACGCTAATAGCAGTTAGAGATTCTTCCGGCAGACATTTTATCGGCGGTTTGCGGGCTTCAATACATCCGGCAAAATAGTCCAGTTCATTGGCGTAGCCGTCTCCTTTCACTTCAATTGTTTCTGATCCGGCGTCGGTTCCTGCATAAATAAACTCCGGTTGCAGAGAACTGTACCTTACGCTGCCCTTGTCAAAGGTGGCGATGTATTCCGACGCGAAAGCCGTATGCCGATGCAGAAAACCGCCTTTGATGCTGATCCTTGCCGGCGTCGTTTTGTACTTCAATTCAAACTCCCAGTACTCAGCCACGTTCAGATTAAGCTCAACGTCTTCCGGTTTTCCGAAGCATGAGATTGCGAAATCAATGTCATGGATAAGTAGATCAAGCAACGCCCCGCCACAAGTCTTTTTTATCTTATCATCCAACCAGACGCCCCAGGCAGGTTCTCCGCCCATCCGGGAAGCAGTCAACAGCTTCAATTCACCGTAACGTTTGTCTCTGATGCATTCGGACAGAAACTGCCATGCGGGGAAAAAACGTACACAGTGCGCCACCATTAATATCCGTCCTTTCTCCTCCGCCAGATTAATAAGCTCGTCGCATTGTTCTACCGCAGGACAAAACGGCTTTTCCAGTAGCACGTCAAGCCCGAGGTTCAAGGCTTTACGGGTCAATTCATAATGGAGAAACAGCGGCACACAGATGGAGACCGCATCCGGCTGTTCTTTGCTCACACATTCCTCCAGCGTCTTGTAGACCGGGACTTTCTTCAATCGATCTATGGGCAGACCAAGCTCACCGTGATTTCCCGTTTTTTCGATTCCTTCAAAAATGCTATCTCTGTTATCAACGATTGCACATAGTTCAAGCCGTTCATTCTCAAGAATATTTTTTGCATGAACCGCTCCCATGAACCCGAAGCCTGTTACTGCCATTTTCTTTTTCATTATGCGTCTTCCCAGTCAATGATTATGCCCATATATTGCGAGCGGTCTTCTTGCAAGCTGTGATAAATTCCCGGAGCCTCCCTATAATCCACCCGATGGCTTATCATACGTTTTACGTTAAGTTCACCATCAGCCACCAGATCGAAAAACAGTTCACAATGGCGCTCAGCCGTCCATGGATTCTCGTAGGTAGCGACTTGGGGATGAGAAAAATTATGTGCGCCAATAATCGTATGGCTAGGTCGATTGCAGAGGTCATGAAAATCAAACGCGGTTTTCTCTTTTGGACTGCTCATCACCACAAAACGTCCCTGTTCGTGCAGCACATTGAATTCGTCAGGAATGAGTTTGGCGTTGCCGGTCACTTCAAAGACGACATCCGCCATCCGTCCCCTGCTGAGCTCTTTCACCAGCTCCTGCAAATCCTCTTTCAGCGGATTGACTTTAATC
>JAFGXT010000134.1 GCA_016936495.1 Victivallales bacterium
AAGTATTTTGAGAAGCTTTCGGCATATAAGAATTTTGACCGGGATATTATAAGTCCGGTAAAATATATGGCGGATATGACCCGGCGCGGTATGAAATATTCACGGGTTAAGTGTACCACCCAGTTTATCGTCGGTGCCGCCGATGAGCCGGATATAGAGATAGTGCGTTACATGGACGGGATATACAACCGGCTGAACTTTGAACGCGTATATTTCTCCGCCTACCAGCCGGGACTTGGTGATCGCTCTATTCCAGGCGAACAGAGTTTTGAGCTTCGTCCTGATGATCGCTTTACCCGCGAACACCGTTTGTATCAGGTGGATTTCCTGATGCGCAGTTATGGTTTTTCACGGGATGAACTTATTTTCCGTGCCGATGGGAATCTAGCTCTGGATAAAGACCCCAAGCAGATATGGGCGGATAATCATCCGGAGTTGTTTCCATTGAATGTAAATTCGGTCGACCGTGAAGCTCTGTTACGAGTGCCGGGTATAGGCCCCGCCAGCGCCGACAAGATAATAAAATCCCGCCGTGTGCATCAGCTCCGTGACCTCTCGGACGTGGGCATAAAAGGGAAATTGCGCGAAAAAGCCCAAAACTACCTGGTCTTCCGTTGAAGCTCACTGCTGTTGGGAACGTATAATAAAAGTGTTAAAAAAGAGTTATGCGGTTTGAAATAATTCCGTCACGGTTGTATTCGTTTGTATAATAATTATAGAATATATATCTGAAAGGAAGAATGAGGCAATGAAAATTGGAATTATCGGCGGAAGTGGTCTTTACTCGATCAATCAACTCAAGGACGTTAAGGAGATTCTTATAGGTACTCCTTTTGGCAAGCCGTCGGATCGTTTGATTTACGGTACGCTTAATGATGTGGAACTGTTTTTCCTTCCCCGGCATGGACGCAATCATTCGATAATGCCAGGCGAACTTAATCATCGAGCCAATATTCATGCCATGAAGCAGTTGGGTGTAACTCACATTGTCAGCATTTCGGCGGTTGGCAGCCTTAAAGAGGAGTTGCGTCCGCGTGATATTGTGGTGGTGGATCAATATTTTGACCGTACAAAAAATAAAGAACACACTTTCTTTGGTAATGGTGCGGTGGCGCATGTGCAGATGGCTGACCCGGTGTGTTCGGAGCTTGCTCAAGTCATAATACGCGCCGCCCGGAAAGCCATTGACGCAGGTGGGCTTACAGGGGAGGACAAGCCTGTGGTTCATGAATCAGGAACTTATGTGAATATGGAAGGTCCTGCCTTTTCCACTCGTGCGGAGTCGAATGTCTACCGTTCGTGGGGGATGGATGTCATCGGTATGACCAATCTTGCCGAGGCCAAACTTGCCCGTGAAGCTGAAATTGCTTATTGTACCGTCGCCATGGTAACCGATTACGATTGCTGGCATGAAGTGCATGAAAGCGTGAGTATTGATATGGTCATCGCCAATCTTAACGCTAATGCAGCGCTGGCTCAGAATCTTATAAGTGAACTTACCGTTATGGCAGATTATATACCGGTAAAATGCAGTTGCCATGAGGCTTTACGGTGTGCTCTGATAACTCCCGCTCATGCCATTCCTGAGGAGACTCTGGTGAAGTTGGAGCTGCTCATTGGCAAGTACATCAAGGAGTGAAGCGTCAGATACGGAAAAAATGCAGGAATTTTTTCCCGGCTTAAGCTTTTATCTGTCAATATATTGTGCATTTTATGCCGGATATCCCTCCGGAAATATTTATTCCGGAGGGTTGACTTTTTCTATTTCAGCCCACACAATATAGATAGTCAGTAAGTAAATAAAACGCCTGTGGGCTCGGTTCTCATAATAATACAAAAACAAAAAAAACAGACAGACAGATACAAAGTACTGACGAACTGTGATAATAAGTGTTCCGAGCCGCAGGCTCATTGTTTTTATGAGCCTTTGAGTTTTTTTATTCTTCGCTTTCCGCTTTTACTTTGCGTTTGAGTATACGCATGACCTGTGAGGGTCTGGTGATGTTTTCCAGGATGTCTTCAATAATGCCCGGTACTCTTAATTTACGCGAAATGCTGCCCAGTATCTCCAGATAGACGTTTTGATTGCTGGTGGAACCCATCAGATACATCACTACCTGTACCGGTTTGCCGTCGGGCGTGCTGTAATCTTTCACCGGGGTCTTGCAGAGACCGCAAATGATGACCGGGGTGCCTATTCCGTCTACTCTGATGTGGGGCAGAGCCAGACCATCTCCAACTCCGGTAGTCATCATTTTTTCCCGTTTCCAGGTGAGTTCACGGATCAGTTCCGAATCAAGATTGGATTTTACGGCGGCTATTGCGACAAGCTCGTCGATGATTTCCCTTTTGTTTTTGCCTTCAAGTACGACGACGGAATCTTTTTCAAGATATTTTGTAAATTGACTGCTCATGATAAAAATCTCCTATGTTTGTGCCGGAGCAGGCAGAAATGCACCGGCTGAAAAACTATGTTAACAAAGATTACTATCATAATTGTAGTTTTTCAATCGTGAAAACGCAAAATTAACACTCTTTTTGCGAAAAAAAGCAAGGTTTTCTAATATACTGCATGATTGTTCTCGCTTTTTTATGTTTTTAGCAAGATTTGCAAACTTATTTTTGCCCGCGTTGAATTTTCCTTTTCGCTTTCATACCTTTGGTCCCTTTTAGATTGGGGTTGACGCGTTTCGAGCCGGAGGCGCGGCGCGATTTTTTCATTTTATCTATGGCTTCCCGCGCTGTCTGTCTGGTTCTGATGCTTTCAACATTTTTGGGTCTTTCCCGCAGACGTATTATTATAGGTATGCCGAAAAAGCCGAAAGCTTCGCGAAAATAATTATTAAGATACGCCAGATAGTTCTTTGCGCATAATTTGGGATTGTTGACGAACAGCAGGAACGTCGGCGGTGCCGATCCCACCATAGTTGTGTAGTATATTTTCAATCGGCTGGTTCCAACCACAGGAGGAGCGTTACGTTGAATCGCGTCTTCCACCACACGGTTGACCATGGAAGTAGAGACGTGTACTTCAAGTTGTTCTATCACGGCTCCGATCATATCCATCAACTTGTCCATGTTCTTGCCGTCAAGGGCGCTGGCGAATACCACCGGGGCATATGACATGCCGGGAAGACTGTAGCGCAGTTCATCCAGAACCGCTTTAGGATCTTTGTTTTCGCATATGTCCCATTTGTTGGCGACGATGATGCAGGCTTTGCCTGAATCATGAATTATACTGGCGATTTTCTTATCCTGCGCGGTAACTCCTTCGGGTTTGGCTTCGACTAAAAATAGTACGATATTGGCGCGTTCTATCGCTGATTGAGCACGCATTACGCTGAACATCTCAATAGCGTCGCTGACCTTGCCGCGTTTTCTCAGTCCGGCAGTGTCTATCAGAGTAGCGGGAAGTTTTTCGTCGCCTATTTTCAGTTCAAAATCAACATCTACCGAATCCCGGGTAGTGCCAGCTATCTCGCTGACCATGACGCGCTTCTCGCCCAGAAGCCGGTTTATCAGCGAGGATTTGCCCACATTGGGGCGTCCGACCGCAGCGATTTTTAATGCCTGTGGGCGTTCCGGGATATTTTCATAGGCTTCAAAATCTTCCAGAGTTTTTTCCAGCAATTCGTCAATTCCCTGGCGATGCAGGCAGGATACCGGGAAAAGGTCTTCATATCCGAGGCGCGAGAATTCCGGCACCATTTTTTGATGAGAGCCGTCATCGACTTTGTTCACCGCCACAATAACTTTTTTGCCGCATTCGCGCAGGCGATCGGCAACTTCTTCATCAAGTGGAACCACTCCCTGCTGGACGTTCACTACCAATACGAGCACATCGGCGCCCTCTATGGCGATTTCCACCTGGGCTCTGATATTGCGATCCCACATGTCCACTTTACGTTCTTCTCCGGCAAAGGTGCCGAGCCCGCCTGTATCGATTACCTGAAAATGTTTGCCATGACGGATGGCAGGCGACACTATCCGGTCGCGCGTAACTCCGCTAGCCTCGTGCACGATGGCCAGACGGCGTTTGATGATGGCGTTAAACAGGGATGATTTACCCACGTTTGGCCTGCCGACGATGGCGATTGTCGGTATTCTGAATTTTTCCGGCGCCGGCTTGTCAATATTGATGTTTTCTTCGTTCATCCCGGTGTGTATCCTTAAATTACATTGGTGTTGCGTATTGATAAAAGAGCTTGCAACTATAAATTAATCATGCTGTTATCCGATATAAACAGTTGTCGCAAATAAAAATGTAAGTTATCATGAAATAGTTTATATTTCAAATGTCACTTGTATAATATAAGCATCTTTACTTATGCCAAGGAGGGAACGCAAAGTATGAAAAATATGAAGTATTTAATTTTTATGGCGCTGATTATTTCAGTGTGTACTGCTCACGCCGCCAAACTTACTCTGGTCAAGAGCTTCAGCTATCCGCAAACGCCAACTTTTCTTGATGAAACTCAGCCGGGCAATGTCAGGAAACTGGATACCGTCGCTGACTTGCAGAAGCGTCAGCGGATGAGCGATCCGGGCGGGCCACGACGCTCCAGGAATATAAAATACATTTATGTATGCCCCGGTGGACTTGAGGCTGATGAGTATATTTTCGCACTCGACGGTTTTCTTGACGGTTTTACTTATAATCCCGGTTCGTTCAGTTTTTCCGGACCTGCCGATTCCTTGCTCTGCGTTACCGGTTTCGCCTGGGGAACTGAAAACAACAATGGTAATTTTCTACCCCTGCTTATAAGTCGTGCGTATCAGGATGTAAAAACTCCCACCTATAGTTTTATCTGGAGTAAACTGCCGGAATATCAGCAGACGGGGGCTGTCTATAAGCCGCTCAGTGGAGAAATAACCCTTAATTATGAGTTCAAGGTTCCGGTTCAGCCGGAGATCACCCGGGTCGGCAGCAGGAATTTTGTGAAATTTTCTCTCGCGGCCAGAGGCGCCTTCGGCACTCTTCCGCAGATTGTACCAAAAACGCTGTTTACCTGGCGCAATGGTGTACTTGAAACATTTGTGGACGGGCTCAGAACCTCCTATCAGGTCAGAAACAGCATTCGCATGCCGATGGATTATGTTTGCGAGGGTTTCGCGGTGGACAAGGCGGCTGAGATTATATATCTGGTCGATAATCAGGGCACGATAAGCGCCTACCGGATCAGTGGAGAACTGCTTTGGCAGAGCGGCGGACGCGGGCCTCTGATGACTTACGGTAAATATCTGATCGCCGTCAGTGATAATTATCAAAGTATAATGATGTTGGACAAAGCCACCGGTAAGACGCTTTCCCGCGTTGAACTTCCGGCTCTATTGCCCCGGTTCGAGAATTCTTTTGCCGTCATCTCTTCCGTTTCCGGCGCGATGCTGATAATGTCCATCCCTCAGCAGAGCCGTCTGCTCTGCTACCGGATGACTCCTTAATATTACATGCCGGGATAATCAGTATTCGATTTTGATACCGAATTGATGGAGCAGGTTAAGGACTTCAGGCAATGAGAACTTTGCGCCTTTAAGTTTATTGGTGGTTACATCAATAAAGAAATTTTTTGCATCGGAAAAATCCGTTCCGGTCATGTCGGCATTGTGAAAACGACTGCCGGAAAGGTCGGAATATTTAAAGCTTGACTTCTGTAAATCCACATTTACAAAATCTGATTCATGTATTTTTGATGATATAAAGGAGCTTTTCTTCATATTAAGTCCGCTGAAATTGCACAGTTGCAACTGGCAGTCATTAAATTCCCAGTTAAGCAGGAACGGGCTTATCTTGGCAAACACGATTCCCAATATTTTACAGGAACAAAAATTTACACCCTGAAAACGACATCCCTCTACATCGGCATTGGATATATTACAGCTTATAAAACGGCAATCGGAAAAAGAGGTACGAATAAGTTGATAATTGCTGAAGTTGATGTTTCTAAAGCAGCAACCGGAAAACTCAAAGTCGGTCAGGTCTTTCCCCGCCCACTTATATTTATCAAAACTTTCATCTTCAAAAACAGTCAATAATCGATTCATTTGCTTTCACGTTTCTTTATTGATGATTTTTTCAAAACATTACTACAGATGCGTGGAAATTCAAGCGCCGGGATTGTTTTCCCGGCGTGATGAAGTAAATCCCACTATTCTGACGGGACAGACAGAAGTCTCGGCTGCAATATTTTTTTTCGCATCGCTTCGCCCGCTCAGAAAAAATATTGCGGACATGTCAAACCTTGGCAAGTTACAATGCGTTGCAGGTGAATACATTTCGCCTGCGGCGACCAGCGTCCCGGCACTGCCGGTTGAGTTTTGTACTGCTGCGCAGCTAACTTTTGTCAGTCCCGTCTATTCTCCGCCGGCAACTCCAGGAGTTCTTGTGGTGCCCTCATCGCCGGATCAGCCGATACAAACGCAAATATCGGACAAGGACGGCGATGGCTTCCCCGATTATTATGAGGTTGCTCGTAACACCGATCCGAACAATTCCCTGTCCCATCCACCGTTGGCTGAACGTCTATTTGTGCGAGGTATTCTCCGGACAAGAATGGGCGTCATGTTTAAAGGCTTGCAGATGACAGGAGAAAACCGCAATGATTGGAATATCCAGCTGGATATAGCCGAAGGCGGCAAAACCAGGGCTGTGTTCGTGAAACTTAACTCAACTGTTACTGTTGACGGTAAGCAATACAAGATCATTGACTGTGTTCCAAAGAAGAAAAAAATCTTCGACGAGAAGCTTAAGAAGGAGATCGAAAAAGACCTTTCAGAAGTTACTTTGTAAGCAATGAACAGCAATGATAAAGTTGTGCTTGTGACTAGAGAACCTGCATTTTCTCCTCAGGAAAGAGCGTATTTGCGTGATATTTCCACCGGTCGATATTACAATCATATGATTGATGAAACTTTTACTATGGGCGATAGCAAGACTGGAATCGAAGAATACAAGGTGATTTCCGTTAACGCCCAAATGAACCAAGTACAATTGATGAATATGAAGGACAATTCGATTGTCGAATTATTCCAAGTAAAAAGATTTGAATATAACACGCCAGGGCAGATGGCTAAACATTCCATGCGTGTTGGTTCGAATATGCCAACATCGCCGCCACCGCAGGTATATCATCAGCCCTGGGAACGCTTGGAATTATCGAACGTTTCAATGTCTGAGAAACCATACAGTGTTGGTTTTGAAAAGACCATAGTCTTGTCGAGCAACAAATACCAATGGAGAGCTAAACTTAAATTTACAGCGGCAAACGGACGGTTTTTAAGCCGTTCGCCTCGCATTGAAGAAGATATAACCATTGCCGGAGATACTTACAGTATTGTGGATATTCACAATCAGGCAAGCAATCCGCAATACAACTTGACCGGAAGCGAAGTTGTAGCCTTGAAAGACGCGTTTCAGGCGGCAGTCGCTGGCAACAGGCAAAACCAGGGGAGTTACAGGAGTAATTCCACGAATTTCATTGAGCTTACAAACAAGACCACAGGAGAAAAAAAGAAGATTTACGAGGGGCAAACAGTCAAATTCAATGATTTCAAAGCTAACCTTTTTAATAAAGAGACCCGGCAACCCCTTGAATTATCCGTTGGAGACAAACTTACAGTTGAGCATAACGGAGAGACATTTGAGTACAAGGTTGATGATATAAAAAGAGAGTTCACACGTCTTTCAGTAAACCATAGCACTACTCTTGGGAGCATAACCATTGAGGATTTAAAGTCCGGGGTAAAGACCACATTACTGGAAAGACATTAAACTGCAATATCCTTGGAAATTAAAATAATCCGCTTGCTTATTTTAGAATAATGCCTTATCTTAAAATAAAATGATTCTTTATTTTAACTTTATGAGGTTCAAATGAAACGGGGAATACAAGGGCATTATGAAACAGTCAGTACTGTTGGGGAAAGAGTAAAAGCATTTATCCCCAGTCCCTTACCGCCAATTCCATCACTGGAACTTTCCGGAGTTATTCAGAAAAAATTAGATACAGCCTATCATTCTCTTGGTCGGCTTGATGCGGCGGCAGAGTTGCTCCCCGACGTCGGCTTGCTTCTTTACATGTTTATTCGTAAAGAAGCAGTGCTGTCGTCAATGATCGAGGGGACGCAATCTTCGTTGTCTGACTTATTGCTGTTTGAGCTGGATGAAGTCCCTGGAGTGCCTTTGGACGATGTTCAGGAAGTAAGCAATTATGTGTCTGTTATGAATTATGGCTTAAGGCGTTTGAATGAAGGTTTCCCGCTGTCCTTGTGTTTGATCCGTGAAATCCATGGAGAATTATTGTCCAAAGGTAGAGGCAGTCTTCAAACCCCAGGAGAGTTTCGTAGAAGTCAGAACTGGATAGGTGGAACCCGACCAGATAACGCCATTTTTGTACCGCCTCCAGCGGATGCGGCGATCCAATGCTTGAATGAATTGGAAGTGTTTTTGCATGATGACGAAATTCCTGTTTTAATAAAAGCGGCGTTAGCCCATGTCCAGTTTGAAACCATTCATCCGTTTTTAGATGGCAATGGCAGGGTCGGACGTCTTTTGATAACTCTGTTGCTGTGTAATGCCGAAGTACTGAAACAACCTTTGTTGTATTTGAGCTACTATTTTAAATCTCATCGTCGTTTCTATTATGAACTTCTTAATGACATTAGAGACACGGGGGACTGGGAACGCTGGCTTGATTTCTTTTTGGACGCAGTAATCGAAACCGCCCGGCAAAGCAATGAAATAATCCTTGCCATTGATAAGCAGATCAAGGAAGACCGTAAAAAGATTTCTTCACTGGGACGCGGGAGCCAATCAGCGGCGCAAGTTCATCAGGCAATGCGGCAACGTCCCATTATCGACGCCGGCACGCTTTGCTGTCTTACCCAGCTGAGCAATGCCACGGTCAACGCAGCTCTTGCCCGCTTGGAAAAATTGAACATTGTGGAAGAAACTACAGGCAACAAGCGTAATCGTTTGTTCTGTTACAGCAGTTATCTCCAGTTGCTAAATCAGGAGATGGATTTGCCCAAATAACCTGTGTAGTCATTGTACGTTTTGCGAAATCTTTGATATGACTTCCATGCTTTCACGACAGCACCATAGACAAGAAGACTGTTTTGTGAAACTGGTCGGCATAGAGAAAAACGTCTATATCCGTAGACGCTTTTGCATTTTTTTATTCATTGTAATTCTTTGTATTTAGTACATCTTTTATTTATTTGCTTATTTTACGTATTAAATATATAATGTACTGGCATATTGCATATTATTTGCTTGCCTGAATACATTCTCCGCTTTTTACTGAAAAGGTAATTTTCACTTCTTTGCCTTTGGTTACCATTATGGGTTGAGTCCAGCTGGCATTATGCCATACCTTCGCACAGGTTGCTCCACTAGCACTTTGCGCTTCACCGTCTACTACCCGACCTTCACCCCACCAGTTATTGGGTTTGTTTTCACTATTAAGGGCACAGAAATTTCCGTTTTGCAAAATAGCGCCATCTATCAAAATATTGTCGAAATATATCCAGTTCTGATCAAGGTTTGTTTTGCCATCAGTTTTAGCCCAATCACCTTTTATGGATATATATACGCGTCCATCGGATTGAGGTATAAACGACATGGAAAAAGTTTCCCACTTATCTGACAGAATTCCGGTTTGGCAGATAATACAATATTTGCGAAATTCTTCGTCCCCCCAACGTGTATTGATACAAAAGCCTCTTTCCGGGGCAATACCTGGTTTCAACTCAACATTATTGTTTTTATCAGAGAAAACATCAATACGGGCGCTGTTTGCAAATATTATGGTGGAAAATAGTAGTATAGCGGTGGACGCGACGATCATGGTTTTAATTTTCATTTCTTTAACTTTCCTTCTTTTTATTTAATTTTTCATGTAAGCGTAATTATAGATTTTTTACAGATTAACCACAGTATTTTCTCGTCTTGATTTTTCCGCCGCGAATACCAACAGGTGGCTTTCAAGGGTGGCGTCGGGGCCGGAAAGTATTTTTGAATGATCATTCATTGCCAAGGCGGCAACAAAATTATCCATTAATCCATAGTCTCCTCCGCCATGTCCTCCAAGAATAGTGCCGTCAGTGGCGTTAGTTTTTATAACAGTTGTTTCCTCGGTCAGAAAATCAAAGACTTTCAGTTCCGAGCTGTCCCCGAATATTTCTCCTTTTGAACCGAATATTCTGGTTTTTCGTCCGCCTTTAGCAAATGCGGTAAGCATGAACGAAACCGTTTGACCACCATCAAGAAACATGTTTACCACTTGATTATCGATGACGTCATTGTTGCATTCATAAACACAGCGTCCATAAGGTCCTTTCTCTAATGCGGCAATAATATTTTCACGGTTCACTACTGGAGTCAGGACGTCAACCGGCCAGCCGGTCAACTGTTTATCGAAGAAGTTTTTCAGGTAAATTCTGACAGCCGAGTATGGGCATGAGGGTTCACATACGCAATTTACGCAGCGGTTCCCGGCTCCGGCAGGTTTGTTCTCCGATCTGAAATGTTTCAAAGAACCAAAAGATGAAACAGATTGACATTTATGTCCCATGATATAATTGATCCAGTCTATATCATGACATGATTTAGCAAGAAGCATAAATGATGATTCTTTCTCGTTGCTCCAGTTCCCACGCACAAAAGAATGTGCCTGATGCCACCAGCCTACTTCTTCAATATGTTGCATTGTGATAACATCTCCGATTATCCCGGAATCCAATATTTCTTTAAGTTTTTTTGTATAATTGGTGTAACGCAGGACATGGCATACGGCGAAGATTATTTTGTTTTCTTTTGCTGCGGTAATTATTCTTTTGCATTCTTCCGCAGTCGGCGCCATAGGTTTTTCCAACATTATATGGTACCCTTTCCGGGCGCAGGCGATTGCTGGTTCCGTATGCATATTATCTTGAGTCGCAATAATTACTCCATCGGCGATTTTTTCTTTTTCAACGAACTCTTTCCAGTCTGAAAATACATTTTCTTTCGGGATATGGTATTTTTCCACCATTTGACTGCGGTTATATTCCCTGGGCTCCGCCACAGCGACTATTTCCAGACGATCTGGATATTTCTCCGCGAATTCGGCATAACCGGCGCCCCGGCTGCCGGCGCCGATGACAGCAAGTTTCACTTTTTTCATTATCTTACGTTCCTTAGCGTTTATATGGTTTTGTCAAATATTATTTAATGCGGCATAAATTTTTTCAAATTTTCTACTGGAGAGCTTTAAGATTTATCGTTATTGGCTGCATCGGCACGTCCGGTTAACATGCGGCACATGCCCGCGCCATCATTGACGCACGGACGATCTTCAAATCCGAACTTACGATAAAAACCTTCCACCCCTGGAGCGGAAATCAATTCTACACTGACTTTCCAATCTGACGGAAGTTGTCCGGCAATATAATCAAGCATTGCCTGTAATAAAAACCTTCCGCCGTTATGTTTTTGAAAATCAGGAACAACCACAAAATCTTTAATATAATATGACATCGCGTGGTCTCCCAGTAAGCGCCCCATGCCGATTCGCGTTGTATCAGAATAGAGGGAGAACACTGCCAGAGAATTTTTCAGTGCGGATGCGACCTGTGCCTCTCCTGGAGGGCACCAGCCGACAGACTCAAACAGCCGGATAAAATCAACCGTTTTCAATTCATTGTTCTTTACCGAATAGTTTGTAACAGTTTTCTTTTCTGATTTTACGACGTCGGGCTTAGAGAGATATTCACTATCGTCTGCCATAGGTTTTTCAGTTTCAAGGTTTTGTTCAGTTGGCATTGTAATACCTCCATAAGGATTTGTTTATCATTTATTTTTGCATTCCGTAAATGCGTTGATTTTATTATCATGTTTTATGTCAAGAGCATGTTGCAGAACGGGTAGGATTTGTTTATACATTCGATAAAAGCCTAAGTCATTGGGATGAGTGCCATCGGTTGTACAAGCGTCTCTATCATCATGGCCGAAAAGCATTTCGCCATCAATAAACCAAACTTTTTTATCTCCGTTTTTTACTGCGTTTTTAACGGTTTGCCGAATAATTTTTCTTCGGCGTATATCATTGGGGTGTGGGTAAAAATTACATCTGGAAATGATAATAACGGGAAGTTCGGGGTGTTGGGCGCGTATAATACGGAAAAAACTTTC
>JAFGXT010000135.1 GCA_016936495.1 Victivallales bacterium
AGGTGTTTTGGGAACACGCTTTTTCCATGATCTTTTCCAGTATCGCGTTTATTCTGATTTTGAAATCGGGCGTATGGGAAAATGGTCCGGCGCGGCGTATCCGGATTTTTATGTTTCTTGCGGGTGGACTTGTTGGTTTTTCCGGGATATTCCGCGAGGAAAGTTATATTTTTTTCGGAGCGGTGGGTCTGTCCATGTTGTTCCTGCGGGTGAAATTCAGACATCTGGCGGTGTTTGGTTGTGCGTGGGCAGCGGTGTTGTGTCCGCTGTGGATATATCAGTATATGGCTTACGGGCATGTGCTGGGCATTCACGCAGTCGGTTATAACGCGTTGGCGGCGCAGTCTCCGGCGGGTGGAATATTGGACAGGATAATTCTCAAATTCAGTAATTTCTATGTGTTTCTTTATCAGTTTGATGTTACAGCGCCACCGCCGTCAAAGTGGTATATGCTTCTGGCGCTTCCGGCTGTTTTGCTGACTTTCTGCGGGATATGTTTCAGAACTACCCGGTTGATGTTTGTGGTGAAAAGTATCCTTGCCGGTTTGTGCGCGACAATGTCGGTGGTGTTGACGATATTGCTTGCCGGGAATAATGATCCGGCAATCAATACTTTGTTTACCAAGGGATTTATAGCTGGTTCACCGTTTTTATTACTGCCGTTGATGTTTTTTCATGATTTGTGGCGGGAAAATATCAGAATACGCTTTGTTCTGATGATCACGGTGATTTTTTCTCTTGTTACGTGTTTGTTTCTTAATCAGGGAGTGCTTGGCGTGATCTGGGGAGCGAGGCATTTTCTGGTGCTTTTCCCGCTGCTGGTGCCGGTGGCGATTCTGGCGGCACGTAAGTTTAGCAAAAGCCGCACGACGCGTTTCCCAGGGTATGCCGTTCTTACTGTAGCGTTATTGTTTGTGTCCTCGTTGTTGATTCAGACGATTGCCGTCCGCACGATATATATCAAGAAAAACGCCAGCAATATGATAATGGACGCTTTGAGATCGATGCCGTCGGCGGTAGTCGCCACGGATATTTACTGGCTGAATGAGGATTGCGCGCCTTTGTATTTTGAAAAGCAGTTCATGCAGCTTTTGAGCGATCGTGATTTATTTGATCTTATTGCGGCATTGAAGTCCAAAGGCGTGGATAAATTTAATCTGGTCTTGTCTCTACAGCCTCATTTCCGGGTGTTTACAAACGCCGGGATGGCGCGCTTTAATAAATACGTTGAGATCATCGGTCATCGGGAGATCCGTCCCCCTCACGCCGGATTCATGGATGTGATACTTGTAGAGTGTCGCATTCGACGGCACTGATAAAATAAACCCGCGCAACGTTATAATCTCCCCGTTGCCAGACGGCATATCTCACTAATTCTAAAAAAAAGCCGTAAATGCGATGAATGGTGAAGAAATAATACTTTTTGTCAATTGATGTATTGATGATTAGGAATAATAATTATAGCACAACGCGATATTTTATCTATTTAACGTAAAAAAAAACAAAGTTGAGGAAGAAAATGACAAAGCCTATTTCCGTACAGTTGTATTCGCTTCGTGAACTCGCTAAGCAGGATTTCGTTTCAGTTCTGAAAAAGGTTGCAGACATCGGTTATGTGGGCGTTGAGCCGGCAGGATTGTGGGATCTTCAGCCCAAAGAATTTCTAAAAATTATTGAAGACCTCGGACTGAAAATGTTCTCATCTCACACCCCTTGGGCGCGCATCAATAATCTTGACGAGACCATGGAAACAGCTTCAGCTCTGGGGCTGAAAAAGATTGTCTGCGGTTATGGCGCCGATGACTTCAAGGACATGGATTCCATTAAAAAGACTGCAGAAAACACTTGTATCATGCAGGAAAAACTTGCTCAAAACGGTTTTACCCTGTTCCAGCATAACCACGACTTCGAGTTCCAACGCCTTGACGGTAGAATCAAATATGAAATATATCGTGAACTCTGCCCGAAAGTGAAATATCAGATGGACTGTTTCTGGTCTACCGGTCTCGGCAAAGAAGATCCGGTGGAAATGCTGAAACTGTTCAAAGATGATATTGTCTCAATTCACATGAAAGACGGTTTCAGCGAACAGAAAGTTTCCGGTAATGATATGGTTAACGGTATCCTTGAACGCAAAGTCGATCTGATGCCTCTCGGAACCGGTACTCTTCCGATCAAGGATCTCGTAAAAGAAATTCCGGAAGCGGTCGATACCATCATCGTTGAACTTGACTTCTGCAATATTGATATGCTGACCGCGATTGAACAGAGCTATAAATACATGACCGAAAACGGTCTGGCAAAAGGCAATAAATAATCCGGAGTAATATAACCATGGGAAAAACTAAAATCGGTATCATCGGATGCGGAATGATCAGTGACGCCTATTTCAAGGCGGCACAGAAATTCAATATCCTTGAAGTCGCGGCTTGTGCCGACGTCATTGCTGATCGTTCAGCGCAGAAACAGGAAGCCTGGGGTGCGGAAAGCATGAGTTATGAGGCGCTTCTTGGTCGCAAAGACCTTGAAGTCATAATCAACCTGACTCCTCCGCTGGCTCATTCCAAAGTGACCACGGACATCCTGAATGCGGGAAAACACGCCTATTCTGAAAAACCTTTCGGGGTTGACGCTGATGACGCGGCAAAGGTCATTGCTTTGGCAAAGACGAAGAATCTTCGTGTAGGTTCTGCTCCGGATACCTTCATGGGTGCCGGTCAGCAGACTGCCCGCAAACTCATCGACGACGGCTGGATCGGCAAACCCCTCGCCGGTACCGCGATTGTGATGGGACGCGGCCCGGAGAAATGGGGACAGGCGCCTTTCTTCTACGACTACGGCGCGGGTCCGATGCTTGACCTTGGCCCTTATTACATCACTTCTCTGGTAAACATGCTTGGCGCTGCCGAAAGCGTTACCGCCGTAACCAGACGTTTTGACGACTTCCGTACTTTGGGCGCGGAAGTCTCCGATGCATACAAGGATCAGTACAAGCCTTATGACAAATATCCGGTAACCGTCACGACTCACCTGACCGGAGTGATTGAATTCAAATGCGGCGCCGTCATTACCGTGATAAGCAGTTTTGACGTGTATAAGCACGGACATTCCCCGATTGAGATATATGGCAGCCAGGGCTCGCTCCAGGTGCCGGATCCCAATACTTTCGGCGGACCGGTCAAAGTGTTCCGTCCGGAAGTCGGCGAATGGGAAACAGTGGCAATGCCGTTCCGCTACAGCGAAAACTCACGCAGTATCGGTGTTGCCGATATGGCTTACGCTCTGCGTAGCGGACGTAAGCATCGCGCCAACGGCGAATTGGCAAACCATGTCCTTGAGATCATGCTGGCATTTGATAAATCCAGCAAGGCAGGCGGCAAGGTAATGCTGGAAACTACTTGCGAACGTCCTGAAGCTCTTCCGCTCGGACTGGACGAAGGTATGCTCCCGGAATAATACCTAAGGGTATATGCCATAATTTTCTTCCCCCGGCGTTTTTTATAACGCCGGGGGAATTTTCAATTTTAACGTCAACACAAAATGGAAAAATATTGTTACAGCAGTTGACTACTGACGCGAAGATGTTATATTAACATATTGGAAAATGGTCTGTTTTTGTAAATTTTGAGGCGGTAGATGAAAGACAAAAAGATCAGATTAAGCAAGCTTGAAGTATTGCTGTCTTTGTCTGTTATTCTTATTATCGGGATTCCTTTTTACCTGAAAATACAGGATGTCCTGCGGGATATCAGGATGCGCCGTTATGACGACGAGGTGGTTACGGTAGTCCGCGTTGCCGGGGCTAATACTGGAGCGTTGTCGCTGAAAAAATACAATGTCGTCGATTACAGACACAAGTCTCATCCAGTGCCGAATGTTAATCTATCCAATGAGACATTGTCTCAACTAAAGATCCAGAAGGTCAGGTTCATTGATGAAGAGGAAAATCTGGTGGAAATGTCAGATCTTCACCCTGAACCGTTATACAGTTTTAACAAAAACATTCTTCTAATCACAGGCAAACCTTCAAGGATGGGACATGAATGACATTGAGATAATGTCTCCCGCCGGTTCTTTCGAATCTCTTTCAGCAGCCATCAAAGCAGGGGCGGATTCTGTATATTTCGGAGCAGGAAAGCTCAATATGCGCTCTCGTTCATCGGTGAATTTCTCATGCGACGATATGGAAGAAATAGCCGCCGTGTGTCGTCGTGCCAATGTTCGCGGTTATCTGGCGTTGAATACAGTAATATACGACGATGAACTCCCGGAGATGCGCCGGGTTTTGGAACGCGCTCGTACCGCCGGAATAGACGCGGTTATCGCCGCCGATATATCAGTCATACAATACGCCCGCGCTATCGGTATGCCGGTTCATATATCCGTGCAAGCCAACGTTTCCAATATCGAAGCCGTCAGATTTTATGCTCAATTCGCCGATGTTATGGTACTGGCGCGTGAGCTTACCCTGCCTCAGATACGCGAAATAATTACGACCATAAACGCTGAAAACATCACCGGCCCAGGCGGAGATAAAATAAAAATAGAAATATTCGCGCATGGTGCTTTGTGTGTATCCGTCTCCGGTAAATGTTACATGAGCCTGGGAACTTATAATTCCTCCGCCAATCGCGGCGCGTGCTTGCAGAACTGCCGTCGTGCCTACCGGGTGATCGATGAAGAAACCGGGGAGGAATTGGTCGTC
>JAFGXT010000136.1 GCA_016936495.1 Victivallales bacterium
ACAGCAATAGCGCCGGACGCAAACGTTTTCCGCCGCGTTCCGGATAATCCCGCACCGCAAGGCGTAAAAATTCCGGTTCGATCTTATCCGGGAAATCATCCTTGCGGATAAAATCATCAATTATCCGCGAGATATTTTTTAATTCTTCAAGCATGACGGTCAAATCCTTGTTTAAAGATGAATGTTCTATATAGCGCAAACGCCGTATAAAATTACATCCCCGCTCCGATTTTGTCCAGCCCTGTAAAATTTTTATCACACAGATCCTTTAATGCAATAAAAAATGGCTCAGGTATTGACATTTCACTTCAGCTATTGTATAATAATTGTACAAAGCATAACATAATTTATACATTAAAGAGTAAAATATGCCAATCGAACTAAAATACTTATCTCCGCGCGAGCAGGTAAAGAAAGTGATGCGGACATGGATTGCCGACGGAGAACTGATCTCCGGCAAGATGATCCCGAGCGAGAACCTGATTTCCCGTCGGCTTGATCTGTCTCGTGGAACTGTGCGCACCGCGCTGGAGGAGTTGGAAATTGAGGGCATATTGGAGAAACGCCGTCATCGGCGTTATGTCTCCGGCAAAGCGGAGCGCAAAACCGAAGGAGTAGGCAATCTGGTTTTGCTGATGGGAACATCCGCCGAGGATTCATCTAAATATCGCGACACCGGTTTCGGCCTGGCGGTACAGGCGGGTATTCTGGACTGGATGGCGGAACATTCTAAAAATGTTATCAGCGCTCATTTTGACAATATCAAAATGGCGGATCTGAAACTGATGCTCAATCTGCGTCCTGAAGGCGCGATCCTGACTCAGAAACTGATGTATTCCGAATTTGGAGCTCCAGTACTTGAGATGCTCAAAGCGCAACATATCCCCTGCATTCTGGAATATGCCGATGAACGTCACGCGGATGCGGATAAGGTGCTTTTCGATCATGAGCAAGGCAATTATGACCTGACACGCTACGCCATCAGTCTGGGGTGTAAAGATATTCTTTGTTTTTATCCTGACCACACCCGCGAATACTGGTTCAAAGCGCGTCATCGCGGCTACCGCAAAGCCATCGCGGAATACGGTCTGGAACCGATGCGGCCGCCGGAAGAACGCCCCATGGTCTCCGAAGACTTATATGATTTGGAACATTTTAATAAATCAGTACGCATGTGTATAGGATTCCTTTATGATTATTTCCAGGGCGAACGGCAGCCTGACTGCATCCTTGCCAATTCCGACTGGGAGGCGTCGATCACCGCCGCCGCATGCCGGAAAATGGGTGTCGTCCCGAATAAAGACGTATTGTTGATGGGGTTTGACAACAAAGCCGCCAGTAACCCATGGGTGAACTTTGAGGCTACTAATCCTATCGCCACTGTGGACAAACACAACACCACGCTCGGACGCGTCCTGGCAGAAACTCTTTTTGAACGCATAAACGGCAAACTACCGCCTGAGCCGGTGCTCAGGATGGTAAAAACCGATCTGGTAATTCTAAACAAGGGAGAATAACAATGATACAACACAGAAAACAACACGGCGGAAGAGAGAGAAATATCAGAGAATTGCACTTTACGCTCATCGAACTCCTCGTCGTGATAGCCATCATAGCGATTCTGGCTTCGATGCTGTTGCCGTCTCTGAACAAAGCGAGGCAGGTGGCAAGAGGAGCGGCGTGCATGAATCAGGTAAAACAACTTACTATGATAATATCCTCATATGAACAGACTTTTGACGGTTGGGCGCCGGCGAACCAGCGAATGGATGTGAACGGTCTTTCTATGGCGCACTACTGGCCGCGCACTCTTTATCGTACTGATTTTCTTAAGAAAACCGGTACACGCATACTGGTTTGTCCGGAGCGTACGACCTACTACCGTGCCAATGAATTGCTTGGAGATCCGGCGAAGGTGGATAATGATGGCAACACCTGGGGAGCGGGTCAGTATGGTATGAACCGGTATTTTATCGGCGAACGTGGCGGCGGCTCCCAATATTATCTTTATCCAGACAACAAAGCTCAAATCGAAGCTTCTGGTATCTACAAGATCACCAGCACACGTGGACCCTCAATGACCATTTTGCTTGCCGATGCCTTTATTTACGCCTCCGCACTGGGTTATGCGCCTTATGGTGATAATCAAAAAATGGGAGCTTTGCAGTTGAGCCGTTCCAAAAACACCGGTCTGGACGGGACGCATAATTACAGAATTGATAATGTACATGCGGGTAGCGGCATAGTTTCTTTTGTGGACGGACATGTGGAAAAGCAAATCAATGCCGCCGCGTATTTTCAGGGCGCGCCTCAGCCGGTCAATAACCTGCCAGCTCCTTTCAATGGCGCGGTCAATAAATATTTTCATCCCCATTACAGATATTAAACCCTTATAAACAGAAAAGGATCAGTCCGATATGATTTCAAAAAAAACAACGAAAACATGCTTTGCGTTGACTGCGTTATTTGCCGTAAACGTCATGTTCGCAAATGATCACGCAAGCTTGCAAAGTATGATCGATAAGGCGCGGAAAAATAATCAGCGGGAACTGATTATCCCCAAAAACACCTATCGCCTGGACAAGCCGCTGGTCTTTGACAAACTCAAGGATATAAAAATCGATGGCGGCGGCTCGACTTTTCTTTTCACCGATATACGTGCCAACATCATGGTGATAAATTCCGACCAGCTCACTTTGCAAAATTTCACGGTGGATTACTCTCCGCTGCCTTTCACACAAGGCGACATTGTCAGCGTGGAACCCTCAGCAAGGCGGATGCGCATAAAGCTGCATACCGGATACCCCTCCTTTCCCCGCATGAACCGTATCAACGCCCATATCTTTGATCGTGCAAGCAGAAGCTGGAAGAAAGGCGCCAGAGATTATTTCGGACGCAATCTCACCGCCACGGACAAGCCGGATGAGTTTTATGTGGAAATGCCGGAAGGCTTCAACTCCTGTGTGGCGGTTGGCGATCTTGTCGCTTTCGACTGGCGTTTCAGATCTGGATTCAATATCAGGAACACTAAAGATTTCAGAATGTATGATGTTACAATCCATACTTCTCCCAGCATTGCCATTCTCGGACGTTTTACTACCGGCAAGCATCACTTTGAACGCATAAACATCTGCCGCGGCCCGCTTCCCGAAGGTGCCACCGAAGCCCGGCTGTTATCCGCATCCGCCGACGGGCTGAATTACGCTTATTGCGAAAAAGGACCGGATGTGATCAACTGTGATTTTTCTTTTATGGGCGATGATTCCATAAATTACCATAGTGTCGCGTTGCCCATTGTTAAAGTCGAAAGTCCTACCAGCATCCTGGTGTTACGCCCCTATCCACTGGAAGGCTTTCCTGAGGTGATCAAACGCGGCATGGAGTTGCGTTTGCTGGATAATAAAAACTTCCGCGTAATGGGAAAAGGCAATATTGTCTCTTGCAAATTCGAGCCCGGTGTGGATGTCCCCATCGAAGAGGTGTCGGCGCTGTTTCGCCATTATCACCCGGAACGCGATCCCCGCCGCAGCGTGTATCGTCTTGTACTTGAAAAACCCATGAATTTCAAAACCGGGCTGTTTGTTGATATTCCCCCCATCAGCGGAGAGGATTTTGTTATCCGCGATAACTATTTTCATGATCACCGCGCCAGAGCGATAAGAATGATGGCGTCCAAGGGCGTCATCGAAAACAACCGTATTGAACGTATTAAACAAAATGCCATCACCGTTGGCGGTGAATATGCTTACTGGCGCGAAGCCGGGTGGGTGGAAAACCTCATCATCCGCAACAATACCATCAAGGACGTCGGGCTGGATGAACGGCTTACTTCTCAAGGTAGTTATGCGCCCGGCGCCATTTCTTTGATAATGCGCTCCGAGGAGGGGGTTTCAGACATTGCCTCGGGTAATCGTAATATTCTTATAGAAAACAACCTGATCAATGGATGCAGCGGTTCCGGCATAGTCCTCCATGCCGTTGACGGCGCGATCGTACGCGGCAACACCATAGAGAACGTCTGCCACGGCGATCTAAGCAAAGCCGGCGCCGATTACGGTTTTAAAATATCCGCTCCCATAGAAACAACTCCCAGCGCTATAAATGTAAAGCTGGAAAATAATCAGATAAAATAACCATATGAGGCTGTCAATTAACATGAAATACACAAAAAGTCTGGGTATAATTGCAAGCGTTTTTTGCGCGTTCTCCGTCATCGCAACAGAAATACATGTAAACAACCTCAAAGGCGATGATGCCAATAATGGAACTACCCCATCCTCCGCCGTTGCCACTTTTGCTCGAGCCATGAAACTCGTCCAGCCTGGCGGCAAGCTCAATATCGCCAATACCGGCACTCCGTATTATGAACGTCTTATAATCCGCGGTGACCTGGGCAAAGACGGAAACGATTTCATAATCGATGGCAACAATGCCATCATCTCCGGCTTACGACCTTTAGCTACGAACAAATTCATCGAACGCGACAGAGCTTTCTTCATCGCAATCGGCAAACGCGGTTCGCACATGAATCCGAAGCTTTTCACGGGTGGACGGGTTTTACCCGAAGCCACAAAACGTGAAGAACTCAAGCCGGGAAAGTTCTTCTGGGCTGGCGACGGCTTCTATTTCATCCCGGAAGCTGGTAAGACTCTTGCCGACTACAAATTTCAGGGGTCAATAGAGGATTCAGGAGTAGCATTTATCGGCGGCAAAAATATCCTGCTCCGAAATCTTATTTCCGAACATAATCCCAACGACGGCTTTAATCTGCACGGTTCATGTTACGGAATTACTGTTGAAAACGTTGTCGGACGCAATAATGGCGACGATGGTTTCTCGGCTCATGCCGATGTTGAAGTACAGGTCAAAAACAGTGTGTTCCACGGCAATACCTATGGCATAGAAGACGTACACGCCTCTGTTACCGCCTACCGTAATGTAAAAATATACGGCAATCGTACCGGAATACATTTCAGCGGCGGCATTCATCAGTTGATCAATTGCGAGATCAAAGATAATTCCATTCAACTGGTCATTGATCCGGGAACTGCGTTCTCCTACCTCGGTACCAGTCGCGAACCCGCTATTTTTGCGGGAAAATGCTTCGTAAAAAACACCCGTATAAGCGGTAACGGCACTGCTGTCCGCATCGGCAGCCGCGCCTCGCTTACTTTGATAAGCTCCGATGTATTATCCGAAAAAGGAACCGCACTGGAACTGTTTTCCGGGTCGGAATTATTTATACTTGCCAGCGTTGTCCGCGGCGCGTTGCCCTTGCAAATTAACAAAGCCAAAATATTCGGAGATAAAAATCTGTTCTTCCCGAATAAATTCCGTATTGATGGAACTGATCTCAATCTTGAAAAGTTCAAAAAAGCCACATCCGGCAATGCCGAATCTTTCAGCGAGACACCACGATACAAAGACGGAATCCTTATTCAACAGCCATTTATGCAGAAAAGCCCAAGGATTAGCCTCGGAGTAAACTGAAGTAAAATAAGCGCCGGGATATACCGGCGCATTGCTTAAAAGCTTGCCTGAGTGATAAAATCATCGCTGATCTGACTCATATTGCCGTCATCAGCCATATGATTGTACTTTTCAAACAAAGAATTAAGCTCATCGCAGCAGTTGTTGAACACCTCCACAACTGCGGGATCAAATTGCGTCCCTGAGCAACGGTTGATCTCCTTGACCACGTCCGCGACAGATATCTCCCCCTTGTAAGCACGCTTGGATGAGCGCATCGCCTCAAAAGTGTCAATCACGGCAAACAAACGCGCGCCGATACATATTTCCTCGCCCTTCAGCCCCAGTGGATAACCTTGTCCGTTATACCATTCATGATGCTGGGAAATAATATCCGCGGCATTTTCCAAAAATGGTATATTACGTGCTATCTCGTAACCTTTGCGCGGATGATTGCGGATTATTTTCATTTCTTCATCAGTGAGTTTATCCGGTTTGTTGAGGATGGAATCCGATACCGCTATCTTGCCGATGTCATGCAACAACGCGCCGTATTTGATATTGTTTAACTCCTCTTCCGAGGTAATGCCCATTTTTTCAGCAAGCTTCAGGGACATAATGCTGACCACCTGCGAGTGTGTCGCGGTATTTTCTTCATGCGCGTCAAGCAATCTGACGATAGTAGTCATAGTTCTGACGTAAGACTCCTTGAGTTCCACCACTGCCAGTTGCAGCGCCTTGGTCTTGCTCTGAAGCATTTCTTCCAGATGCAAACGATAGGATTCCAATTGACGTTTGAGGATACAACGTTCGACACCACTTTCGATGGTATTTATAAGTTCTTCAGTATCAAATGGTTTTCTAATAATCCTGAACGCTCCGGCCTTGAGCGCCGACATGGAGTTATTGACGGTGGCAAAACCGGTGAGCAACACCACCACCAGATTGGCGTCTATTTCGCGTACCGCCTGAATCAATTCAAGCCCATCCATGCCCGGCATATTGATGTCCGATATGACCAGATCGATTTTTTCCGGACTTGTTCTCACTATATCAAGCGCCTCAACGCCGTTACAAGCGGCAGTTACATCAAAATCTTTCTTGGTCAAAAGCATTTTCAGCATTTTCAGGACGTCCAGATTATCGTCCACCAGCAAAATGCGCCCCTTGCTCTTGCCACCGCCAGTATTCTCTTTTTTGAATGACTTACCGATAATTCTGGCGGCTTCTTGTATCGGCGACCGGGTTTTGCTCATCTCATGATTGCAGGATAATTGATTGCCGCCATTTCTTTTTGCCAGATACAATGCGGCATCGGCCGCTTCGAACAACGCCGACGCGCTGTTTATTCCCGGATCACTGCTGGTCGCCAGACCGAGCGACGCGGTAAAGGAAATCGGATGTCCGCACTTTTTAAATACATGCTTACGGATACGCTCCTGAAGCTTCAACGCTCTACTTCTGGCTTTCTCTTTATCCGCATTAGGAAGAATAATGGCAAACTCATCACCACCAAATCTTCCGGGAACGTCTCCAGAATGGCAGAAGCTTAATATAATTGAGGCGAAATCTTTTATAACCTCATCCCCTAGAAAATGCCCATAGGAATCGTTAAAATTCTTGAATTTGTCAATATCCACCAGAATAAGAGAGACGCTCCCGCATCCACCCCCTTCGCCTTCAATAGCACTATTGACCGCCGACTTGAGTGTACGCTGAAAATACTGATGATCATAAAGCCCGGATAATGAATCATGAATCATTTTACTGCGTATTTTATTAAAGGTGCGCAACAATGAAGAAAGCTGGCGCATAAGCGCATAAAGCAATATTATCTCTGATTCCGGCATTACACCGCCACCGCGTGAAACTGATATCGACAACAGACCGGTAAGTTTGTTATCCTCAAAAACCGGTATTGAACAAAGATACTGGAACATTTGGTTTTTTGACTGTATTTCTGAAAGGCACTCAATACGTTCGGGCACATGGTCACAACATTTTTTCACTTCGGAAATATCGGCAAACAGCTCAAGGGATTTTTTCTTGAGCGAAGCGGCGAATTCGCTGGAAATCGCGCAGGACGAGCAGCAGTAAAAAGAACATGAGTGGTTTATCTCGGTATAAGCACTTAGCATTGCCGGAAATTCACGGGTTATTCTCATGGCGACGCCACGCATTATACTCAGGGTATCGTCTCCAGACAATTCTGAATTAAAAAAATCCAGCATGGAATTATAGCGCATGAAATTGTGGGGCACAACAAAAACTTTATTCATCACCTCGCGTCTTCTTACCACTTCGTCAATAATAATTTGTTTGAGTTTGGCATATTCGACGTCTTCCGCTACCACAGAAATGACCGTTTTGCTGTCCGCCATGTCGCTGACCTGATGCATATCGCCGGGCGCCACCATGATGATTGGCACCCAGGGGGCGATGGAATGGATACAGTTGGCAAAACGCTCTTTAGCGTCCCAGTTGCCGCTGGCGGCGTCGATGACTATAGCCTCAAAAAAATTATTAATGAACACATCTGAATTATAATCTATAGCGCTGATCACCTTGGTCCTGAAATCGCGATCAGAATAAAAATCGGTAAAAAACGCCTCATGCGGAGACTCTGAATAAATCAGTATAAAAGTGTTTTTTCTGGGTTCTGTCATAACATCCCGCCTTGTTGTTGCTAGCATCCCTGAAGTCTAAGATAACAAACAACTTGCTCTTTTGCAAGCGTCATTGCGCTCAAGTTGCAAAAAATCCCGCATAAAAAGATCGGGGTCGGACCTACACATTGTTACATTTTTCCTCCCCCCTTAGAAAAAAACTAAGCTCCCATATGATCTTTTATTTGACAGTTACCCATAAATTCACTCTTCCACACTTATTCCAGTTGTCCAGTTTTCAGTCAGGAATAAGCGGACTTCTTTATATTAAGCCTGGTATTTTTTTACGATCAATACTGAATTTATTCCGATCATGCCGAAAGACATGTTCAGGATAGTGTTGACCCCTTCAGTTTGAAGCGGTTCGGAAGTTACCAAGTTGGGCAGTTCACATTCCGGGTCAAGATGGTCGACGTTCATACACGGATGAACTATGCCGTCGTCAAAGGCGGGTAGATTTCCCGCCAGTTCCAACGCTCCTGCGGCGCCCATGGCATGACCGATAAAACCTTTGGTATTATTAATATAAGGAAGTTTTGACGCTCCTTTGATGATAGTTCTGATGGCGGCGCATTCCTGCGCATCCCCCATTTTCGTACCCGTGGCATGAGAATTGATGAGATCAATATCTTCTATACTCATTCCGGCTTTTTTCAGAGCCTTGGCGACACATTGCACCTGACGTTCACTGTCGGGCAAAACCGCGTCTTTCGCGTCTGAATTTATAGCGTAACCGGCTATCTCCGCGTATATTTTCGCGCCACGGCGCAGGGCATCGTCAAGGCGCTCCAGAACAAACAAACATCCACCCTCGGAAATGACGATTCCGTTGCGATCCCGGTCAAAAGGACGGCTCGCTTTAGTGGGGTCATCATGACTGGCAAGCGCGCCCTGGCTGTTGAAACTGGCAAATATGCCGAAAGTTCCGGGACTTTCGGACACACCGCCGCAGACGGCTATATCCACTTCATCCAGAAGCAGTTGCTGTGCCCCCTGGATTATTCCTGCATTGCCAGCGGCGCATGCGGCGCCGATGCAGTAATGCGGTCCGGTAATGCCGGTGTTTATAGTGATTTCTCCCGCCGGATTGTTGGCGACGGAACGCGGATTATGATGATGGCTCCAGTATTTTACATCATAGTTGAAGCAACTGAGATTATAGACTTCATTCTCGGTCTCGACGTTTCCATGTTCGGTACTGCCGACATAGACGCCGATGCGATCGCGATTTGAATCATCCACTGCTATACTTGCGTCGTTCAGTGCCTCATTGGCGCAGAATATCGCTATGGAACCGGCGCGGGTGCCGTTGCGTATTTCTCGGCGATCCTGATATTTTCTGCAATCAAAATCACAGAGTCCGGCGTGAACCTTGCCCATATAACGCATTTGTGTATCACTTATTCCGGATATTTTATTCAGCAGATTATTCCTGAATTCATTCAGGTTATTGCCATTAGGCGCGGTAAGTCCGATTCCGGTTATTACAATCCTGTCATTTGCAGAAAGCATTATCAGCGTCCCCGATATTAATATCTGTTGCATTGCCTCCCGGCACAATGCCGGTCTGGAAAACGTAGAATAGCACATGTTTCACTTCAGTTCAACATCCCGCCCGCTTTTTTCAAAATTATTTGATGCAAGATATTATCACTGATAATATACTAAAATGGTATTATTTACGGCGCATCGGCAATATTAAACCGTTCCCGAAATAACAGTCATCAGCAATGGGCTATAAACATTTTTAGCTCAAAATTATACTTAAAATAAGAAATTTTACGTTTTTTTTATGATTCCATTTGACTTTATCACGGCAATAAGGTATTCTTGAAAATATACATTACTAAAACGGTGTTATTTACAAAACACATATAAATCATGGAGGAGCATCATGGGACGGATTTTCAACGACAACAGTTTATCTATCGGCAACACTCCGCTGGTAAAGCTGAACAAGCTTAACGAGGGAGGCAAAGCCACGATTCTGGCAAAGATCGAGGGTCGCAATCCGGCGTATTCGGTAAAATGCCGTATCGGGGCGAATTTAATATGGGATGCGGAGAAGCGCGGATTACTCAAACAGGGAGTGGAGATTATTGAGCCGACCAGTGGTAATACCGGTATAGCTCTTGCCTATGTCGCGGCATCGCGCGGTTACAAACTGACTTTGACTATGCCCGACACTATGAGCATTGAGCGGCGTAAATTACTGGCGGCTTTTGGTGCTAATCTAATACTTACGCCCGGAGCCGAAGGCATGAAAGGCGCGGTAAAGCTGGCGGAGGAGATCGCCGGCTCAGACCTGAAGCGTTATTTCCTTCCGCAGCAGTTTAATAATCCGGCGAATCCGGAGATACATGAAAAGACTACCGGGCCGGAAATATGGGATGATACCGATGGCAATGTTGACGTTCTGGTGGCGGGAATCGGCACCGGCGGCACAATCACCGGTATATCACGTTATCTAAAACGCACTATGGGCAAGCCCTTGATGTCAGTAGGCGTGGAACCCTCGGCGAGCCCGATACTCAGCCAGCATTTGAAGGGTGAAGCCATCAAGCCAGGACCGCATAAGATCCAGGGGATCGGCGCGGGATTCATTCCCGGCGTACTGGATTTATCGCTGCTTGACCGGGTCGAGGCGGTAGACGACGCCGAAGCTATTGAGTTTGCCCGTCGAGCCGGACGCGAGGAGGGCATATTGTGTGGCATCTCCAGCGGCGCTGCTCTGGCGGTTGCGGTACGTTTGAGCAAAAAAGAGGAGTTTGCGGGCAAGACTATTGTGGTCATCCTGCCCGATTCAGGTGAACGTTACTTATCGTCAGTCCTGTATGAGGATCTGGCGACATAATAAGAGCGGCGATTAAAACAAAGAGATAATCGCGGCGGCATGGCGGCTTGGAACCGCCAGAGGACAAGGACAGTTATGGAAATAATTTTCAATTCCAGAAAAGTAACTATTCCAGAACAGAGCAGTTTGCATGATCTGATAATCCGGCGCGAGGTCGATGCGATGTGGTCGCTGGTATTTGTCAACAGCCGGATAATCGGTCATGGCAACTGGAAGGAAAAAATACTCAATAAAGGCGACCGGATAGAAGTATTATCCGTCAACCATCTGGGCGAAGGCATTTAGGTTATTTTGTTCCATTTCCTTGGGTCAATATAATTGACATACATTAATTAACAGTTTATATGAGGTAATTTCAAAAGTATTTAATTAGAACTGAATTGGAATATATAGATAGAGAGTTCATATTAAGGAGCTGTGAAGAAATTAACTTGACAATTTGCCGGGAAAATCGTGATTTGATTTTTGGGACGAATGAGAGGAGCATACCCTCAGGTATGTAACGAGCTGACGGCACAAAAGGCATTCACGAGAACCGAACAAATGTAAAGGTTATTTCTGAACGGCTCCTACGGTCAAAATAAAAGACCTTAACATGAACAATTTATCGGAGATAGACTTTAATATTCAGCATCGTCTCTTTCCAATAGCGGAAAAATCTGAGAATTAATGAGAGGATGAGACTGGGATGGTAAACAGAACACAAAAGGAAGACGGAGTACTGGTGCGGTTGCAAGCTGCATTTGTGATCCGCTGATGCAGATGACTGCGGAATGCGGCAATTCGGAATTGAAAGACAATTTATGAAGTTCGTCATATATGATTAAAGGGTGCATGAGAAAGTTTTTACATATCTCATGTTCGGTGTGATTGCCAGCACAATAAAGCAGTTGCTTAACATGTTGCTTTTAATGTATTTATAAGGTTAGTTGGAGTAAAAAACACAAATCCCGAGTTTTTGGGACAGGGAGGAATACAGGTAAGAATCAGGATTTAAATGGAATTTTCAAGAAAAAACACATTGGTAGCGTCAAATGGGCTTGGCGCGGAAAAAAGTTATTAACAGGGAAAAGCCAAAACTTTTGAAATTGGCTCTGTAATAAAGGAATTCACAACATGAGCGAAAAACAATATCATCTTGAAACACTGGCACTACATGCCGGACAGGTTCCAGACCCCACCACTTTAGCGCGTGCCGTGCCGATTTATCGTACGACGGCGTTCAGCTTTAAAAACGCCGAACACGCGGCAAATTTGTTCGAGCTGAAAGAGTTTGGTAACATTTATGGCCGGTTGATGAACCCTACTAATGACGTATTAGAGCAGAGACTGGCGCAGCTTGAGGGCGGTGCGGCGGCGTTAACCATGTCATCGGGCACCGCGGCGATCTATTTCGCCATCACCAATATTCTCAGGCAGGGAGACGAACTGGTTTCATCCAACAATCTTTACGGCGGGACATATACGCAGTTTGATTCGATTCTGCCGCAATCAGGTATTAAAGTTCACTTTACCCCGGTGAATGACTTTGCCGCGGTCGAAGCAGCGATTAATCATAAGACCAGAGCCATTTATATTGAAGTCATCGGCAACCCCGTACTGGATTTCGCCGACGTCGCCGGATACGCAAAAATCGCTAAAAAGCATAATCTGCCTCTGATCGTCGATTCAACCTTCTCCCCGCCAACCTTGTTCCGTCCGATAGAACATGGCGCTGACATCGTCATCCACTCGCTGTCCAAATGGATTGGCGGGCATGGCGTAGGTATCGGCGGCGTGGTCATCGACGCCGGAAAATTTGACTGGAGCGATCCCAAATTCGCACTTTATAATGAACCTGACGGCGGGTATCACGGCCTGCGCTTTGCGCATGATATGGGCGATTTGAATCATCTGGCGTTTATTCTCCGTCTGCGTACGGTGGGTTTGCGCAATCAGGGGCCGACGCTGGCTCCAGACGCGGCATGGCAGTTTATTCAGGGAGTGGAAACCCTGCCATTGCGTACCGCGCGGCATTCAGAAAATGCTCTTAAAGTGGCGGAATACCTCAAGCAGCATCCTCAGGCAAGCTGGGTGCGCTATCCGGGTCTGCCGGATGATCCGGCATATGCGCTCGCCAGTAAATACCTTAAAAACGGTTTCGGCGGCATGGTGGTGTTCGGCGTCAAAGGCGGCAGTGCGGCAGGCAGAGAAATCGTGGATAACATCGAATTGTTCAGTCACCTTGCCAATGTCGGTGACGCCAAAAGCCTGATTTTGCATCCGTCGAGCACTACGCATTCACAGTTGAGCGACGAAGCTCAGCGAGCCGGCGGACTTATCCCGGAACTACTCCGGCTGTCGATTGGTCTGGAACATATCGACGACATTATCGGCGCGCTGGATGATGTTCTGGCACGCCTCAAATAATACCTTTTGTTGTTTACATATGCGCGGCTCTGTGAAGCCGCGCATATGTCGGACAACACGTACGGCGATCCCGATGCATTAATGGCTGGGCTTTATTCTGAACCGGTGGAAGCTTTGACCAGACGGATTTCCTCCAGACTGACTGCGCCGTGGAACATTTTGGCAATAGCTGTATTGCTCAGGGAGCGTCCGCGGGTTTCAAGCTGGCGTTCTATTTCTATGCGAATATATGGATCAATAAGCGTGTCGATATTCAGCTTGTCATTATTTTTCAGGTCTACTTCGAGAACCCGGGAGACTTTTGACGGTGCCAGGTTGAGTTCCCTGCATATATCCGGAAAACCGTAATCGGCTTCTGCCAATTCCAGAATTTTGTTATCGAAATCAATGGCTTTTTTGAGGGCATCGGTACTCATAACCACCTTTTTCCCTTTCGGAACACGATCGGGATGTTTTTCAAGATACATCTTTACTTCTTCAATGAATTCCTGTCCGTACTGGCTCATCTTTGCGGTGCCAACGCCGTGGACTTGAAGCATTTCATTACGCCGTTGCGGATACAAGCGTGCCATGTCATGCAAGGTTTTATCTGTAAACACCACATAGGGGGGGACATTTTTGCGGTCGGCGACGTCGCGGCGCAATTTACGCAACTGTTCAAACAATTCCTGATCATACGCTTCAGTCTGAAGTGCCGGAGCGCGTCCACCTTTAACGATGGCGGAACGATGCTCGGTCTTCGTTGATTTGCGCATCATCATAAATTTATCGCGTCCGAACAGCACATCTTTGCCTTTAGTCGTAAGCTTAAGCGTGTTTTCCGCCACGCCGACGCATTTACGCCGGGTCAATTCATCCAGCAATTCATGCCACCAAAGCTTTTCCTTATCCTGTCCAACCCCGAAAGTAGGCAACTTGTCATGTTCGTGCGCGCATACGGTCTCGGTTTTATTTCCGGTAATGATGTCAATGACATGATCACGCTCGAACGCTTCCCGGGTGCGGGCGATGGCGGACATTATTTTTTGCGCGGCAACGCTTTCGTCAACCCGCTCAAAAGCCTGGAGGCAGACATCGCAACCGCCGCAATTATTATCAGGATATTTTTCGCCGAAGTAACCCAGCAACTGACGGCGGCGGCAAATTTCAACGGACGCCAGATCGGCCATACGGTAAAGCTTATCCGTGGCGATACGGCGTTCTTGATCATCCTCTATCTTATCAATAAAATAACGCAGTCGGGGAATATCGCCGCGTCCGAAAAACAACACACACAAAGAAGGATCACCATCCCGCCCGGCGCGTCCGGTTTCCTGATAATAGCCTTCGATGTTTTTAGGCAGGTCGGCATTAATGACAAATCTCACGTTGGACTTGTCTATGCCCATGCCAAACGCGATAGTCGCCACGATCACTTGTATTTCATCGCGATTAAAAGCGTTCTGATTGTTTTCACGCTGATGTTTATCCAGTCCGGCGTGATATGACAATGCTTTGACTCCGTTTTGTTTAAGAAAATCGGCTGTACCTTCCACGCTTTTCCGACTCGTACGGTAGACGATTCCCGGTTCGCCGGGATGGGATTTTATAAGTTCCAATATCTGATATTCAACGTCATCCTTGGGTTCTACCCGATAATAAAGATTGGGGCGATTGAACGAGGCGCGTACGGTAAAAGGATCATTGAGATTAAGTCTTCCAGTAATATCGGTCTGCACCTTTTCCGTTGCGGTAGCGGTGAACGCCGCTATGGGAATGCCGCGATAACGCTCCTTGATAATCTTTAAATTGAGATAGTCAGGACGGAAATCGTGTCCCCATTCCGACATGCAATGAGCTTCATCCACGGCAAACAGGCAGATATTGATGCGTTCCAGAGACTGCAGAAACGACTCCATCGCAAAACGTTCCGGAGAAACATAGAGCAAATCCAGTTCGTTGTTTTCCCGCAGTCGGTATATATCAGACATTTCCGCCGGTGAAAGATTGCTGTTAAGGTATTCGGCTCTTATGCCTAGAACACGCGCACCGTCCACTTGATCTTTCATAAGTGAAATCAATGGACTGACCACGATTCCAGTGCCTTCACTCACGATTGCGGGAAGCTGATAGCACAGGGACTTGCCGCCGCCGGTAGGCATCACCGCGAATACATCTTTTTTATGGAGAATGTTTTCAACTATCTCCCGCTGATCTGGACGGAACTCGGAATAGCCGAAAACTCTTTTGAGTTGTATATCAAGCATATCGCGCATTTACAGCTCAAAGACCTCCAAACAGATCCGGTTGCTCTTTTCCCGGAGCGGCAGAGAACAGATCGTCGTCTGTTGTGCCGCCAGCGTCATCACTGTCATTGCCGGAGAGTTCGTTTATTTCTTTTATAATGCTTTTGAGTTCATATCGTTCCGCGATTGCGGCGATCGCCTCCCAGTCAGGATTGGAGCGCTCAAGCAGGGATTTATCCGCCCAGGGTTTATCGTCGACGTCGGTTTTGAGTTTTACCAGCTTTTGATTTTTTATGAGGATGTCTTTAGCGGCGCATATCTTATCGCGTAATTTGACGTTTTCGATTTGTTCAGGATGAGCAAGCATGTTATCAATGCTGTGCATGTCACAGATAAGTTTGGCGGCGGTCTTGGGGCCGACACCGGACACACCGGGGATATTATCGGAAGTATCGCCGATAAGCGCTAAATAGTCAACTATTTGCTCTGCCGACACCTGGAACTTTTCGATTACTTCGGCGGGGCCGCGCTCCTCGAATCCGCCTTTGCGGTCGGGCACTAACATGCGGATATTGTCGGTTATTACCTGATGAATGTCTTTATCACTGCTGATTATGCGTACCTGACGGTCGGATAAATCCACTGCCAAAGCGGCGAGCAAATCGTCAGCCTCATAGCCTTCGCGACTTATTTCCGGCCAGCCGAAAGCATGAATAAGTTCTTTGAGAGCTGGAATCTGGGTACGCAATTCCTCGGGCATTGGAGGTCGGTTCGCCTTGTAATCCGGCGCAAGCTCCATTCTGAAAGATGGTTTCCCAACGTCAAAGACAAACGCGCCGCACGATCCCGGGTGTTCCTTATGCAGTTTGATCAGAAACTTGGACATCGCAAAGATTGCATTGCTGGGTTCCCCGAGCGAATTGGTCAGATAACGCACCGCATAGAATCCACGGTATATCTGCGCATAAGCGTCTACCAGAAACAGTGTGTCAGACATTGTATTTCCCTGTTGTTTTTTATCTTCAAGTCCATACAATATATACCATCCTGCCGGGTAAACAAATGCAATCAGCTCTACCTGCCCCAAATAATCAGGTTGATACAAGAAAATAATCAAGTTGATTTGTAAAAATGTGGTTGTGAAGTATAGTTCTTATTCTGAGAAACGTAGTTTAAACCCGGATTGTATACTTCCGGACAGAATTTTAAAACATAATTAGGAGAATGCACTATGTCAGCGATTTATGACATTCACGCTCGCGAAATCATCGACTCACGCGGCAACCCCACTGTTGAAGTGGAAGTAACTCTTGAAAGCGGCATCATCGGTCGCGCGGCCGTTCCGTCAGGCGCCTCAACCGGCGAAAACGAAGCCCTCGAACTCCGCGATGGCGACAAAAGCCGTTACCTCGGCAAAGGCGTACTCAAAGCCGTTGAAAACGTAAATGAAAAGATTTTCCCGGAACTCGAAGGCATGGACGCTCTCGACCAGGTCGCGATTGACAAAGCTATGCTTGAACTCGACGGCACTTCTACCAAGAGCAATCTCGGCGCCAACGCCATCCTCGGCGTATCTCTGGCATGTGCCAACGCCGCGGCGGCATATCTGGATATGCCTCTCTATCGTTACATCGGCGGAACCAATGGTAAATCATTGCCCGTCCCGATGATGAACATCATCAACGGCGGTTCTCACTCCGATGCCCCGATCGCTTTCCAGGAATTCATGATCCGTCCGGTCGGTGCATGCTGCTTCAAAGAAGGTCTGCGCATGGGCGCTGAAGTCTTCCACAGCCTCAAAAAGATCCTGCACGACAAGGGTCTGTCCACTGCGGTAGGCGATGAAGGCGGTTTTGCTCCTAACTTCTCCGGCGGTACAGAAGAAGCTCTCGACAGCATCATCGCTGCTATCGAAGCGGCTGGTTACAAAGCCGGTAAAGACATTATGATCGGTCTCGACTGCGCTGCTTCCGAGTTCTACAAGGGCGGCATTTACGACTACACCAAATTCGAAGGCGCCAACGCCGCGAAACTGACTTCAGAGCAGCAGGCTGATTATCTGGCTGAACTGTGCGCTAAATATCCGATCGATTCAATCGAAGACGGTATGCACGAAGGCGACTGGGACGGCTGGGTCATCCTGACCAAGAAACTCGGCGACAAATGCCAGCTCGTTGGCGACGACCTGTTCGTAACCAACGTCGAATACCTCAAGAAGGGTATTGAAATGGGCGCAGCCAACTCCATCCTGATCAAGGTCAACCAGATCGGTACTTTGACTGAGACTCTGGACGCCATCGAAATGGCGCACAAGGCAGGTTACACCGCCGTCGTCTCTCACCGTTCAGGAGAAACCGAAGATACCACTATCGCGGACATCGCCGTAGCGGTCAACGCCGGTCAGATCAAAACCGGTTCTATGAGCAGAACTGACCGTATCTGCAAATACAACCAGTTGCTCCGTATCGAAGAAATGCTCGGCGAAGCCGCGGTTTACGGCTACGGCTGCAAAAGCAAACGTTGCTGCTGCTGCTAATTGAGCTTATGATCTCCGCTTGAAAATCATTTCAGGCGGGGTGGTTTCAAGATATTGACCGGGGAAAACTTTGACGACTTTAACCAGTTGCGAAGTTTTCCCCGGATTTTTTTTGCTTACGGGTTTTGAATAAAAGCTTTTGGTGGAGTATAGTTACTGGATTTCACAGGAGAGGATATGGCAACGAAGTCCCGAATAGATTATGAGCTCAACCGTTTCGAATACATACGGGATTGTTTGAGCAGATATAAAGAGGAATGCGGTGATCGCCTGCTGGAAAGCAAAAATCTGCTGGGCGAGGATCTATGGTTGATTGACCCGCATACTCATTCGACATTCAGTGACGGACGCGGAACCGTGTCGCAAAACTACGACGTCGCCATGGCGTGCGGATTGGATTTTGTCTATATTACTGACCACCATACTATTGAACAAAGTAAATACGCCAAGATGGTCGAAGGCATTTCCTGGGGACAGGAACCTGTTGCCGGACGTGAACATATTGTACTTTTGAATGGCGGCGAAGTGTTTGTCCCGCAAACACAGGATCCGGCTGAGCTTTATAAGCAGGCGTGCAAGATCGCTCCTTTTGTATTTTTCCCTCATCTTGGCGGACAAGGCATTCCCATCAACGACATCGAGGAGCGGATTGAGACTTTGAAAAGTGTGGGACCGCGTTTTGCCATGGAAATTATGAACGGCATATTCAACGTGTTCAGATCCTGGGACGAATGCGACCAGACGGCTGTGGAAATGTGGGACAAATTGCTTCAGAGCGGACGGCAGGTTACGCCTGTCGGCGCGAGTGACGCGCATGAGCCGTTCGGCATAGGAACCGTTTTTACCGGAGTATTCGCGCCGGAATTATCCCAGAGCAAGTTGATCGAATCACTGGTCGCCGGAAACTGCTTCGTGTCGGAAGCGGCAATGCTCCAGTTTAAATGTAATGATGTACCCATGGGCGGCGTACATGAAAGTTTTCCGGGGAAAAAGCTGAAATTCCAGATAAAAGCCTCAGATATATGTGGACTGAGAAGACTGAGAGTTGTTTCCGATGGACATGTAATCAAACAGTACGACATAGATGGTGATTGTTTTATGGATGAGGAATTTACTTTTTATTCTGGAAAGAAAAGCTCATATTATCGTCTGGAAGTGGTGTCTCAGGACGACCGCCGGGCGTTTTCCGCTCCGATATATACACAGCTCTGACGGGTGAATTGCTTATGGCTTCATTTTACAAATTTGAGTTTTATGTTCCTCGCGAGCATTTGGAGTCAGTCAAAGAAGCTGTATTTGACGCCGGTGCAGGGCGCATCGGAACATACGGAAAATGCAGTTGGGAAACTCCTGGAACAGGGCAGTTTATGCCACTGGAAGGCAGTGATCCGTTTATCGGGCGGCAGGACAGTCTGGAGCGGGTGGAGGAAATCAAAGTGGAAATGGTGTGTGCTCATGAACTTATCGGAGCAGTTGTTTCCGCACTGAAAGCCGCACATCCTTACGAAACCCCTGCGTATCAGTACTGGGAAGTTCATTACTGAAGCGGAGATCAACCCGGTAAAAATGGAAATATATTTATGTTGTTTATACAGACTCTTATAGCTAACCCGGTATTTGGAATGCTTCAGATAGTCGCGGTGGTTTTTTCTGTGTGCTGTCATGAGTACGCACATGCGCAAATGGCGCTATGGCAAGGGGACGCCACCGCCGCGGAAGAGGGGCATTTGACCCTTAACCCACTCAAACAGATGGGGCCGATGTCTTTACTGATGTTGTTGTTTATTGGTTTGGCGTGGGGAGCCGTGCCGGTGAACCGGAGCCGTATGCGGCACTCCTACAGTGAGGCGCTGGTATCTTTTGCCGGACCGGCGACGAACATATTTTTATTTATTTTGTCCAGTATAGCCTTTGGCGTTTGCCTGATTGCGTTCAGCCATGGCGATTTCGGGCATGTAATCAAGGTGTTTGAGTACGCGGGTATGTCGGGAGTATATGCATTGACTCCGGAAAACAATATTCCAATAACTTTCTTCCATTTAATGGCGGTGCTTAATGTGGCGTTGTTTTTGTTGAACATGCTGCCGGTACCGATACTTGACGGCTGGAAAGTGTATAATTATTTATTTGCCGGCAAGCTCAGTTTGAATAGCGAGCTGGCGAAAGGCGTGGTTTTGTTGATAATTTTCGGGGTATTTATGGGCGGAGATCTGCTTTTCCGTGCCGGAGATTACGCGCTTGGAGCCTTGAACATAGTGTTTTTTCACATAATGACGCTTTTCGGAGGCGGATAATGGATGAGCGTCAGGTATGGAACGTTTCGGACGTCAACCAGGCGGTAAGAGAGATACTGGAAAATTCCCTGACGCCATTCTGGGTTCAGGGCGAAGTGGGTACGCTTAATATTCATGGTTCCGGTCATGTGTATATGACGCTCAAGGATCGCAAGTCCCAGATCAAAGCGGTATTTTTTGGGGGCGGCGCGCAAGCGCGCGGCATGAAACTTCAGCAAGGAATGGAAATCGAGGTATTCGGCAAACTCACGGTCTACGAGGTCAGAGGCGAATATCAGTTTTCTATTCGCGCGATACGCCCGCTGGGCGTGGGCGATCTTCAACGCAGGTTCGAGGAGCTCAAAGCAAAGCTGGAAAGTGAAGGTCTTTTCGCGCTGGAACGCAAACGTCCCATACCTGCCCTGCCGCGACGTATTGGCGTGGTTACTTCCGCCGATGGCGCGGCGATACGCGATTTTCTACAGATAATCAACCGTCGTTTTCCCGATGTGAATATAAAAATATATCCGGTTCCCGTACAGGGCGAAGGAGCCGGGGACAAAGTCGCCCGGGGAGTGGATTTTTTTAATCGCCACCGCAATGTTGACGTCATCGTAGTAACCCGTGGCGGCGGCAGTATGGAAGACCTGTGGCCGTTTAATTCCGAACTTCTGGCGCGTACGGTCGCAGCCAGTGAAATACCTGTGATAAGCGCGGTTGGACACGAAATAGATTATACCATTTGTGATTTTGCCGCTGATTTGCGGGCTCCTACACCCTCGGCGGCAGCGGAACTGGTCATCGGGAGACAGGAGGAATATCTCCAGCGTCTGGAACGTTTGGACAAGCGTATACGCGCGGCGTTGAAATATTACAGCGAAAGGTTGTGGCGCAGGTTGGAAAGCGTTTCCTCCAGTTATGTCTTCAAAGAACCCGCATATCTATTACGGCAGAAACAACAACAGGTGGATGAATTGAGCTCTAGACTCAACGTTACGCTCAAGCACCAACTGGAGCTTAAGCGTCGCAGACTGGAGCAAACCGCGATGCGTTTATCCGCCATCAAACCGGGAAGGCTCATCGCCGACCGGAGCTGCCGCCGCGAAGAACTCGCACTCAAACTGAAAAATTTATCCGTGCGGGACATCGAAAAGCGTCGGGCGCGATTGGAGCAGCTTCAAGCCAGGCTTGAGGCTCTGAATCCTTTTAACGTATTGAAACGCGGCTATGTGTTGTTAACCGATCACGAAAGCGGCGAAGTCATTCATTCAGCCAACGTCAAGGCAGGATTAGCGGTAGACGCCAGAGTATCCGACGGCATAATCGAAATGGAAGTCAAAGCATCCCGTGATGACGCAAAAAAATAAACGGACAAGATCAATTGACCTTGTCCGCCGTAATTTCTAAAACAATAACTTATTTCTTTTTGGCATAAGCACTGGGAGTGCCTTTCGGAGCGGTACTCAAAAATTTACCATCAATGACTTGCGGTTTAGCGTCATCCGCTTTTTCCGCCCAGGCCACAGCCAGATTATCGCCGCCACCACCTTCGATCATGATTGCTTCGATATAATATTTCTTGCCAGCTTCGAGCTTTACTGGAGCTGATTTCTGACTTGGTTTTTTAGTCCATTGACGTGGGGAAGTCCACGTACTGGTATGGGCAATACGCTTGGCATTAGCCGGATTTTCATCGGTGCTGAGCATTAACTCTGCAGAATCATCAGCGGCAACCCAGAAAATGTATTCACCGCTTTTTTCTGGAATAAGGAAGCCGAACACACGCTGACCGTACTTGTCCGCGAAGTTAGCTTTTTTCTTGCTGTCTTTCCATGATACAGCTTCAAAAGCAACAAGTGTATCGCTACCGGTGGGGGCTTTAGCTTCCGCGATATTTTTCTTGACGCCGTTCAAACCGCCTGAATGACTTTCCCAATATTCACGGTCAATTTTTCCATTTTCAGCCCATACTGATCCTGCTGCCACCATTGTTGCGGCTAAAGTCAAAAGCATCTTTTTCATAATTTCCCCTTTTCCTGTTTGGTTTTTTGTTTTATATAATACCGGACGTTGATATTACTCAGACGCCTCAATGTATTCCGCAGGTCTTACATATGCGGTAATGGTAACAGTTTGACCGGCTTTCACCGTAACAGTCTGAGAGCAACGTTTATTATGCCATACTTTTACTGCCGCCTTGCTACCTTCAGGAAAGTCTACGCCTTCGGTAACATATTGATCTTTAGCACAACTCCAGCCGACAGGAACACCGTTTTTTACTTCAGAAAAATTGCCATTTTTGATGTCCGCGCCTTCCACTGATACGGAACTGAAATATATCCACATCTGGTCGATCTGCTTTTTGCCTTTTGTTTTACGCCACTGTCCCATAAGATTGATTCGTACGCTGCCATCCTGCTCCGGGACGAAAGCAAAAGTTACTTTTGTCCATTTGTCTTTGGGGAGATTGGCGGAAGCCCCGGTCATGCTGAATTTCCTTTTTTCTGCGGCTCCCCAACTGATATTGCGCAGACTACCTTTTTCTACCGGTTTTAGTACTAGATCTTTATTGCCGTACACGTCAACTCTGGCGTTAAACTGCTGGGCGAATACTGTGCTGCCTATGGCGAGGGTGAATACTGCGGCTAGTAGTTTTTTCATGGTTTTCTCCATTTTTTAATAGTAAGAAATTTGAAACGAACATATTCTACTATAATCATCACATTAGGGATTTCAACCTTTCCTGATTAAAATTTCAGCTTAATTCAGTTTACAGACAAACATTTTTTTAGATAAATAATAATTATCGTTATGCTTTTTTACACTCACGGTAACCACCGGGATACTGTCTCCGTAATGTAGATTACGCAAAGCTCTGGCGATATCCTGAAAGTTGTTTATGGAAGTGTCGCCAAGCTGAATAAGCAGATCGCCACGACTGACATGCGCGGAATTTTTCCCTGGAGAACTGATTATCACACCTTCTTTAAACGGATAATCCAACGCCAGCGCCAGTTGGGGAGTGAGCTCTCTGACTTCCAATCCCAGACGCATGGCTGCGATAAGATTACCATCTTTCAGGGTTATCTCTTCAGGAGACAGGCGGACGTCTGTGCCATCGCTCAAGTTCAACGTAATATGCTCATTGCTTTTTAATTTCCACAAACTCAAACTCAGGGGCATGACCGAATCCAGTTTAAAATCATCAAATCCGTCAATATTCATTCCAGCTCTAAGTCCTGCTTCCCATGCCGGACTGTTGCGTATTACGTCTTGAAGAAATATTCTAACATTTCCATCCTTAAGCCGTTCATTACCGGGAATTATTCCCAAAGAAACATTGCTGAATCTCTCGGGGATGAGCCATCCGGCGACGGTATTTTCCACCCTTTGCAGGGGGATTGCGAAACTGATGCCTTTGGCTTCGCGGTGAATGGCGGTACTGACGCCGATCATTTCGGCATTGAGATTTATCAGCGGTCCGCCACTGTTACCGGGATACACAGCGGCGTCGGTCTGGAGGATGTCATTAAAAATTGCTTTGCCGTTATACACAACTTTTCTGCCGATCGCGCTGAGAACGCCGCGCGAGATACTGCTGCCAAGTCCGTAAGGGTTGCCCACCGCGATGACGGTTTCACCCAGAAGCAGATCGCCGGGGGCTCCCATTTTTATGGGAATGATAAGCTTATCCAGCGGCAGGCCGATGATTTTGAGCAGAGCGATATCGTTAAGTTCGTCGCTGGAGAGTTTTTGTGCCAGGAAGCGGCTGCCGTCGTATAGTGTAACGGTTATTCTGGTGGCGCGTTCGACCACGTGAGCGCTGGTTATAATCAGTCCGGAACTATCAATGATACTGCCGCTGCCAAGGGAATAATCGGTATGCGTCCCGGTTCCTTGCGAGGATAAGCCAGGCATCTTTTCCCAGACGTCGGCGGAACCGTTCCGGGATTCCGACATGACTTTTTCGGTACTTAAGTTGACCACCGATTGGAGTACTCCGGCAACCGCCTGTACTGTAGGGGTTATACGCCGCTGCCGACCATTTTCCTCCGCCGCCAGTAAGCGCGCCGCTAATAAGCACATCGCCAGCAATGAAATAAAGCAAAATATCTTTTTCATGTTCTCTCCGGCTTGAAAATATCTACTTTTGATTATCTGTTATCATAGCATAGCATAATAAATTTAGCAACCCGGAAGGAAAATGCAAACTCATATTCATGAATTCAAGGCTCAGCTGTCCGCGTCTGAATCCAGAGCGGTTTACGAGGTGCGTCTGCACCACTTCTGGAATAATATTGATATGAATGCAGAATACCGGGGAAGCGGCAATCATCGCATAAAAGTTATTTCCACTGGTACATGGAATGTCGAGCCGGGTCCGGATTTCCTGAATGCCCGGCTTGTCATTAACGATGTAAGTGTAAGCGGAGACATAGAGATACATCACCGTTCCTCTGATTGGTTTGCGCATAAGCATCATCTGGATCGCCGCTATGACAATGTGATTCTGCACGTGGTGGAGACCGATGATTTATCCGGAGACAAGGCGGAATCCCTGCCTGTGGCGTTGAAATTTTCCGACCTGAAAATACGTCATATCGCGGATGAGAAATTTCATAAAGGTAAATGCGGGATGTTTTTCTCCGCGCTTTCGAATGACAGTATCAGCGGCTTTCTTAATGCCGCCGGATTTTTTCGTTTTCAGCTCAAATCAGAGGATATTCTGAAGGAGAGCCTGCATCACGGCGCCGACCGCGCCTGTTTGCGGATGATGTTCAAAGCCTTGGGGTACAAGCGTAACCAGCAGGCGTTTTTGCAGCTCTTTGAGCGTTTTATGGATTATCCCGAAGATATTATTTCGCAACAGCCGGAGGTCGTGCTGTGGGGCGAATCAGGTTTGCTGCCTGACCCTGTAACCGCCGGACTGGAACCGGAAATGAAAGATTTTGTCTGTTCCATCTGGTCGCGTTGGGGCGGCATCAGAAAATCCGGAGGCGCGCCTTTGAACTGGGTACGCTCCGGCATTCGTCCGTACAATAGTCCCGAACGCCGAATCGCGGCACTGTCGCTACTGTTGAAAAAAACCGGCGTCAGACCGTTGAGCTTTTTCGCCGCAAAACGCGACCGCTTGCGTAATCCCGATGAACTTAGAAATCTGATAATTGACACCTTTACGGGTAATGATCCACTGTGGGATAATTATATCAACTTCACCACTCAAGCCTCCAGGTGCGCCGCGGTATTGGGACGCGGACAGGCGCTGGAATTGGCTTTGAACGTCGCGCTGCCGTCTCTGTACGTGTTCGGCAGAATGGATAAAGATGATTTATACGGGGATCTTATGGAGCTGGCGCGTTCGGCTTGGATGACTTTACCCGCGACTCAGGACAATCGTATCATCAAGATCGCCTGTGAACGCTGGTTCCCTGAGCGTAGTAAAACGGAGATATTATCCAATACTGCCTGCCGTCAGGGAGTGTTGCATTTATTTCATGAGTATTGCGACAAATGTCAGGGTGCGTGCGACGCCTGTATCCTTTACAATTCTCTGTAATGTTAGTATTTCAGGATTGCAGTTGACGCTGGATGGCGGAAACTGACATTCTGAATGATTCGTCTTTATCGCAACGGTTGACCACCGTTTTTTCGGCATGCATAATGGTGGCGTGGTTTTTGCCGAACGCTTCGCCGATTTCCGGATATGAACGTTCGGTAAGTCTGCGGCTAAGGAACATGGCGATCATACGTGGTTCGGCTATGTTCTTCGGGCGTTTCGTAGACAATATATCCGATACCCTTATCTCAAAATATTCCGCCACTGCTTTCTGAATGTTCTCAATCGAGACTTTTCTAGATACGTTTTCCTCTTCCAGCAGATTTCTGAGCAGATCCTCGGCGCGGTCGATCGTGATCCTGTGGTTGCCCTCGACTGACGAGAACGCCACCAGACGTAACAGTGCGCCCTCAAGCCGCCGGATGCTAGCCGAAATGCGTTCAGCGATAAATTGCAAAACGTCATCTTCAAGTTTTATCAGATGCTCGTCCTGTTTCATTTTCAGGATAGCCAGACGTGTTTCAAAAGACGGAGTGGTCATTTCGATGGTAACTCCCTGTTCAAAGCGGGAAACCAGACGACCTTCAAGCCCCTTGATCTCTGAAGGCGCTTTATCGGAAGTGAGAATAATTTGTTTATTGACGTTATGTAAAGCGTTGAATGTATTGAAAAACTCTTCCTGAAGCTGAGTTTTGTTTGCCAGCTGATGTACGTCATCGACCAGCAGCATATCCACATTTCTAACCCAGTTGCGGAAGTCGGAATGTTTCTTCGCTCCGAGTGAATCCACGTAGCGGTTCAGAAATTCCTCACAGGTAACATACTGGACTTTGGTCTTAGGTTTTTTTCGCAACACTTCATGTGCCACCGCCTGGATCAGGTGGGTCTTGCCCATACCGGTACCACCCCAGATGTATAGAGGATTATACACACCCGGCGATTTCGCCGCCGTAGTCGCCGCCGCATAGGCATAACGATTTTCCTCGCCCACTACAAATTTATCAAAAGTATAACGGTTGAGCAGATTGCTGCTGCACTCGTTGAAGTTTCTTTCTTCATTGGCGGTCATGCGCTTTTTCGGTTTCAGAACTTCATCGACCGGCATTGCCGTTTCAACGGCTGATTCCGCCGCTACCGATGTTTCCGCGACATCATGGATTTCCTCCGGATGATGACCGAATTCATATTTTATAATCAACTCTCTGCCCGCAGATTTTTTCAGTGCTGCTTTGATGGCGTCGCCATAGGTGTCTTTGAGCCAGTCCGCGAAAAAGTCATCTGAAACGCCCAATGTTACGGAATTATCTTTCAGGGCAATAGGAACCACCGGCTTGATCCAGTGATTAAAAGTCTCACTGTGCAGGTCGTTCTTCAATATACGAATGGTGCTTTCCCACAATTCACCAAGCGTAATTCCGTTACTTTCGAGCATCATTTTCCCTTCTATATTTGGTGTTTGCCACGTCTTTGTCAATAAGTTATTAACAGTTATCAACAATACATACGCAATACTGCCGCAATTTACTTATAATCTTCTGGTAAAACCTCTTAGTCCGCCCACGAAAAGTTCATCCTCTTAACAGCTGAAACCATTTACTACTGCTTTTTTGAGCTCAACTGACCTTTAAATGAGTTTTTTAGGAGCAACGCTCCTTAACTTTTTTACACTCACCCGGCAAAGTTGTTATAATATAGAGTAAAACTAACAACTTACGCACTTCTGAGAAGTGCCGCCACAAGTTATTAACAACTTGTCAACATGCCTTTGCCTCTTGCTCTGCGGGAGACTATACACAAAATAATGATTTTTACTTAATATGCAAATCAAAAAACAAAAGATTTGCGAAAAAAAACATTAACATTTTTTTAACTTTTCTCTAACATGGCGCAACATCAAAGCATTACGTCAAAACAGAAAAAAAGAGTTTATTTTTATTTCTTTTTCCGTATTCAACCAAAGGCACTAATAAGGGGTAGCCCAAAGTCGGTTATCAAGGACTTTGTGCAATTTCAGCGGCATATCAAAGGTACGCGAAAGGTTGCCTTCAGTCAAAATATCTTCGCGTAAGCCGACGTCAAGGATCTCACCGTTTTTTATAATCATGCCTTTGGTGAAAACCTCGGTGATGTCCTCAATGCGTTGAGTAATAAAAACGATAGTGGGGGAGTTTTCGCGCCGTGCCATCTCGTTTATGCAATCAAGCAGGTGTTCACGGCTTTTCATGTCCAGGTGCACACAGGCTTCGTCAAAGATGAGCAATTCCGGTGATGAGATAAGGGCACGGCAGATAAGCACTTTGAGTTGTTCGCCGGACGAGAGGGTCTCAAACTTATGCGTCGCCAGTTTCAGACAGTTGAATTCTGACATGAGTTTTTCGGCGCGGCTGATCTCCTCCGGTTCCGGGTCGCGGAGCATGCCCATTGTCGCGTCAACGCCGGAGATTATAACTTCCATGGAGCTGGTCTCCGGGGAAGTCCATTTGAGCAGAAAGGGGCTCATCCAGGCGATGCGTTTGCGCATTTCCACCAGATTGGCGTGTCCGAATCGGCAGCCGAGCACGTTTATTTCCGCTCCGAAGAGCGGCCATTTCATGCCCATGAGCATTTTTACCAAAGTGGTTTTGCCTGCGCCGTTGGAGCCCAGAATAAACCAGTGTTCTCCTGTTTTCACCTGCCAGTTAAAATTCTTCAGAGCATGATAAGTTCCATAACGCACGGTGGCGTTTTTTATGTCAATTGCATTCATTGTAAGACCTTTACATATTTAGCGCGGGGCGTCAGTCGCGTCCCGTTTGTTTATTCTTATATTCGAGCCAGCCGTCGCGCAGTTCTTTACCACGGACGAATTCAGCTTCAAGAGCGGCGAAATCACCGCGTTCGATTATTTCCGCCAGGCGCCGATAGTTTTTCTCCGCTTGTTTGACGCCTTCCAGCACCGCCGTTTGATTGTGTTCAATTATTTCGCGCCACATCCGGGGAGATGAGGAACTTATCCGGGAAGTATCGCGGAATCCCGACGCGCAACCGGAATAACGCCGTGCGCGGGTTTGTTCGTCATCGCACTCAAGTACGGTCTGGGTCAAAGCTAGAGACATCACATGGGGGATATGGCTGGTATACGCCACAAGTTCGTCATGCGCCGCCGGACTGAGAATATTTACGCGGGAACCTATCAGTCGCCACATGGCGGAAAGTTTTTCCAAAGCCGTGGCGTCGGTGTTTTCCGTGGGGGTTATGAGCACTTCGGAATTGTCGTAGAGTTCTGGAAAAGCATTTTCCGGTCCGGATTTTTCTGTACCCGCCATCGGGTGCGCGCCGACAAAACAAACGCCGCTGTTTTTAAGCGCCGTTTCCCCGGCGGCGACGATGACCTGTTTTACGCTACCCACATCGCTGACCACCGCTCCGGCTTTCCAGCAATTCGCGTGCTTTTGTATGAAATTTATTATTTCCGGGATGGGCAGGCAGATAACCGTTATATCAGCTTGCCTCAAGACCTCACCGACGTCATCGGCGCTATAGTCTATCACGCCCTTATCCAAAGCCCACTGCCTGACTTCATTTCTGCGCGCCCAGCCGCTCACCTTGACTTTACGGTCTTTAAGCGCCATCGCCAGAGAAGCCCCCAGCAGACCAAGTCCAATAACCGCTACATTTCCTTTAAAACCATCTTCCGCCATATTGTATGATAACCTTATTTCATATCCGGTGTTTTCCATTTCCTCCAAATATAACATTGAAAAATGAAAAACCCAAACACAACAAGGCTAAATACCTTCAGAATCAGCGAAGACTTTCAGCACTCCTGTTGAATCCTGAGGCAAAGTAATCTCCAGCACCCCGGCTCCACCACGACGCGACGTCAATTCCCCGCCGCTGTAAGTGGCGTTGAAAGCATCAGTTCCGCCTGTTACCAGCAATACCGTGCTTTTTGCTCCGGCAGTGCCGCCAATGCTTAGATGATATTCATAAGCGCCGTCAGCATGGTTTTCCGATTCCACCCACAAATCGAAACCGCCGCTCAATCTTCCCGGACAATAATACGCGCCGAACCAGGATAGTATCGGAGCGGACAAGCCACCGAAGTGATGCCAACCCCCGCCGCGACCGGATTCAATGGTGAAATGCTCAAAACAGTAATAACTGTCCGCCACCTCCCGACGCCATATTTCCAGCGCGGTATTGGCGATTTTCCATGCCAGCTCGCCGCGTCCCTCGTTGAGCGCGGTCTTCCAGTAAAACCATTGATGCGGCATCCATACCGAACCATTCCAGTAGCCGTCACGGCGATAGTAAGGCGCGGACAGATCAACGGTGGACAAGCCGGTTGGCGTCATAAAATGTTTTTCCGACGCCAGGCGCTCAAACATAAGTTGTTTCTGCTCTTCTGTGCATATCCCGGCTATCAACGGAGATATCCCGTCCATGCCCATGTTATAGTTTGCGCCGGAGCTATGCCGGTAGAACTCCAGTGCGTCTCCATTTTCATCATGCCTTACATAGCTGTAGTATCCGGCGTCGACATCCCATGAGTACTTGTTCAAGGCGGAAGACAACGTATTTATGTCCTGTTCATAACCGGGTATATCGGCGTCAAAATCAAGTTCCCGCGCGGCACGGCAGAGGATTTTCGCCACCCTTATCGCCATTGCCGAACTTATCACCGGAGTAACTTTTTCCAGTTCCTGACGGCAACCATGATGTAACTCCAACTGAGGCGGATAATCATCCCAGCCGCCGGAATTATAAAAATATTCCCAGGTCTTAAGCAGTCCGGATTTGAGTTCTCCGGTGGATGAGCCGGGAGCATGTCCCGCCAGAAAATTGTAATACTGCCGCAGACGAGGATAAAAATAACTTAACAGATTTTTGTCCTGAGTTCTGTTCCACAGTTCCAGCAGCAGGTAATGCTGTACCGGCACCGGGGAACCGTGATGTATAAACGCCGCCTCGGCGTCGCCGGGTTCGGTTACATACGCGTTAAGGTTTTCGATCGCCCGCTCTAGGTCTATTTCCAGAAGTCCCAGTCCGATAAATCCCGAGTCCCAGGTGTATAGACTGTTCCAGCAGCGTCCCGGAGTATGATGACGAATGAAACTTCTGCGGGTATAAACCGGATACACTACATTGGACATTACCACCGCGTTCATAAGCTGTTGGCTGAATAAATATTTTTCTCCTGATTCCGTGGTCGCCGGACGATACGCCGAAGCCGCTCCACGGCAGTATATCTCCTCCAATGCGGCAGTGGACAGATCCAGCCCGGCAAAGGTTTCCGCGCTTCCGCTGCCAACAACAAAATAATTTACCCGGGAGCCGCCGGGAAGCAATGTTACCGGTTGCACGGTAATATCCGTACAGCGTTCCTTGTCACCATTATTGATATTACGCATAAAATGCTGGTGTACCGCGTCGTTATACAGCAACGTGTCTCTGACGCTTTCAACCTGATATTTACGGCTGACGCCAGACGCGTCGTCCCACCATAACAGATATTTATGCGCAATATCTTTAAAGCCGACCAGTACGGAATTTTCCATCGGACCCGGCTCGTGTATCGGTTCATTGCTCCAGTCACAGTTACGGAAGATTATTTTGTTCGCGTCTTCCGCCGCGCTAACGGCTATACCATCCAGACGTATCGCCGCGCCGCCATTAGACATCAGCCATAGTTCCGTATCGGAAAGCGATCCGGTATAGATTACAACGCTCTCATATTTACCAGAACCGTGCAGTTGTATTGTGCCTTCGGCGGCTCCGCTCAGGTCGAAAGTCAGAGTTTCGCCATCAGGAAGCATATAACGCAAAGTGATGCTGCCAGCTGCCGTCGGGCTTATCTTAAAACAGATGGCATCGCCGCGCTCAAGACCGAAATCTTTACCGATGCAATATCCTCCGACCGTTCCGGCGTCAAACATCTCACCCCGACGCAATCCATCCCATACCAGAGCGTCGTCATGACGCGGCGTTGCGAACTTCAAACTACTGTTATCGACCGCGTCCACCCATTCCGCGCCGGGTGGTAATACCACCTCATATGGAGATGCTCCAGGGAATTCCAGCATCGACAGCAGGTGAAACGCCATACTCACCGGGGTTTCCGTACAATTGAACGTCTCGCAGCGTATCAACCGGAATTCATCACTGATACGGCTGAAACTCACCTGAGAATATATCTTGTCACGATAAATTATCTGCTGACGATACGCATAATATTCCAGATCGGCTGAGACCTCCCAGGGCGTGTAACCCGACTCTTTCAGCACATCCGGGATCAATACGTCGCGACGGTACAGCCCCGGTATCAGTGATACGTCAAACCTGAATCCACGTCCGGCGTCGGCAAGATGCGATATGCCAAAATACTTTTTTGAATAAGGCCCCCACTGCGGTAGCGACAGATCATGACTGCCCCTTAATTTATGTTCATTGAAAATATCATTCATAACAACTGCAATACCTTTTTATTAAATACTTCCGCCATCAATAAACCTGAGTTTCACAAAACCCGATACATTCGCGCACGGATCGTCAAGACGCCGCCGTAACGCTTTCAGCAATGACTCGCCCAAGTCCCTGCCGGAAGCCACAAACATACTTCCGCAACCGTTATCGTCGGAGGCACACGCCGCCGCCACTGAAACATTGTCCGGCACCGTCGCCAATACCCCTTTTAACATATGCTGATTCCAGCAGATTATCCCGTCAGGCGGAGTTTCATGCTCAAACAATGCACTTACCGCCGCGCGTGATTCTGCTTCATGATTTCCGCTGGCGCTCAAACAGCAGTAACGTTGCGGCGAGAATTCAAGCTCCGCGTTCACTAACGCGATTATAAAACGTTCTCTTAACCAGCGTCCGTATCCCGGCACCGAATGCGAGCCCAGCGTAATAAAAGCTATACGTTTCCGCCCGCGAATTTGCATCATGCGTATGGTTTCCGCCAGTGCCCCGGCGTTGTCGTGATCGCAAAAGGGCAGAATCGGCGCAGGCGTCGCCGGATAGTTTGCCAGTATTGTCGGAATCCCGCTGCGGGCTATGCGCATCTGCTCGGATTCGGAAATACCTCCGGCGATGAGCAATCCGTTCAGTTTCATCGAACGCGTCATTTCCAGATCACAACGTCCATCCTCATATGGCAGCATGGTCAGCGAACAGGATTCCTCACGCGCCGCTTTCTGAATGCCCTGCATTAACGCGTACACCAGCGTATCACTCTGCGTATGATCACCGGAGGCAAAATATGACCCCGTCAGACCCACCACCAATTTCCTGTCCGCACTCAATCGGCTTCCGACTATAAAACTTCCCTTACCGGGAACCGTTCGTATCCACCCTTCATCTTTCAGCTCACGCAAGACATTCGACACCGTCGCAGGAGACACCCCGAAACTCGACGCCAACTCCGCCCGCGACGGTAGTAAACTGTCTTCTGTTCCCAATAAACGCTCGCGCAACTGCTCGCGTAACATATCATGCTTCGTCATTTTTATACCTTTCATTGACCGGTCAATAATATTATTTTACAGCTTTGCCGAAAAAAGTCAAGATTTATTTTCAACGGACATTGAGTTTTACGTGATGAGCGGTATTTTATATGCCTGATCTCAAAATATCAGAGCGGTGAATCCCGTGAAAACCGGGAACTGTCACGCAACCGTGAATGCGAAAAGTAATGCATGAGTCGGATCCCGCGGTTTTGAGAATAAACATCTAATGTGCGTGCAACACAAAGGATAGAAAAACAAAAATGAAAAAATGCAATTCTCAAAGTTGTAAGCAGTTCACACTCATCGAATTGCTTGTCGTCATCTCCATCATCGCCATTCTTGCCGGAATGCTAATGCCCGCGCTGGCGAACGCCAGGGAAAAAGCCAAAGGCATCTCCTGTACCAGTAATCTTAAACAGATAGCATTGGCAAACGTAAGCTATTCAGTGGACTACCGCTACTATGCGCCTTACCAGTTGAAAGATGCCGGTATGGGTGGTGCGGGTATGCGCTGGTGCGGAGATTACGACGGTGTGGCAAAACTTTATGATTTCACCGGGGAAGGTTTTATGACTTCATATGGTGTCAGCGGCAAAGTACTGGTGTGCCCGGATTGGAAACTTCCTGTTGATATTACCGCAGTCTCGGGCGGCGCGGGTTACGGTTATAACTATTACGGGGTAGCATCCTGGACTTACCTGACCAATGTTTCTCCCTCAACACTAGGTTCCGGCGCGGGTATGCCACCGACCAAAATAGCCGCTCCGTCGGAAACTATCGCTTTTGCCGACTGCGTTGACACTACTAAAGACGTTATCACTGGAGCCGTGGCTATATATCCGCATTATACTCCATATGGCAGTGCGGATGGAACTTATAAAATTGTGTTTGGCAGTGCAGTTACCCGTCGTGACAACATCCATTTCCGGCACAACCGCCTTGGTAGTGTGGCATGGGTGGACGGACATGTTACTTCTGAGCGTCCGACTCGACTGAATAGTAATAAACCCGCGCTGGCGGCGACTTATACCATTGGCAGTATCGGGGAACAGGATAACGCATTGTGGGATCCATGGAATTTATAGGATTGGTATCATCATGAAACAGATAATAATACTTATAGTACTGGTAATCTTTGCCCTTGTATATTTTCTTTGGCCGAAGTCAAAGCCGGAGATCAGCCGTTTGGACAAAGCTTCAGCAGCAGAGTCGGGGATGGCGCTGAACGCCGCCGAAAAAGCATATCAAGCTTTTAGCGAAAACGGCATGGAAAAGCTCAGACCTCTGATGATAAAACTTGATGGGCATGGCTACGGCGATCAGGAAAAAATTCTAGATCAGATCAAGTCCCCACGTTTTGACCGCGCGAAAGTATGGCAACCGCGCTTTGATAAGAATCTGTTCTATGTTCATGTTCCGACCGCCAGCGGAGAAAATCTGATTATGGCTTTTATCCGGCAACAGAACAACGAGTTAAAATTGGCTTCGGTCAGCCGGGACGCAAGATGAACGCCGCTCGCTCCATGATGGGGTTCCCGTCGGAAGCGGTGGCGGATACGCAGATGGCATGGGCTGAAGCACTGGGTGCTGATCAAGGATCTACCGGTGGCCGCATACTTTATATACATATGCCTTTCTGCCGGAGCCGCTGCACTTTCTGCCCCTTTTACTATGGTTCAGCGAACGATCAGGAACGTAATGAGTATGTGAAAGTGCTGGCGAATGAGTTGTCCCAATGGGGACAGGAGTTTCAATCAGCTCCCGTGAACAGCATTTATTTCGGCGGCGGCACGCCCAGTGATATGACCCCGGATGAGATCGCGTTGTTGTTGCGAACACTGCATCGCCATTTCAAGCTCAGTTCTGATTGTGAGATAACGTTGGAATCACGTATCGACGGGCTCGACGATGCAAAAATATCGGCGGCGGTGGACAACGGCGTCAACCGTTTTTCGCTGGGAGTCCAGACCTTTGATACGACTTTGCGGCGTAAGCTTGGGCGTACCTCGGCGCGCAAAACCGTTCTGGAGACCCTTTCGCGTCTGACGTCATGCAATCACGCTTCAGTAACAGCGGATATTATCTATGGATTGCCGGGACAGACGGCGGCTATGCTGTTGAATGATCTGGAAACCATGCTTAATGATACGGCGCTTTCGGGATTTTCCTTTTACCGTATGCACCTGCATGAGCGACTGGAACTGGCGCGTGCGATCAAGGCGGACAAAATGCCGGAACTGCCGGACGATGAAACTTGTTTTGAACTGTTTAAACTCTGCGAAGAGCGCATGAGCGCGGCGGGAGCTAAACGCATATCGTTCAAACACTTTTCGTTTCATCCCCGTGAACGTAATCTGCATAATGAGATTTCCGCCTGGAAAGTACCTTGCCTGCCTTTTGGCATGAACGCCGGAGGACGGCTCGGCAAATTCAAATTCAAACAGAGCGGAAATTTCAAAGATTATAAAAGCATGATCGAAAGCGGATGTAAACCACTTGCTTCAGCGGGAGTTTTTCCGGCGGATTTTCCGCTTGCCGCTAAAATAAGCGGACAGCTTAACTGTCGTATGAACCTGAACCTTGAACTGTGTATTCCCGCCGCTCCGAGACAAATCCGCGAGCGCGTACGTGCAGAACTGGAAAGCGCGCTTGAACAATTGGAGCGCGAAGGCTATTTTTACGCTGAAAGTTATAACAGCCGCCTGCTTACGGCGCGCGGACGTTTTGACTGCGCTAAAGTCGCGTCATCTCTGATGACGACGGCGGCGAAAGTGTATTATCAGGAGAAAATCATATCATGAAAAAATATCTATATATAATGCTTCTTGTTTTTATTGCGGGAAAAATTTTTGGCGCAGGAAAAATAATCAGTCAGACTCCTGAAGCGCTGACTTACCGTCAGGTGGACGGGTTAGAGGTGAAAGTGCCGTTGAAACCTAAGCGTGCGATCGTGGCTTATGGCTCACTGACTAAGATTTGGGATCTGGCGGGCGGCGCCGCGGTCGGTGTTCCTACAGTCTTGAAAGACGCCCTGCCGGAAAGTATGCTTAAACTGCCGAGAATCGGTTCCGCCACCAGCCCTGATCTGGAAAAAATCCTCATGCTCAATCCCGATCTGGTGCTGCTTATCGCCAAGGTACAGCGGCATCGCATGGCGGCGGAATTATTAAGGAGTTCCGGCGTCAGTACCCTGAGTGTGAAATACGACAACTATAAAGATTTTTATGAATTACTTGATCTGTTCTGCCGTATCAACGGTAAAACAGTCAATGACGTGCCGGAAGTGCGAAAAATAAAAGCACAGGTAAGCCGGATATGTGATCAGGCAAAACAATTGAAACCGCCGACTTGCGCCGTCGTTTTCGCCTCCGCTTCCGGGTTTTCTCTAGAATCGGCACAGGCGAATACCGGAATGATCGTGGACATGCTCGGAGCGAAAAACATCGTAAAAGACACCAATGCCGCCAGGGGGAATTTTCGTTATGAACAACTGCTGTTGGACAATCCCGACGTGATCGTTATTGTTACTATGGGCAACGCCGAAGGCTTGCGGGAGAAGTTCAGACGTGAAGTAACATCGCAACCGGCATGGCAATCTATGAGCGCGGCGAAAAACAAGCGGGTGCATTTCCTGCCTTCGGAACTGTTTTTATACATTCCCGGTCCGGATTATCCCCGGTCATTCAAGTATATGGCGGAATTGCTGTATCCTGAAGCGGAGTTCAGCTTATGAGTATAAGAGCAAAGCTCAGGACAAGATACGGCAGATTGTCGGTAATAGTCCTGCTGATGCTGTTGCTGGCGACGGCGATGTTGATCAGTTTACGCCTGGGTGCGTTAAAGATGTCTTTAAAAGATATAATTTCCGTCTTATGGAATGAGACGGAGGGCGTACATTTTCAAATATTGTATAATATTCGTCTGCCCCGCATACTGTTGGGAGCGATGGTCGGCGGATGCTTCGCGGCGTCGGGCGCTATTCTTCAGGGAGTGATGCGCAATCCGCTGGCGTCGCCGGGTATAATCGGGGTTTCCGCCGGCGGCGGGCTCGGCGGAATACTGGTGATGCTGGCGTTACCGGAATACAGTTTTCTTTTAGTTCCGGCGGCATTTTTCGGGGCGCTGGCAACGGCGGTAACGGTGTATCTGCTGGCGTGGAAACGTGGAGTAAGCCCGGTACGTCTGATATTGGCGGGCGTGGCGGTATCGGCGATGCTGGGGGCGTTCAGTA
>JAFGXT010000137.1 GCA_016936495.1 Victivallales bacterium
CAGATTTCCATGTCCCTGGAACAGACCATCTCCGATGTAATGGAAACCGCCAAAGCCGCCGACACACCTACTATAAAAGAGAGTGTCTTGAGCACTACGTTGACGTTGCACGACGGGCGCACCCTGATTATGGGCGGTCTTATCAAAGAAAAACATGACAGCAAGCTGAACTCTATTCCATATCTGGCGGAGATTCCCATATTGAACTGGCTTATCGGCGATTCGAGCATGACCTATGAGCGTACCGAGATACTGCTGCTCATTACCGCCACGATAATCAGAGAGGAAACCCGGCTGGAAGAACTCATCCGCAGCTACAGCCAGGCAGTAAAGGAAATCGATAAATTTGAGAACCGACTCGAAAAAAACAGAGAGAAAGAGGATAAAAAAACATGGGGAGAGTAGATTTATCCTTTATAGAAGATAAACTCAGTCGGGTTCATCCTGCTTATAAAGACAGATGCGCCGGAGACGATCGCGCCGCATTGGATTGGGGATTGTGTGCCAAAGGTGTTGTCTCAGAACAGGATCTGCTCAACATTTACGCCGGAGCGGTGGCTTTTGAACAGCTCGATGAAGATGACATACGCATTCCTCAGCCCTTCAAGGGGGTATCCATAGACTACCTGAATTCCTGGTGCTGCATACCGTATTCCTGCGACGATGATTCCGTTGAACTGCTGGTGTGCGATCCCTATTCCCTTGCCCGTCATCAGTATATGTTCCAGCACGGTCTGAATTTAAGGACTGATTTCCGTCTAGCGCGACGCAGCGTGATCGAGCGGCTGATTAATGATGTATACAACTCTTCGTCGGACGCTGAGGACGACCCCGAGCTTGCGGGTGAAGATGAGACTACCTTGCGAAACCTTGCCAGTGAAGCTAAAATCGTACGGCTGGTGAACGAGATGTTTACGCGAGCCGCCGAACAACGCGCCAGTGATATTCATGTGGAGCCGGAAGAGGAAAGACTGGTGATCAGATTCCGCATCGACGGGATTTTGCATGAATACACCAGCTGCCCGCTGTCGCAGTACCCGGCTGTGGCGTCGCGCATCAAACTTGTCGGCGGACTGAATATCGCCGAAAGCCGTTTGCCGCAGGATGGACGAACCAATATCCAGCTCGGCAGGAACAACATGGACATACGTATCAGTACCATTCCCACCATGAACGGCGAAAGTATCGTGTTGCGCCTGTTGCGCAAGGACAGCGTATCGTTTGATCTTGGCAATGTGGGCATGAGCGACGATGTTCGTGACGATTTTGAACAGCTCGTGAAAATTCCTCACGGCATTATCCTGGTGGTCGGTCCTACCGGAAGCGGCAAAACCACCACGTTGTACAGCGTCATCACTATGCTTAACGACTTCAAGAAAAAGATTATCACCATTGAAGACCCGGTCGAATATCGCATCGACCGGCTGTCACAAATGCAGGTCAACGCCCAGATAGGACTTACCTTCGCCAACGGACTTAGAAGTATTGTGCGTCAGGATCCCGACGTCATACTCGTCGGGGAAATACGCGACCGCGAAACCGCCGACATCGCGGTAAACGCCGCGCTCACCGGGCACCTTGTCCTGAGTACTTTACATACCAACGACGCCCCGGGAGCCGTCAGCCGGATGATTGACATGGGCGTTGAAGGTTTCCTGCTGGCGTCGGCGCTCTACGGTGTGCTGTCGCAACGCCTGGTGAGAAAAATATGTCTGCATTGTGAAGGTTCCGGCATTGATTACACCAGAACCGGCAACAAATGTCGCGAATGCAACGGCACCGGATTCCATGGTCGAATGGGAATATTTGAGCTTATGCTGGTGGATGATGAAATAAGAAGCGCCATATCCCGCAACGCTTCCAGCTCGGAAATCGCCGCCATCGCCATGAAAAAAGGTATGAGACCGCTGGTGGACGACGGCATGAAAAAAGTCGCCCAAAACCTCACCACCGAAGCGGAAGTCAAACGCGCCGCGATGAATTTCAGTTGAGAAAAAAACTATGGCACTTTACAAATATAAAGTTTCCGATAAAGATGGAAAAGTCATGCAACTCCTCATTGAAGGAGATACGCCGGATGACGCCCTTAACCGTCTGCGCGGACGCAACCTTACGCCCTTGCGCTGCTATGGCGAAACCAGCTCCGGCGACGCCTCCGGATTGTCGTTGAAACTGAAAAAACGCTTCAATGTCTATGAGTTCACCAACCGCCTGACTCCACTGCTCGCCGCTCATATCCAGCTTGAACGTGCCCTGAGTATCATAGCGGGAGGAATGGATGATAATCCCACCGGTCAGGACGTGGTGAATTCACTGCGCCGGGGACTGCATGAGGGCAGAAAATTTTCCGATCTGATTCGTAATCAGGGTGACCGCTTTCCGCGTATTTACGCCAATTTAGTGGAGACCGGGGAAGCCACCGGATGCCTGACCGAAGTCATGCGCGAGCTTCAACGTTTCCTGAATGACAGCCGCGAATTGCGGGATTTTGTCATCACCAGCATGATCTATCCGGCTATTATTATGAGTGTTACCTTTGGAGTGATCGTACTGCTGCTGACGGTGCTTATTCCGCGCTTTTCCAAAATATTTCTGAACATGGGACGCGAGCTGCCTTTACCCACTAAAATCATGATGAATATCAGCGACGCCTTTATCGGAATGTGGTGGATATGGCCTCTGCTGATCATCGGATTGTGCATATTTTTCAACCGGGTAGCCCAGGGCGGCAAAGCAAAAGACGTATGGGATAAACTCCTGCTGAAATTTCCTATTACCGGAGAACTCGTTCAGGCGATTGAGATCTCCCGCTTCATCAGAACCATGGCGATACTGTTGCAAAATCACGTGCATCTGTTGCAATCGGTAAAAATTTCCGTCAGAGTAATTCAAAACGGCATAATATCCGCCGGTTTCGCAAGAGTCGATTCCGATTTGCGCGGTGGCGCCAAACTCTCCGCGTCATTGAAAAAAAGTCAGCACATGCCCATGATGGCGATACAGATGATACAGGTCGGCGAAGAATCCGGCAATATTGGTCAAATGCTCGATCGCGTTGCCGACGAACAGGAAAAAAATATTAAAGTGAAAATCAAAAGACTACTGGCATTATTTGAACCGGCAGTGATAATTATCCTGGCGGCAATAATTTTTATGGTAGTCATATCAATATTTGTAACAGTAATGGAGATGAACGAAATATAAATAAAACCAATATTACATGGCACCGGC
>JAFGXT010000138.1 GCA_016936495.1 Victivallales bacterium
ATTCGGCGCCGCGCTGTCTCTGGCAAGCCTCATGCAATCAGCCATGAGCGATATAAATAAGGCCATCCCCGGGATAATAACTTTTATGCAAATACGCAGCCGGAATTTTCTGTATTCTTTTGCCATACTCTGGGGGCTGTCCGGCTGGTTTATCCTCAAAACAAAAATGCTCAGAATTCCGGCAAAGTCGCAGCGTACAGCTTCAGCCGGAAAAGCACGTGGAAATGCGAAAAAAAGCAGACCAGCCCGAAAGCCAAAACCTAAACGTTCGCATTCACAAAAGTAAAAAACTTGCCGCGCGCGCTTCTGCTTATCGCCAGCCGCTTCTGTTCGACCATCGCCGAGGTCAGACGGCTGAGATGTTGTTCGTTCACCGCCAGGGATAAACATAGATCGGCAAGCGTGGCGGGACGGCGCGAAACCATCTCCATAATACGTTGTTCCAGCTCCTCGTCAGGCTTGTCCGTTTCATCATAACTCCGATATTTGAAACGCCCTACAGATTCGACCGGGACAATATGCTCCAGCCCGTGAATAAACCGCATAAGCGTCTCTTCCGGCGCCGGCTTTATCCAGTCTACGCAACCGGGACGGTCAAGAGTATTCAACTGTACTTTATCTGGAGCTATCCGCCCGATTATATCCGCGAAACGACTGATGGAGTCATCTGAATCATTGACGCCGGGAACCACGAACAACTCCAGCCAGTAGGCACCTGTAAAAGCATGACGAAACTTCACCAGCCCATCCACCAGCGCGTCAAAAGTCAATCCGGGACATGGGCGGTTTATACGGCGGTATTGCTCTTCGTTCGAGGCGTCGAGCGAGGGAATGACCAAATCTACGCCCGCAAGTTCATTTACCAGTTGTTCATCGTTGAATAAGGTGGCGTTGGTCAACATACACAGCTTGTATTGCGGATAATTCGTCTTGATGAATTCCACCACTTTGCCGACTCCACTGTTGAGCGTAGGCTCGCCCGCTCCGGAAAAAGTGATAAAATCCAGTTCCGGCTTAGCGGCAAGATAACGGTCAAGCTCCGCGATTACTTCGGCAATGGGAACATATTCACGACGTTCCGTAAGCAGATCGGTAGTATCTCCCGCTTCACAATAAACGCAGTCCAGCGAACAGGTCTTATGCGGGATCAGATCGACTCCCAGCGATATGCCCAGTCGTCGCGAGGGCACCGGACCAAATAAATATTTTTCCGACATGATGTTATTTACCGTTATTTTATGCTTAAAATGTCAAATCCAGCGCCGAACAGTTTTAAATCCGCGCCATATCTGCTATAATATAAACTGAAATCCGGTAATTAACAATTGTCAAAGGATAATAAAATATGGTATGGTGGCAAATCTATCTGATAATCTTTGTGCTCGCGGCAATATTCTCTCTCGTAATAACCCCGGTATTTGAAAAACTCGCCCGTCGCACCGGATTTATGGATACGCCGATGGCTGATACACACAATCGCCACGACAAAGCCACGCCCGTACTCGGCGGCGTCGCCATGTTTACCGCCTGGGTGATGACCATAAGCGTATGTATCTTTGCCGGTCTGTCCATGCACGCGGTGAATATGGATGAATCGGTAAGCAGACATTTTTCAGGTATATCCCAAGTATCCACGCGGCTGATATTCCTTTTTGCCGGAGCGTTGATCGCCACACTGACCGGGTTTGTGGATGATTATTACAAACTTAGCGCGAAGGTCAAGTTCGGCGGACAGCTCTGCGCCGCCATCATCGCCGTATGGCTCGGTGGAATACGTATAACATTGTTCATCGACTGTGAAGCATTGTCCTGGGTCATTTCTATCCTGTGGATACTCACCATCATCAACGCCTTGAATTTCCTTGATAACATGGACGGACTGGCGGTCGGCATCGCCGCTATCGCGATGTGCCTGCTTACGGTGGTGGCGGTCATCGGCGGACAACATTTCATCGCGGCACTGGGCGCGGCAGGCACGGGATGTACAGTCGGCTTCTGGTTTTTTAATCACCACCCGGCATCGATATTCATGGGCGATTCCGGCAGTCATTTTCTGGGATACTCCCTGGCGGTACTAAGCGCGGGAGCGTCCTATTACGTGCCGGAAGTATCTTCGACAAAGCTGACTTTTCTGATTCCACTGTTTATCCTGGCTATACCGCTATTCGACGCGGTAACAGTAGTATTAATAAGACTTTACCACAAAAAACCCATATATATTGGCGATCACAATCACATTTCACACCGCTTTGTGAAAATGGGCATGAGCCGCAAACGCGCGGTGCTGATGGTACATATGCTTACCTTTGTTATCGGACTGGGAGTGCTGCCGCTGATGTGGGCTGACATTAAAACTTCGGTCATCGTAGTGATTCAAGCACTCGCGTTCATGCTGATAATAACCTTGTTGCAATTCAGCGGCGGCTATGACATCGGTAGCATTAACAACGCAAAAAAACAGAAATAAGCGGTATTAAAAATTCTGCATTGCCAGACTTAAACGCAACAAGGTCAGATACAATTTGCCGCTGTGCAGCGGCATGCGGACTGATGCCTGACCGTTTTTTTGTGTCCTTTTGTGTATTTTGTGGACTTCCAAAATTGCACGGGGGAAAAAGTACGGTATATTGTTTGTATGTTTAACTCATAAAGAGGTAAAAGTCAGAGTAAGATAAAAAATTATTTATAAAATTATATTAAGTCATTGATAGTGGCTTTCAACAAACGTTTCTAATAGAAAATCCACCAAATTTTTATGCACGAAACGGCGTTGAGAGTTACTCTCGCATTATATAAACTCGGGGGAGAGTTGTATTTCCCCGATTATATATTTTGCGGGAGTTCTTTCTTCATTCGTGCATAGGCCTATGGTGGTGCCTCTATTAGATGCGGAAAGACTCCCGCTCTTTTTTTATATGCGGATACTTTTCGCGTGGCGTTTGTTTTAACAAATACAACAAACAAAAACGGAAACGGAAACGGAGGAAAGTATCATGTGCCGGAGCACCCATTCATTTGTCATGCATTACCTTATGGAGTTTTCCCACATCGAGATCGATCATTTTGAAAAAGCATCGGACGACCATCAATTCAAGTGCCACCTGAA
>JAFGXT010000139.1 GCA_016936495.1 Victivallales bacterium
ATATGGCTGATGCCGACCGTTCCGCGTCTGGAATGCTTGTCTTGCTGTTTGAACTTGTCAACGCCGTTGGCAAAGAACCTCACTGCGGCGACGCCCCGGATTCAACCTGTTACCGCACACTCGTGGCACAGGCATTGGATTATCTTGAAACCATGCCCGACTTCAAATGTAATGTCAGCGAACTCGCCGCGCATATGAACATCGACCGTACCACGCTGAACCGCGCGTTTAAAACTGAAACAGGTTTCACCGCTCACGCCCGGATTGACGCCCTGCGTTACATGCGGGCATGTGAATTGCTTGCCTCCAGTGCTATGTCCCTCGAATCCATCGCCAGGCGTACCGGCTTTTCAAGCCTGAAATACTTTATCAACTGGTTTAAAAAAAATAGCGGCACACCTCCTGGAAAATGGCGGAGACGACAATAAAACAAATACGGCTTATGACTTTATGAGCCGGACAATGTCATAATTCGCAGACTTGAAACTTGTTTTGTCTTCAAACCGGTATTATATTCTCTTAAACGTATCAGGAGACGCAAGTACACAATGTTGCAGTTCGACAATGAAGAACCCGCAGTCCGCTTGGACACGGAACATATTGATTCGCTGAAGATATATCTTCGCCAGATCAGCCAGAGCAAACTTTTAAATCAAGAAGAACAACTGGAGCTGACCTGCGTGATCGGAGAGTTCGCGATGGAACTCAGAAAACATGTCTATCAGCTTGGCTTCGTCCTACCGGAACATCTGCGACTGCTGCGTAAGTGTACAGTGGATAATGTCGATAATTTTTTCCCGCCGTCATCACTCATGCATGACGACAAACTTCTTACCCCGGAAAGCTTTATCCTGAAAAAGAGAGAATGGGAATTACGTATAGCCGCCGCCCATAAACAATTACTCTCAGCCTGGGAAGAACAATCCACTCAACTTGAACAATACCGCAGTCAGGCTGTTGAACTTCTGCTGGAATTTCCCATGTCAAATGACTTTGTCATAAAATGGTATGACGTCGCGATGGATTACGCCGGCTTCTCCTCCGCCGACGTGAGCCGGGTATATCGCGAAAAATTTAAAACCTCGGAAATCGATGATAAGCCGACTTTGGAAAATAAGCTACTGATGAATCTGGATGTCTTTCTGAAATTGGTTCGCTCAATGGAGCAGAAACGCCGCCAGATGGAAGCCTGTCGTAAACAGATGCTTGAAGCCAATCTCCGCCTGGTCGTCAGCATCGCGAAAAAGTATCAGAATCGCGGACTGCCGCTGACCGACCTGATCCAGGAGGGCAATATCGGACTGATGCGGGCGTTGGAAAAATTTGATTATCGCCTGGGGCACCGCTTCTGTACATATGCCACATGGTGGATAAAACAATCTATCAACCGTTCTATTGCCGACCAGTCGCGGGTCATAAGAATCCCTATTCACATGATTAACACCATCAATACTATCAACAGCGAAGAGCAACGCTTCATTCAGGAGTTTGGCAAAGAACCCACTATTGAAGACCTTGCCGCAAGGCTGGAAATGCCCGTTTCAAGAGTCAGCGCCATAAGAAAAATGGCAAGACAACCACTCTCGCTTCAGGCTCCGATTGGCGGAGATGGTGGCGAAGAGACTTCCACCTTGGAAAGTGTCATCAGCGATGAAGACTCCGATCCGATAAACGGCATAGCCTCCAAAGTCGTACGTGAAAAATTATTTGAAGCCTTGAGTACCCTGCCTGAACGTGAACAGCAAATCATCATCATGCGTTTCGGTCTTGATGGAGATACCCCAAAAACACTGGTGGAAGTAAGCCAGCATTTCGACCTGACACGGGAGCGCATAAGACAACTTGAGGTAAAAACTTTGGAAAAACTTCGTTCTCCGTCACGTCTGAAGTTTTTCGACGGCATCTTCCACACCAAATAAAAAACATTATAGTACACGGAGAATAAAATCATGTCAGAAAAGAATCTGTTTTTCTCGCGACGCAGTGTCAGAGCATTTACCGACGCCCCCATCAGCCGGGAACAACTCCAAGATTTGCTCAGCGCGGCAATGTCCGCTCCCTCCGCATGCGCCAAAGACCCATGGCGCTTCCATGTCATCACCAATAAAAAACTGCTCGCCGAAATAGCCGAAGTCTTGCCCAATGGCAAATTTCTTGCTCAAGCTCCGGCAGGTATCCTTGTGTGTGGCGATATTGCCGTGGCGCATGGCAACGAATTATCCTATATGCTTCAGGATTGCAGCGCCGCCATCGAAAATTTGCTGTTGGCGGTTACGGCTCTAGATCTGGGCGCCTGCTGGCTGGGAGTACACCCCCGTAGTGAACGCATAGACTCCATCAAACGCTTATTCGATTTGCCGGAAAGCATTATTCCCCTGTCTGTGATCGCACTTGGACACCCGCAGAAAGTCCCCGCTCCGCGTAACCGTTACAATTCTGAATATGTAAACTGGCACGACTGAGCAAAAGTCTGACCCCGTTATTTTATATTTAAAAATGTAATAATGTGTAGGTTTGACCCCGTTATTTTTTGTCCGCTAACATCTTTACCGCTCGGGTCGCCAGGGTTACTTTGCCGATGGCGCAGGGGCCGCCGACACAACCGCCTTCACATGCCATCACCTCCAGGAAATTACCCGGGAGTTTGCCTTTGGCATAGAGCGAGAGCTGTTTGACCGCTTTCTTATCCAATCCGTTGATGAATTCGGATTTTAGTTCCGGGATCTCCATTTCCGGATGACTGTTTTTCATCTCCACCAATATGGCTGAGCTGACGCCGCAACTGGTGGCGAAACCGCGCGCATGGGCTTTGACTTCGCGTTCCAATTCGATCTCGGGTTCAGAGGCGACGTCTATTTCGAACGCGGCGAGCATGGCTCCGAGTTCTTCAAAGGTCATAACGTAATCCGTGTTCAGGTCTTCTGAAGCTTCTTTGCGTTTTGCCACGCAGGGGCCGATGAACACGGTTATGGCGCTTGGATCCTGATTTTTTATTTCTTCCGAAGTATATTGCATCGGAGTACGGGTACTGGAGACATAGGGCAACAGTTCGGGCACGTGGCGTTTTACCGTTTCGACATATGCGGGACAGCAGGAGGTGGTCATCAGTCTTTCGTTGTTATGCATACGTTCGATAAATTCCGCCGCCTCGTGTTCGGTGGTTTTTTCGGCGCCGCGGGCGACTTCCACCATTCTGGCGAAGCCCAGTTTTTTCAGCGATGAGGCGATTTGTCCAAGCTGTCCGGCAAATTGTCCCACAATGGCTGGAGCGACCATTGCCACTACTTTTTCGCCGTTTTTTATGGCGTTAAGGACGTCGATGATCTGAGAGCGTTCGAGGATGGCGCCGAAGGGACAGGCGGTCATACATTTGCCGCAACTGGTGCAGGCGTCGAAGTCGATATACTGGCGGTCGGTTGCGGCATCGCGGCGTATGGCGTTTACCGGGCAGGCTTCTTCGCAGGGCACGGGAACGCGAATAATGGCGTGATAGGGGCAGACCTGAGTGCATTTGCCGCAGTCTATACACAAGTTGTAATCAATGCGCGCCTGACCGTTTATGACCGCTATGGCGTTTTTGGGGCAGGCGAAGGTACACGGACGGGCAAAGCATCCGCGGCAGGCGTTGGTTATCAGGTAGCGGCTGGTGATACAGTGGCTGCAAGCGACGTCCAGTACGCTGAGAATATCACTGTCCGGCTGCTGGCGTTGATTGGCGTCGCGGAGATATTCGCTGAGTTGTCTGGATTCATCGGTTTCCTTTTCCACGGCGATGCCGAGCATTGCCATGATGCGGTATTTGAGTACTACTCTGTCTTTGTATATACAGCATCTGGAAGCGTCGGCGTCTTTAGGCCGCATTTCATAGGGGATGCGGTCTATAGATTGTTCCAGAGTGCCTTTGCGGAATTCTCTGATAAGTCTTATCAGCAAGCCGCGTCGGGTTTTGTTTGCGTCGTTTGCTGTCTGCATGTTGTATCTCTCCCGGAAAATAAATAAATTATGTTATGTTAGTTTTTTACGGATTGTTTCGATAATGGAATTGACGTCGGCATTGGCGATGGCTTCGCCGTTGACGGTAACGAAAGGGGCGGAGCCGTAATTTTCGTCGCGACACAATCCCAGGCAGGGCGAGCCGGATATTTCCACTTTGTCTTTGAGGTCATCAGGCAGGAAGCGCTCCAGTTCCTGAAGATCTGCCGCGCCCATGACATAACAGGTGGTTCCGACACATATTTTTACTTGTACTTTATCCATTTTTTCGATTGCTCCTCAGATGTATTTTACACTTGTTTTTTTACGGTACCGGCGTTCGAGGTAGTGCATCAGTTTTTTGACGATATTGCGTCTTATCTCCAGATCCACCGGCAGGCTGGGATCCTGATGTGCCTCGTTAACTTTGGTGCCTACGATGAATTCTATTATATCACTTTCAATGAGCAGATTCAACATTGTACGAACAGAAGGTGCCATTTCCGTCATAGGAACGTCATGCTCGAGGCAGCGAGCGGTCTCGGTCAGGGTGAGTATACCCTCTGTAACCAGATTTACGCCGTCCATTTCGGATATTGGAGGCAACCCTTTATTTTTCATAAACAAACAGGTCTTGATTTCGCGTCCTAGCTCCCGGCTGATGATCTGGGCTGTGGTGCCGCCGCAGATTATGCTTTTGCCGTTGAAGTCTTTCAGCAGTCCGGCATATTCGCGATCGTGTTCCTGTTTAAATGGAGGTCCGGTCAGGAGGCGCAGGCGGCGTGGAACCCGGAAATATACGACTCCGCAGGTGATGTCGTC
>JAFGXT010000140.1 GCA_016936495.1 Victivallales bacterium
AAAACTTTAATAGCCGTTAAATATGGAATATAATGATTACAAATGATCTGGTTTAAATCAGCTTTCTTTCAAAATACAAGATGTCTTGCATTTTGCAAGATGATTTATATTTATCTTTTGTGTTTGCCCATCAAGTTAATTAATTAAGTAAGTAAGTAAGTAAGTAAACAATAATGGTTCACAGAAGCGACGTCTATTATAAATTTCTATTTTTACTTCATAAAAAGTTCGCCTGTGAACATGATGGCAATCAGCCCACCAATTATTAAGAGTATTATTTCCTGCTCCAACATAAATTCTCCTTTTCCAGAGGTTTTGAGTTGACACTGTTCCTCTCTGTTCCTTCCCGGCAGTCCGGAAACGGGTCTTATTTTATAACTGGAGCAAAAAGTGCGCCAAAAAGGATTTGCAACCTTGCAGGTGCTGGCGGGGCTTAATATTCTTGCCGGGTAATCAGCAATTCAGTTCAAAAGTGTTCTTTGAAACATTCAAAGAATTCCTGGTTAATCATTGTTATTGAAAAATATCATTGAAACATGAGGGGAAGCATGGGTGAAGCATGAGGGAAAAACAGGATAGGATTTAAATGTTATATTTTTTGCTTTTTCTCCAAAGTGTCGAAGGATCAATACCGAGTATCTTTGCGGTTTCTTCCTGAGACAAATTCAAACCTGCGGCATTGCGAATATGGCGTTCCTCCAGTTCTGCAAGGGAAAGAAACGCACCGGTTGAGTATCCGTTTTCCTCCTTGTTGATGAGTAGTGCCGGCAGATGTTTTTTTTGTAATATTTTGCCCGGACAAAGTAAAACTGATCTTTCAAGTGCATTAGCTAATTCCCGAACATTCCCATGCCAGGAATATGTTAGAAGCGCATGTTCCACTTCATCATCCCATTTTGTGATATTCTTCCCATGGGCTTTGCAGAAAGATGCAAGGAATTCCCTGGCAAGAAGCAGTATATCTTCAGGACGGTTGCGTAAAGCGGGAAGCATGATATCTACAACATTCAATCGATAAAACAAATCCTCACGAAACGCTTTCTCCTGCACCATCTCATGCAATTCACGGTTTGTGGCCGCAATGATTCTAGTGTCGACCTTTCGGACAGCAGGATCGCCTACTCTCTCGAATACTTTTTCTTCTACAAACCGGAGTAGTTTACCCTGAAGGTGGAGAGGCACTTCTCCAACTTCATCAAGAAAAAGCGTTCCACCATCTGCTGTTTCGACTTTTCCGATCTTGTCTGCAATCGCTCCGGTAAATGCTCCTTTTTTATGTCCAAACAATTCGGATTCAAGTAAAGACTCCTGAAACGATGTGCAGTCTACGGTAACAAATGGTCCGCTGCTCCGATGGCTGCTTTCATGGATCAATTTTGCAAGAAGTGTTTTTCCGGTGCCGCTTTCTCCATTTATAAGAACTGTGGCCTCGGTGGAGGCTACGTTGTGAGTCATCTCCAATATCTGTAAAGTCAGGGGATTTTGCGTAACGAATTTTCCGTGATAGGGCATAGTTCCCATTCGTCGCTTAAGACCTGCAACCTCTTTTTGCAAATTTGTGATTTGTTCTATCTGTTGTAACCGATGCCGGACTTGATCAGGTGAAAATGGTTTGGTCAGATAGTCATAAGCTCCCTGCTTCATAGCTTCGACTGCAGTCTCAATTGATCCGTACGCCGTAATAATAATGGTTTGAATTTCTGGATAATTATCGCGTATTACACGTAATACATCCGTTCCATCAATCCCCGGAAGCTGAAGATCAACCAGTGCAATATCAAAGGGATTTGTTTTTAACTTTTCCAAGGCATCTTCTCCGCTTGATGCTGTTGTAACCTGATGACCATCGTCGATTAGCATTATTTCAATAGTACGGACGATATGCGGGTCATCGTCAACCACAAGTAAATTACTCATTGTTTTCCTCCCGAGGAAATAGGAATTTTGATTTTGAAAGTAGTTCCTTTTCCAATTTTGCTTTCTGCACGGATGGTGCCGTTGTGGGCTTGAACTATTTCTTTAACAATTGCCAGCCCAAGGCCATGAGTGCCTGGCATTGGTTCATTATCCAGTGATACATAAGGTGAAAAGATGTGTGTCAGGTATTTTTCTGAAATTCCAGAACCCGAGTCTGCCACCTGGACGACCAGGGAACTGGAGAGTTTTTCCACAGTGACGGTGATCTGTCCATGGGGATTCGTGTAACGCAGTGCATTACCGACGAGATTGGTGATAACCCAGGGGAACTTGACCGGGTCTACCCATGCGTGAAGCTCACCTTTTTGGGGAGGAAAAACCAGATTAATCTCTTTTTCTTCCGCTTGTGGTTTAAGAGGACGAAGTGCCGACCGAAGCAGTCCTGCAAGATCTACAAAGCGTGGTGTCAGCGATAGATCAGGTTTAACCTCACGGGATGCGTCAATCAGTTCTGAAATGAGGTTGGATAAGCTATTGCAATTTTCAGTCGCAATTGACATGAGTTCGCTCATGTGCGGTGAAGCGGGTTCCAGCTTTTCTTTCAGCAAGTTAATAGACATTGAAAGGGAGGTCATTGGCGTTTTTAGCTGATGTGAAAGCATAGAGATAAAACGGCGCCGTGAATCTTCAAATCGCCGTTGCTCGGTAACATCCCAGAAAAGAAGCAAATATCCTTCAATTGCGCCATCTTTAGATGAAATTGTTAAAATACGTGGACGGTAGACTCTCGTGTTGCCATTGATTTCAAACCCAAACTCCCCAAGATCCCGTTCTGGATGAAAGTTTCCCTCAATAATAGTATTGAGAATGCCTGCAACGTCGGGATGTGGTTTCAAAGCGGACAAATCTGTCTCTTCTTCTTTTTGAATATTCAGGATTGATCTTGCTACCCGGTTAACTGTTAAAATCCTGTGTTCGTTATCAAGCAAGGCCAATCCTTCGAGAACTTCGTTAATAACAAATGCCAGCCTGCCCTGAAGGTGATTTAGCTTTCGGGTTTGTTCATCTTCATAATGGGCAAGACGACTCAGTAAATCATCGAGTTCCTGGCGCAGTCGTTCAATTTCATCAACTCTACCGAGAATATCCTCTTCAATGCTTTCTTCTGATGGATTAAGCGCTTTATGAAGCTGACCGGCAACTTTGCTTATTGGTTTTGATATTCGATTAGCCGATATAATCGCCAACGTCACCAGTGCAATGAGGGCACTGATAAAAGCGCCGCTTACCCCTAAAACCATTAATCGGCCAACTTTTCTTGTCTTGCGCTCGTATGAAAACATAGCTTTTTCGTTGAGTTCAATCAACTCATCCAGATCCCTAAACACTGAGATGTTTGCACGATGCATGATACGTATTTTGTCCACAGTGGAGTCTGATTGAATGGACTGAATATGGCTTCGTTGATTTTTCCAGTTTATTCGAAGGTTTTTCAGAATGTTGCACTCGCCTTGTTCTGTAATATTTTTTTCGCATTTCGAGAGCGCTTTGTCGAATTGCCTGATTAAAACACCTATACTCTGAGAGGTTACGTTTTCATTGTTGGCATTGACAGACAGGGATTCGAGCAGGCGAAGGGTGCGTTCCATTTTCATGGCTTCCTGAATACTGCTATAATTTTTTGACAGGATCTGCCCGGCGGCTTTTTCCAAATGCATCAGGGAGAATACTCCCACCACGCCTACAGTGCCAATCAGAAAAGCCGGCACCAGCATAGCTCCCAAAAGTTTACGTCTGAGAGGCATTGCTTTTCTTTTGAACAAATCCATCATCTTCATGTATTCCGCCCATGGTAAATCATCATATCTGTTCCAGACAATCATGTGCCCTTGCCACCCATGCCCATGAATGCTGAAGTATATATAACTTACCGTTACAAGGTCGTCAAACAAACGTAATGTAGAGTTTTTATGGTGTGGTTGCGTTTTTATGACTGTGGGGATCAATACCTTGGTAAAAAACGCATGGGTATGGTTTTTTTGCGCTCTTTGGAAAACAATTTTTTGATTTTGTTAACACGGTACGCAGTTACCTTTTGGGTAGATAGAAATGTGCTCGCCACCTTCCCCAGAATTTTTGGATGATGCCTAAATACAAAGTGGGCGGCTTTTCGAACCTTTTCAATATCTTTTTGAAGTATTGCCACTAATTGAAATTTCAACGTCAGCAACTCTTTTGCTTCATCTGAAACAGGAATCGGACTTGAGTTGAGGTCAACCAGTTTAGAAACAACTGTCATTGCTTCTTCGACAGTTTTCAGGGAAATCCCGCCCACTTCTTTTTCGCACGCCAGAATCTCTTTTGTCAATTCGGCATAATCAAACAGAGTATGAGCCAAATCATCCAGTGAGTCCATGTCTGTATCTGGATGACTGGTCTGGGTTTCCTCGATTCTTTCATCCCATACATCGCTGTCAGATGAGACAATATACCAGTCTAAAAATGTTTCAAACTCAAAAAGAAGATGTTCGCCTCTATCAAGCATTCCTTGTTTATCGGCATCAAGCTGCAACTGATTTATATAGCCCTCTCGAATGTAATCCAATGCGGCGACTTCATAATCAATACTTGCCAGGATATCTTTGGATAATCCCAGGCCGGCATTTTCCAGTCCAGGCCTGTCTTGTGCGGCGCTCCAATAGTCGGATACAAAACCGGAGACTCGCAGGGCATCTGCCTTTATTGAGTTCAATGACTTCGTTTTATCGACGGAATCTGTTTTTACGTTACGGGCTTCAACCCAGGTTTTTAATTCGCTGATTCTAGACATTACTTTACCTCTCGTTTCATTTTAATACATGATTTTCATGAGTTATTTTTTTCGATTTCCAAATATTGGTTCTCCCCGGATGATCCTTACGAGGACAACAATTACGGCGATCACCAGAAGAATGTGAATAAATCCTCCCATGGTGTATGAGGTTATTAATCCAAGAGCCCAAAGCACAATAAGACTAACTGCAATTATCCATAACATAGTATTCTCCATTACTTATTTGATGTGTACGATATGTTTCGACACGTGGGATGTTGACTCGCACGTTTAGTAGAGTAAACGCCATTTGCTAATTATCTGAAGAGATAATCTTCTACCTGATTATTGATTCATTACATTAATAGTATGCTTGTTTTTTTAAATAGCAAACTATTTAAATTGTGTGAGTTTCAATATCAAATATTAGTGAATCTTTCAGGTGGGTTAAAAGGTTAAAATAGTTTCTTAAAGCCCCGGACAACAATTCTAAACCTGCCCCGCTGCCCTTGCCAGGTTTAAAAAATGATATATTGAGATGGTTTTTATTAGGTTTATCTGTTAATATTAACCTGTCATATTACTCTTTAATGGAACAAAGAGCATGGTGATATTCAAGTTGTTAATTTTAAAGGAGGATTTTTATTACTCTAGCTTATTATTAAGGAGCCTCTTAAAATGACAAAACAATCTTCATCTTTTATTTTATCAATTTTTTTAATCCTGACATTTGGAGTTTTCGGGTGTGACAGCGACTCATCAAGAGGAACTCTTCAAAATGACAGCGACACTTTAACCTCTTCAGACTCAGATTTTGTCTCTGATACAGATACTGATACTGACAGTGATACTGATACTGATACTGACAGTGATACTGACTCGGACAGTGACAGCTCAAGTACTGAAGACACAGATATTTTAAACAGCTCCAGACTTGATAATATTACAAAAACATGTGGTACGCTTATGCCTGTGCCCGTATCAGGGGGCTCAGCTGGCTGGGGTTCAAGATACTGGGACTGCTGCAAACCCCACTGCTCCTGGATAGAGCATGTAAATAACGATCCCTCAATGCTTGCCAGAAACTGTGACATAAATGATGTTGAAGTGGCTGCATATGAAAAGATAGAACATGAATACTGGACTGAAGAGGTAACAACACCTAGTGTAGTGATTCATCCTGTTGGGGCATTATCCAGAGACAGTCTCGCTCGGCCAACTTTTTCAATTATCTGATCAGCAGT
>JAFGXT010000141.1 GCA_016936495.1 Victivallales bacterium
TTCCTTTTCCAGCGCAAGCAGTTCGGATTCCTCAAACTCAGGAATATCGGGCACGGGTATAGCCATGGCATCGCCCGCGTCGTCAGCGCTCATGACGTCAAAAAACATGTCCACATTACCCACCTGGCGGTCTTTTATTCTGCCCTGAGCCATATTCATGGTCGATTCGGCGATAGCCAATATTTGAGAACGTTTCAGTCCCAGTGAATCAAAGGCTCCGGCTTTGGTGAGGTGATCAATCACTCTCGAATTAAGTGCGCCGCCGCAACGTTCGCAGAAGTTAAGCAGAGAGGTAAATTTGCCTTCCTGCTTCCTGCTGTCGATGACGACGTTCGCCACATTGTCGCCTACTCCTTTGATGGCGGCGAGCCCGAAGCGGATAGCCTCTTTATCGACGGTAAAAGTACGTTCGGAGGTGCATACATCCGGAGGCAGGATCTTTATGCCCATTTCGCGGCATTCGGCAATAAAAAACGATATTTTATCGGCATTGCTGAGCTCACTGGTGAGCACTGCCGCCATAAATTCAGCCGGATAATTGGCTTTGAGATACGCGGTACGGTATGCCAGAAACGCATACGCCGCACTATGAGACTTATTAAAGCCGTAACCGGCGAACATTTCTATTTTTTTCCATATTTGGTCGGCAAGTTGCTCGCTTATCTGATTATGCTCCCGGCAACCCTGAACAAATTTTTCTTTCTGCTTCGCCAGTACATCCTGTTTTTTCTTACCAATGGCGCGGCGAAGAATATCGGCTCCGCCGAGGGTGAACCCCGCGAGCTCCTGAACCACCTGCATGATCTGCTCCTGATAAAGCATGATACCGTAGGTCTCATTCAGATATTTTTCCATTTTAGGGTGATCGTATTCTATGGCTTGAGTGCCCATTTTACGCGCGATAAATTCGGGGATGAACTGCATCGGTCCGGGGCGATAGATAGCCAGCAGCGCGATGATGTGTTCTATGGTTTCCACGCCGAACGAACGGCAGAGGTTCTGCATTCCGCCGGATTCAAGCTGGAATACCCCTACAGTATCGCCGCGGGCAAGTAATTCAAAAGTCTTCCGGTCGTCAAGCGGTATCTTGCTCCAGTCGATATCAATATTACGGTTGAGCTTGACGTTGTCCACGGCGTCCTGGATCACGGTCAGCGTCCGTAAGCCGAGAAAGTCCATCTTGAGCAGTCCGAGTTCTTCGCAAGGCAGTGCGGGGAATTCGGTGATGACCTCGCCTTTAGCGCCTTTCGCCAGCGGGATAAGGTTATCCAAGCGCTGGTCGCCGATGATGACCCCGGCGGCATGAATGCCCATCTGACGGTTGATGCCTTCAAGCACTTCGGCGTATTTGAATATTTCCTGAACCCATTCTTCTGTGTTGATAAGTTCCTCAAGTTCCGGCACTTCCGCGCGAGCTTTCTTCAGCGTCATCTTGGGGTCTGCGGGGATGAGCTTGGTGATACGATCGCCTTCGTCAAAAGTCCTGCCCAGCACCCGCGCCACGTCCTTGATTACCGCCTTGGCTTTGAGAGTGCCGTAGGTACCGATCTGCGACACACTTTCATGACCATATTTATTGCGAACGTATTCGATTACCTCAACGCGCCTGCGCTCGCAAAAGTCAATATCAAAGTCCGGCGGACTGACGCGTTCCGGATTGAGAAAACGTTCAAAAAGCAGATTGTATGCCAGCGGTTCAATATCGGTGATATGGGTGATGTACGCCACCAGACTGCCCGCGCCGGAACCGCGTCCGGGTCCGACCGGCACCCCGATGCCCTGGGCATGTTTGATAAAGTCCATTACCACCAGGAAGTAACTGCAATATTTGGAGCCGTCGATAATATCCAGCTCATAATCCATACGCTTGACCACAGTCTGCTGAAACTCGTCAAGCTCCGCTGCCTCTGGGTCAAAACCGTAACGCTCCCGGATGCCATCCAGACATATGTCGCGCAAAAATTCCTTCTCGTTTTTTCCCGAACCGCTGATGTCATAGACCGGATAATGATTGACTTCCGGCACAAATTTGAACTCGATATTACATTTTTCCGCGACTTCGCGGGTATTGGTAATCGCCTCGGGCAGGTCTTTAAACAGCTCTTTCATCTCCTCCGGGCTTTTGAAATAAAATTCAGGAGCGGGAAATTTGAAACGTTTTGCGTCGGTAAGTTTCGCGCCGGTCTGGATGCAGAGCATGATCTCATGTGCTTTGGCGTGCTCTTTTTTCAGATAATGCACGTCATTGGTCGCGACCAGCGGCAGGTTGAATTCCTTGGACAATTCCACCAAACCCCGGTTCGCCTGTTTTTCTTCGGTCATACCGTGATCCATCAGTTCCAGATAAAAATTGTCCCTGCCGAAAATATCAATATAATCGGACAACTCTTTACGTGCTTTTGCCATGTCCCCGTCAATGATCGCGCCGGGCACGGAGCCCCCGATACACGCGCTCAGCCCGATAAGCCCGGCGGAATGCTGCGCCAGAAATTCCTTGTCGATTCTGGGCTTGTAATACATTCCGTTGATGTGCGCCTCGGAAATAAGTTTGCATAGACTGTGATAGCCGCTGATGTCCTTTGCCAACAGCAACAGGTGATGCCCGCGGATGTTGGGCTGTGCCTGATTTTTGTCAAAACGGTCGGTCGGGGATACATATGCCTCACAGCCGATTATGGGATTAAGCTTCGCGCCCCTGAAACTGTTATACATGTCTATCGCCCCGCCGACAAAACCATGATCGGTCATCGCCACGGCGGGCATGTCATAGGTCTGAGCCATTTCTATCAGTCCCTTGACGGTACAGGCGCCGTCGAGTAAACTGTAATGAGTATGTACATGAAGGTGCACGAAATCTGAAGGCATATCTATCTCCTGTTGTAAAAGCTTTGTCCGCAACGTATTCAGTCGCCACTAAAGCTGGCGCCGACTGATCCGCCAACATCGCGGACACGTTAAATTCCCATACCTCTTAAAATTGACTTTCCCGTCTGAAATTCAACCCGTAAACGGATTTTTCCCGAAATAAATTTGCCCTGACCGGAAAAAGACGGAGCTATCCATAAAAGATGTCGGGATTTTTCTCCCGCCGGACTGGACAAATGATGATTTCATAAGATATTATATTACGTGAAAATCATGGCAACAAGTAAATTTCCAAGGGGTTCTATGAATGACGTCAAACTGACGCCGATGATGCAGCAATACAAAGACGCTAAAAATGAGATTCCGCATGACGCTATATTGCTGTTCAGACTGGGCGACTTCTATGAGATGTTTTTTGACGACGCCAAACTGGTCAGCAAAGTCGCCAATCTTACGTGTACTCAGCGCGGAGGCTACCCGATGGCGGGTTTCCCCTACCATTCGCTCGATACTCATCTGCCTAAACTGCTCGAAGCCGGACTCAAGGTGGCGATCGCCGAACAGGTCGAAGACCCCAAAATGGCTCAGGGCATCGTCAAACGCGAAATAACCAGGATTATCACCCCCGGAACCGTTACTGACGGCTCGGTGCTTTCCCCTGGACAAAATAATTTTCTGGTGGCATTGATAGAGAATAAGGAAAAATTTGGACTGTCCTGTCTCGACATCAGTACCGGAGAATTTAAAATCACCGAACTGAAAAACATTTCCGACCTGGAAACCGAACTGCACCGGCTTAATACCCGTGAATGTCTCATCCCTCAGGATCTTTATGACCGCTGGGAGGCGGAAAACCGTTTCCCCTATACCGTCTGCAAAATATTGTGGACACCTTTGGATGACTGGATATTCGACCTGGAAACCGCCAATGAACTGCTGAAACGTCATTTTGAAGTCGCCTCGCTTGACGGCTTCGGCTGCCGGGGCTTCGATACCGCCGTCCGCGCCGCGGGCGCGGTTATGCACTATGCCACTGAAAATCTGCGCCAGTCAGCCGGACACCTGAAGAAAATCTCTGTATACCATAACGAAGAATTCATGGAACTGGATTTCACCACCCAGCGCAATCTGGAACTGGTTGAACCTATGATGGGCAAAGCCCGTGAAAACACTCTGCTGCATGTACTTAACGAAACGGTTACGCCCATGGGCGGCAGACTGCTCAGGGAGTGGCTGCTCAGACCGCTTTATAATTTGCAGAAAATCGTCGAACGCCATGACGCGGTGGACGCTTTTAAAGACGATCCGCTTACTCTGGCGGAAATACGCGAACTTGTCGCGGGCATCCGCGACCTGGAAAGAATCATCGCCCGACTGAACATCGGCAGTGCCAACGCCCGCGATATGCTTGCGTTGTCCAATAGTCTGCGTATAATTCCAGATCTGAAATACCTGCTCGGTAATTTTGACACTCCGCTTATTCGCCATTTGGACGTAAGCCTGGCTGAAATGCCCGAGCTTATGGATAAAATCGCCGGAGCCATTTCCGATGATCCGCCCAACACTCTGACTGACGGCGGCTTTATCCGCGAGGGCTATGACGCCGCTCTCGACGAACTGCGCAGCGCCTCCACCGAAGGCAAAAACTGGCTTGCCGACATCCAGCGCAAAGAGCAGGAACGCACCGGGATAAAATCCCTCAAGATAAAATACAATAAGGTATTCGGGTACTATATAGAGATCAGCAATTCTAATCTGTCGCTTGTACCCGAAGACTATATGCGTAAACAAACGCTGGTCAACGCCGAACGTTTCATCACCCCGGAATTAAAGGAAATTGAGAGCAAGATACTTGGCTCCGAAGAAAAATCCAAAGCTCTGGAATATGAATTGTTCCAGCAGTTGCGGGAATTTGCCTTGCAGTTTACCGCTCAGATTCAGGATACCGCCTGCGCTCTCGCTGCCATTGACGTCCTTGCCGGACTTGCCGAATGCGCCAGAAAATATAATTATATCAGACCGCATATGACGGAAAATGATGTTATCGATATCAAAGCCGGACGGCACCCGGTTCTTGACGCCCAGATGCAGGGCGAGAGATTCGTGCCCAACGATACCTTGCTTGACGGCGAATATAACCGCATGATGATCATCACCGGTCCGAATATGGCAGGTAAATCCACCTATATCAGACAGACCGCTATGCTGGTCATACAAGCTCAGATGGGCTCATTTGTACCAGCCGATCACGCCGGCATCGGGCTGGTGGACAGAGTGTTTACCCGTGTCGGCGCTTCAGATGACATATCCCGCGGACAAAGTACTTTTATGGTGGAAATGGTCGAAACCGCCAATATTCTTAACAACGCCACTCCCAAAAGTCTGGTCATACTGGATGAAATAGGACGCGGTACCAGCACTTTCGACGGATTGAGCATCGCCTGGGCGGTCGCCGAATATCTCCATGACAGCCCCAAAAGCTGTGCCCGGACGCAGTTTGCCACTCATTATCATGAACTTACAGAAATGGCGCTCACTCACAAAGGCGTGAAAAATTATAACGTCGCCGTCAGAGAATACGATAATCAAGTGATATTTCTGCGCCAGATAATTCCCGGCGGTACCGATAAAAGCTATGGTATTCATGTGGCAAAACTCGCCGGATTGCCCGAAGAAGTCATCAACCGCGCTAATGAAATACTCGAAAATCTCGAAAATAATTCACTGGCGGAAGCCGGAGAACCTGCCCTGGCGGTGCATCACGTAAAAGACAAAAAACGCCGCTACAAAGCTTCCGCGCCAGATAAGACAGCCAAAGCCGACGAGCCCGAAACCATTCAGCCCGGACTTTTCGACTAATCAGAGCCGCGCCAATAAAAATATCGGTCAGTTGCTGGACGCTTCCGGTAATATCGTCGCTAAATACGAGTACTCGCCATTTGGTCAGATAGTCGCGCAAAGTGGTGCATACGCCGAAACCAACCCGTTCCGGTTCTCCAGCGAATATCACGACGACGAAACCGCCCTTGTATATTACAACTACCGGTATTATAATACCACCTTAGGCAGATGGTTATCCCGCGACCCCATAGAAGAAAAAGGCGGGTGGAATTTGTATAGCATGGTGGGTAATAATGCCATAAGCAGGTGGGATTGGCTGGGACTTGATGGCTCCACACCTTGGAACCATAATGGTCTTCCAGATTATCCAGCAGGTTTTAGACCTCGCGGTATAAGTGAAGATGATTTTACTAATGATAGGATGGGTCCAGACCTTGGTTTGTCACGTTGCAGACTAATAGCAAGAGAAATATTGAGTAATACTCCAGGTCATAATGATATTGGCGATGCTAGACGACATGCTGAATGGCAAAGAAGAACAACTCAAGAAATCAGTGCGTTTACTGCCTGGCTTGCAGGTACTTGGCATGAAATTGAAGGACTTCTTAATGGTCAGCCACTAGATGAAGCATTAATGGATTTGAATAATAATGCGGAGGGACGAAATGCTGCACGCGAAGAAAGGTCTATAGACGAAAGTAATTTAATTACTTTAAACCCACCTTCTCCAAATCAATATAATGATGATTATTATGACAACGAAGATTGTCCTGTTTGTGGACAATAATCAATCATGCTTATTAAAGGTGAAAGTATGAAAAAAAACATTTCCATTCTATTTATTTTTATAATTCTATGCACTGTTTTTGTCGCTTGTTCCTATACTCCTCCTGACGATTTAGCAATGCAGCAAATTTTCGATAAAAACAAGTCGGTGTTTATGGAATTAGCTCAAATGAAAAAAAAGGATTCACAAGTCGAATGGATTCATAGAAGTAACAATACTTCACGCCCTGCATCAATAAATCAAGCACGCTGGAATAAATATATGGAGTTAATGAATAAAATAAACATAAAATCTTTATTATCTAAAGAAAATTCTGTTATGTTTTACCCTGATCAGCCAATGAGATCAACACTCTATGAAAAGGGATACATATATTCAGTATTAAAGCTAGAACCTGTTTATGAAGTATTGGACAAAGAGCAATCTAATGCCAAACCTTATAGTACTATATATAAAAAAATTGATGATAATTGGTATCTCTTTTTCATTAATTTAAACGGGTAATTGGCTAGATTTAATAGTGAAGTGCGCCACAATGCGCCAATGCGATGATCCATTCAGAAAAGCATGAAAAGGGGGGAGGTGTCCCTTAAGGTGATAAAACTTATATAGACTTCTACCAAGGAATTCGTTAGAAAGATGAAGAAATATACACTCGTATTTCATTTAGAGATTCGTGGTGCCGTGCATCGGTAAATATAAGTTAAAGTATTTGTTTTTAAGAATTTGCATAGACCGCGTTGGAATTTTGCTGCACAAAATTGAATTTTTCCATATCAAAAAATTAAAATTTGAAATTTCAAGCTTATTGAGGAGCTCGACGGCAACAACAATGATGCGGTATTGCGACAGTATATTTGGGATGAAGAAACCCTCCTGAGCGTTACTGATACAACCGCGAATGAGACCTATTACTACTTTGCCGACGCCAATAAAAACATCGGTCAGTTAGTGGATGCGTCCGGTAATATCGTGGCTAAATACGAGTATTCGCTGTTTGGAGGAGACTGTCAAAAGTCTCGGCTGCAATATTTTTTCTTTCGCATCGCTTCGCCCGCTCAGAAAAAATATTGCGGACATGTCAAA
>JAFGXT010000142.1 GCA_016936495.1 Victivallales bacterium
AATGGATATATGCCTTATTGACGGTGATATTTTACGGAATATGCACTTGCGAAGGGGGTCAGTTAAAAAGCGTAAAAGTCAAAACGCGGGCGCCGGCAAACCGTGAAGTAACGGTATATTATCGTGTACCGCGTAACTACGATAAAGATTCTGGACTTCTGTATCGTGTTCTGGTAATTTTCGGAGGAAGGAATTGCAAAGGTCGTTCGGAAGCGGGCGGAAGGCTCGGTTTTGCCGATTGGGCGGATAAACACGATATTTTTCTGGTCGGACCGGGTTTTACCAATGATGAATACTGGCATCCGGAAAAGTGGTCGGGCAAAGCTTTACAAAAAGCGCTGGAGCTTATCAAAAAGGAATACAATATCCGTGAAGACCGATTATTATATTACGGTTGGTCCGGGGGATCGCAATGCGCCAATCTTTTCCCGGCGTGGCGTCCGGAAAATAGCGTGGCATGGGTATCGCATGCCTGCGGCGTATGGCACAGCCCCAGTCGGAGGATGCAGCGCGTGGCGGGACTTGTAACTTGCGGAGACGCCGATACCGGACGTTATATCTTATCGCGTAGGTTTGTGGAAGAATCCCGTAAGCTGGGGCTTAATGTAATGTGGCGTTCATTTCCGAACACTCCGCATGCGGTGCCGCCGGAATCGGTGGAACTTGCAAGAGCCTTTCTATTGCATTATCATAAGTTGAACCTCTATGATCTGGGAGTACCGGGAACGCACCCTTATTCAGCTCTGGCACGAATGGAACCGGAATTTATCGGTGATGACCTTGAGGGGCGCTACTGGCCAGCGTCAAACCCCGTGGCAAAACGCATCAAACGCGAAGACCGGGTCAGGCTTTACACCAAAGAACTTGCTGAGGCATGGGGGGAGCGAGCGGGAGCTCTATACGAACGAAAATGAAAAACATCTGGATATTTTTTATATTGTTAAGCGCCGCGGCATATGCGGGCGAAGTCATACATATTGAACTTCCAACTACCACACCAGAGAATCGTATTTTAAAATTTTCCATACGTCCACCGATCAATAAAGCACCTCGACACATAATGGTGTTGTTCGGCGGTCGCAACTGGAATGGCGATAAAACTATAAAGACATATGGCTTTAATGCTCTGGCGGATAAAAATGGGATTATTCTTATTTCGCCATGGTTCAAGAATGATAATTACTGGGAACCGGAAAAGTGGTCGGGCAAAGCCCTGCTTGAGGCGGTGGATACTCTACGGCGACGTTATAAAATAAGCGATCAGGCGCAGCTTTTCTATTACGGTTACTCAGCCGGAGGACAATGCGCGGCGTTGTTTTACACATGGCGTCCTGAGCTGGTAGCCGCTTGGGGAGCGCACGCATGCGGAGTATGGTTTGATCCGGACAAAACCGCCTGTACGGCTCCGGCGGTAATCACTTGCGGACGACGTGACACGGGCAGATGTGAACTCAGTTTTAATACTGTCCAGCGTTGGCGGGATCGAGGCGCGGAAACAGTATGGCGTGCATATAACTCCGGGCATGAGCTTAATAAAGAGGCACTGAAGCTGGCACATGCGTTTTTTGAATCTCAACTGAACGGAGACCGCTCCATAAAATACATCGGCGATGACCAGACGGGCAAATTCTATCCGGCGTCGCGGGAAAATCAGCGTAAAATCCCGGAAGACCTCCGCAGTGCGTTCCGGTCATTGGATACCGCACAGCTCTGGGCGGGGGAGTAAGCATGGAGTTCACCTATAAAGGCATGATAAGGTATGGATACGGGTTCGACAATCCGAATCACGCGGCGGCGTTGATAACGATGTTGTTGCCGGTGCTGTGGACAATTCGTGCGGATGCGTCAAGGCGGCTCATCAAATATCCGGTACTTGGCATGGAACTGGTTTTATATGTGGCGTTGTTCTATACATATTCGCGCGCGGGGGTATTGGCGCTGATGTTTGCCGGAGTTTTTTTCTGCCTGAGCCGAAGAATATTCATCAAGCACAAAGCGTTTTCTTTGCCGCGTGGCGCAAATCTTTATATGAGTGGAGCCACGCTGCTGGTAATTGCTACAGGACTGGTGTATTCCGGTTTAGCGTCACGGCTGATCAAAACATTTACGTCGCCGGACAGAGCCATAACAAACCGTTTCAGCCTATGGTCAAAAGGCGTGAAAATGTTGAACGATATACCTGATGGAGTAGGCACTGGATTATCAGGACAGATTTATACACTATTCTACCTGCCGCCGGACTGCTATCTGAGTTACAGGACTATGGTGAACAGTTTTCTGACCTTTGCAGTGGAGCAAGGGGTGTTGGTTTCGGCAGTGGTTTTTGGAGTAATGCTGGCGATTATCGGAACTGCTCTCCTTTTTATCTGTAAAAACATAGCACTTAAGAACATTATCATCTGCGCGTTAACAGTAATAGTTTCCGGGACGGTGTCGGGCTTATTGTCAACATGTTTTGACATAAGTCTGTGTTTTTCCGGAACAAATAATATTTTGCAATATCTATTACTGGGAATATGGCTTGCGGGCTTTATCACCAGTATCGTCTGCATCGTGGTAAATCGCCGGGATTGCGAGGTGTTGTCACTTAAACTTGGCGGGATTGCCGGGCTGATGCTGATGATAAGTGTTTCCGGCTGCTACATGCTCTCGCCGGGCGCGAGCGCCGTCGGCATAAGCTCACCGGAAAAAGGCATAGTGGTGATAAATCCGGAAAATCCGGGAGCGAGCGGTTTGATTCTGCCTGATTTTAATCTTGATAACCTTAAAGAGCAAATACATACGATTATTAGACATTATCCGGATAAACAACTGGCAATCGTCATAGATCGTCATGTTAACCTGAAATTCTCACGTGAAGCATTGAATGCAAAGGAAATCTTATTATACGGTTCAAGCACAACCGGAATGCTTTGTGACTTGCCGGAGGACAAAAAAATTATAATATTCAATCCTGACCTGCCGGCTCGGACGGCAATTCCTCCCGAGCGCATTGCTGGAATATATTTGAACTCTTACGATGAACACGGCGTAAATTTTCTCTGGGAAAAACTGGCGTCGGAAACAATAAAATATTATTGATCTTCACACAAATTGATTTATAAACCGCGGCAATTAAAAGGATTATGGCTTAACTCCCCGGCGATACTGTCCCGGGCTTTGGCGGTATATACGCTTGAAGGCACGGGAGAAGGCAAACGGCGATTCGTATCCGGCCTTCTCCGCTATCTGCTCCAGCGATTCACTGGAAAAACGTAACAACTGCGCGGCTCTGGCGATGCGCAAATTGCGGACAATCTCCATTGGCGTCCTGGAATAAAGTTTTCGGGTTACTGAATAAAAATGCGGCGGCGACATTCCTGCCAAAACCGCCATTTCCTCGATTGTCCACTTACGCTCCAGCTTGGCGCCGATATGCTCCCAGACCTTTTCCAAACGTTTTTCACAATCAATATCCGCCACGCTTGAACTATGCCTGAGATCCATATCCACATAAGCAAGAATCAAACGGCAGTAATAGTGCAACATCCGGAAACTCTGACTATCCGGGCGCCGTGACTCGGACAACATCATCTCCAGCAACGCCGCAACCTCGACTCTATATCGGGACGGACGCATAAGTGCGGAATAATCTTTCAGATATTTCCAACGCCCAGAAGCAGGGTTAAAGTGCATGGCGATAAAGCTCCAAGCCTGCGCAGTCTCGTAATGATGCAGTTTTCCAGCGGGAATAAACAACATATCGCCAACGCCAAGGCTCCCGGACAGCTCTTCCGTGCAAAAAGTCCCCTCCCCTCCAGTTGTATAAATAAGCAGATGATGTCCGCAATTTGGACGGTGAATGTAATAACCGGGACAAAGTTCACTGATACAGGCAAAACTCACGCCGTTGCCGAACCATTCCGCCGAATCCGGCTGGAGCGGAAAATCGACAAAGCGTTCATGGCAATTCTCAGGTATCCTCTGTATATGTCTACGGCTCATATGCAATCATAGTTTCTGATATAATATCAATAGTTGCGGTTGTTGTTTAAAATTAGTTTATAAGTTATAATATAGCATAGTTTAAATTATTTCCAGTACAAATAATCTAAAAAAATAACAAAGAGGCAAAAAAATGGCAAAAATCAAAGCACAGCACGACAGTAGCGGAAAAACAATAAGTCGTCATATTTACGGACATTTTGCTGAACATCTGGGACGCTGCATATACGGCGGCTTCTGGGTGGGCAAGGATTCTCCGATTCCCAACACCAACGGCATCAGAAATGACGTTATCGAAGCTCTGCGGGAATTGTCCATACCTAATCTGCGGTGGCCAGGCGGATGCTTTGCCGATGAATACCACTGGCAGGACGGTCTAGGACCGGCGGAAAAACGTCCCACTATGATCAATACTCACTGGGGCGGTGTAACTGAAAACAATCATTTCGGAACCCATGAATTCATGGAACTCTGTGAACTCCTCGGCTGTGAACCGTATATATGCGGCAACCTCGGCAGCGGCACTGTTCAGGAAATGTCTCAATGGGTAGAATAT
>JAFGXT010000143.1 GCA_016936495.1 Victivallales bacterium
GAATAATTTTTGTTTGGCGTCGCCGCCGCCGAAAGTGAAAGACCCGCGTGAAGCGGGGACGAAATTGTGTTTGTTTATGATAGGAGCGACGCTGGTGGCGGTGAGTTTTCAGTACGCCCAGTTGCGTGCGGTGGACGCGGGGTTGACGCAGAATTTTGAGCAGAAAAGTAATTTGAGCAAGACGCTTGCTTCGCTGGAAAGTCAGGTGAGCAGTCAGCAGCAGCAACTTGAGCGTTATAAACATTTGTGTGAGCTGGCGGGTATGCGGAGTTCAGTAGAGGATAAGTTTTTGACGATAATTGATTTACTGAGCCGCTACCGGCTTAAGTATACCAAGATAAACTCTATCGAACAGCAGATCGAAGGAATAATAATCAGCGGTGAGACCCATTGGCAGCCGGATTTGTCGCAATTTCTGTCGCATTTTGAAGGCGAGCTGGCACGGCGTGATATGGGCTTGTTCTCCGAGGGGTTAAAGATAGAGAACGAAGGGTGTCTTGAATTTAAATGTCGCATCAGTCGAACCCCGGTGCCAAGATGATTTTTGCAAGGAGAATGATGTATTGAATAAGCAGTTGAAAACATGGAAGAAGGATTTTTTGCGCTACTGGGATCGCACATCGTTGATGATGCGTATTGTCATAGGCGCGGTGTTGAGCTTTCTGATCGCGCATATATTTTTGAATAACCTGAATCGTCCTTTGTCGAAAGAAATCGATGAGGTAAAGAAGAAACTCAATAACATCGGCAGCGGAGATTCGACGACTTTGATGATGGAGGAATTGCGCGTTAGAAAAAATATACTTACCAGTGATCTTAAAACCTGGAAGGAAAAATTAAATGTGATAACTCATGACAACGGAAGTCTGCGTCAGGGCGAGAGCGGTAAAGTGATTATTGACGTAAGACGTTTGCTCAGCGAGTATGATATAAGATTTATAGAAGAGGAGCGAATTGTCGCCAATCCGGTTCAGACGCCAGCCCGTAAAAAGGCGGCGCGGGGGCGTGGCGGAAAGCCGACTGTAATCGACATGCGTATGAAAGTTACCTGGCCGGATTATATCGGCAGCGTGGATTATCGCATGAAAGTAATCGGCAAGTTCAGTAGTATCAGAGAGTTTTTGCATCGCCTGAATTCTATGCCGTATGTGTTTGTGGTCAATAATATAACCTTGAAAGATTCGGGTACTTTGATGTATGATCAGCGACTTGAAGCTCAGCGCGGGGTGGAGATGGTTTTTGAGTTGCATATACCTTTTGTTACGGACAGTTCAATATAATTGAGGATACAAGCTGAACTATGAAAACTATTGATATAAATAAAGTAGTGGTGCCGCAACCGGTATTGGATTTGGTGCCGGCGGCGGTGGCGCGCAGACTTAAATTATTGCCTTTGTCAATCGAGAACGATTTGTTGCTGGTGGCTGCGAGCGGCGAGGACGCGTTGGATTCGGTGGAACAGTTGGAAAATATCACCGGCATGGCGGTCGATGCGGTTATGGCTGATAACCCGGATATGCTGGCTAAGGCGCTGAAACGTTATTATCCTGACGGTTTGCACTCTTCACGCGGGGAGAACGCGACTTTGCTATTTGACCGTATCGTTAACCGTGCCATGCAGTTAAGGGCGTCTGACATACATATTTCCCCGCATAAATCCGGCGGTTCTGTCAAAATGCGTATAGATGGGCAGATGCGTAAAGACCTTGATCTGGGTGAAGGTATTCTTACCGAGCTCACTTCGGTGATAAAAATAGCCGCCGATCTGGATATTGCCGAAAAACGCACGCCGCTGGATGGCAATATCAATATGAATCTGCTGGGCGATCAGGTCAGTTTACGTGTCGCCACTGTGCCCACCGTTCATGGCGAACATATTACTTTGCGTTTGCTTACTCAGGATGACGATCAGGCGCTTGCCGCGCTGAACACCATTGGTATGAGTGATGAGCATTACGCTATGTTGATCCAGGCGCTTGCCGACCCCAACGGTATTATTCTGCTTTCCGGTCCTACCGGCAGCGGTAAGACCACTACGCTTTACGCCGCGTTGCGGCATTTGCGTGGCGATGGCGGCAGGCATCTGGTAAGTATCGAAGACCCGGTGGAAAAGCCGGTCAGTGGAGTTACTCAAATCAAGGTGGATTCCGACAGCGGCAGGGTTACTTTCAATAAAGCCTTGCGCAGTGTGCTGCGTCATGACCCCGATGTGATAATGATAGGTGAGATACGTGACGGAGAGACTGGAGACATTGCTATCAAATCTGCGTTGACTGGACATCTGGTGCTTTCCACTCTGCATACCAATAGCGCCGCCGGGGTGTTGACGCGTCTGGTTAATCTGGGGATTGCCCCTTTTCTGGTGGCTTCGACTTTACGTCTCGCCATTGCTCAACGTTTGGTGCGCACTCCGTGTTCGCACTGTATCAGCTTTCGTTGTCCGACCGAAGCCGAGTGCGTGGAGTTTGGTTGGGATAGCGCGGATTCCGGACTGAAGGTGCCGGATGTGCATGGATGCAGTTTTTGTGGTAATACCGGATATTCGGGCAGATTGGGCTTGTATGAGATGATTCCGGTGGATCGTGAGATAAAAAAGATGATAATCAGCGGTGCCGATGAGCATGATTTCTCCGATTACGCCTATACCCGCCGCGGACTTGCCAGTCTTAAAGCGGATGGTGCAGGGAAAATCCTTCAGGGCAGGACGACGGTGGAGGAAGTTCGCGCTGCGGCGTCTTCGATATTTTAGTTTAAACATTTTCAGGAAATAAATAAAAAGTCATGGCGGTATTTAAATATAATACTCTGATAAAAAGCGAACGGCGTAAAGGCGTTATCACCGCAACGGATAAAGTCGAGGCGGAAAGTATTTTGCGCCAGCGCGGCGAGACGATCGTCAAGCTCGTGGAGGTGCGTTCCTCCGTGAGCGATTCGCCGTTTTTCAGTCTGCGCGAGCGTCCGGAGTGGGAGCGCAAACTGAGCGGACTGCTTATCGGCGGTTCCCGGGTTGAACAGAGTCTTCAACAGTTCGCCGCGATGCTGGCGGGGGGGGTGCCTATACTCAGCGCGTTGCAGACGGTCGGGGCGCAAAGTCCTTATTTCCTTTCCCGGGCATATTTTTGTGTCGCCAACCGTTTGCACGATGGCGGACGCCTTGCGGAGATACTTTCGCATGAGATGCCTTTTCTTGGTCAGGTGGTGATCGGGTTGATAAGCGCGGGCGAGGCAAATGGGGATATTGATAAGATGTGTTTGTTTTCAGCTGATCTGATTTCGCGTCGCCGGGTTTTGAAAGGACAGTTGTTGCAGGCTCTGGCGTATCCGGCGGCGGTGATACTTGTTACTATAGGTATAATGTGTTTTCTGATGTACAAGGTGATTCCCAAGATAATGACTTTTCTGTCGCGGCGTTCGGCTCGGCTCCCGGCGATAACTCAGGCGTTGGTGGATGTAACGAACTTTCTTCAGGAATATGGGGTGTATCTGGCGCTCGCACCGTTTGTCCTGGCTTTGCTTATATATTTCCTGCGCAGAAATCCGGCTTCGGGTTTGTATGTGGATCATTCGGCTTTGTATCTGCCGCTGGTCGGCAAGGCTTTCCGGGCATCGGCAAACGCCTTGTGGTGCCGCACTCTGGGGGTGTTGCTTGGCAGTGGCATCAATATTATCACCGCGCTGGAATTTACGGAACGCTCCATCGCCAACTCTTTTTATCGCCGGGAATTGCGTGGGATCAAAGACCTTATCGGGCGCGGACACCCTTTGTCTACCGGAATCAGGGTGTCGGAGATCAACCGTTTTATCCCACTGGCTGACGCTATGATAACCGTAGGTGAGAACACCGGCAGGGTCGATGACGGACTTATGAAGGTCGCCGAATTCAGCGAAGCCGATCTTGCCAAGAGGATAAGTCTGTTGACCAAGATGATAGAACCGGCATTGTTTGTTATTGTCGGCGGAATAGTGGGCTTTGTTTATATCGCTTTCTTTATGGGACTGATGGCGGCGTCCACAGGCGGAAGATAAGTTTTTAATAGATTGAAATAATGAAACAGAGGATATTAATGAATAGAAAAATATTTGTGGGCGGTGGAATTGTCTTGATCGCGGTAATTATGTCGATGAATGTTCATGTCCGGGCATTCTTCCGGCAATACTATGATAAATTTTTCTCGTCCGGAAAAGCTCAAATGCGAACGGTGGTCACTCCCAAAGAAACGCTTGCTTCAACAAAACCGGTTGAAGTGCCCGCTCCGTCAAGTCCGAAGACAAAAACAGCTAAACCCGATTTGCAGGTCGTGGATGTAAGCCCCGAACCCGCTCAGAAGCCGACTGCCCAGCCTGTAAAAGCTACGGAAAAGACGGAAAAGGCTGAAGAGGATTTCAGCCCCTTTAATTATGGCGCGGAAGAGCTTGGTGGCTATACCCCTTTGCGTGGACAGCGGACGCTTACAGATATCTCCATTAAGGCGATTCTTAGGCTGAACGGGCAGGAGCCGGTGGCGGTGCTGGAGTTGCGGAATACTAAAAAAACTTTTCTGGTGCGTAAAGGCGATGTGGTCAGATTGCACGACGTCAAAGACGCCAACAGTATCGCCGAAGTCTATCTCCAGGTGGTGAATATCGGTAAATATGAGGTGGAGATTATTCAGCAGCAACGCCCCGATAAAGTCATAATCGTACGATGAAATATTATTTGCACATAAAATACGAACAGGAAATAACACTATGAATTTGATGAAGACATTGCTTGCCGCTTTGCTTGCGGGAGGCGCCGGACTTATGCTCGCGGCGGCTGAACCGGATAATATAGCGGATAAACGCGGGCCGATGATGAGCTCCATAACATTAAATGATGTATCCATGCGGGACGTAGCCAAGCTTATCAGCAATGCCGCCGGTATCCCGATAGTCGTCAGCCGTAGCGCCGGAGAAATCAAGGTCGATATTTACATTGAAAACGCCCGGTGCTTTGACCTGCTCAATTCCTTGTGCCGCTCTTATGGCATGTGGTATAAAAAAGATTCCGACAGTGGAATTGTTCTTATTCAAACTTTGGATGAACTTAAGGGCGGAATGCAGCTTTATAACGATGAAACGGTCGATGTGGTTACTTTGCTGTATCCCTCCGCCGAGGACGTTGGCGACGCTCTCCAGCAGTTGTTCATTGACCGGGTGATATGGGTGCGCCCTGATAAAGATTCCGGCAATTCGTATCAGCAGATAAAAGACGCTTTTAAACGCATGGAACTGGTCTCGAAAAAAGGTACTTTCGATATGGCGTCAAATCAGAGTTCAAGCGATGACGACGACGATGATGATGATGATGACGACGATAATAATAACAGCTCGGATAGACTTTTATCCTCCCGGAATCTGGCAAATGAGCGTAATAATCTTACTGCCATACTTCAGGAAGTGTCTAACGCTAAGCTGTTGAAAAATTTGGAAAAAACTATTTCCGGCAGCACTACTGTTTCGGATCTTACCGGAGAACCCGGAACTGTGTATATTTCCGCCTTGCCGCAATCCAATTCCCTGATGCTGCGCTCCCGAGACCCTAAATCGGTGGAACAGATGAAAGACCTGATCGGTAAGCTCGACAAGCCCAACCCGCAAGTCCTGCTGGAAGTGAAGATATTGGAAGTCGCGCTTGACGATGTCAACGCCAGGGGAGTGGATTTCCTATTTGAGTCCGGCAGTGTCTCCGGCGGTTTCGCCGACGGACTTCCTACTGTGGACGGACGCGGACAGAGTATCCTCAAGCCAGATTCCTCTCTGATCCCTCAAGGCTCGGGCATTGATTCGCGTGCGGCAATATTTAACGCTATCACCGATAACTTTCGACTTCGCTTGCAGATGCTTGAAACTGAAAGCCGGGTAACGCGCCTTGCCACCCCTAATCTGCTGGTGGCGGATAATGAAGCATCCAAGATATTTGTCGGCTCCGAGATAACCGTCATGGAAAAAGCCGAACAGACCGTAACCTATACCAATACCTCAAGTGGAGCTCAAAATCCTAATATTTCATGGAAAATCGACGCGCCGCGCAGAAATATCGGTGTGTCAATGGTCATTACTCCACGTATTCACGCCGACCGCACTGTAACCATCAGATTGCTGCAGGAACGTTCCATGCTCGGTTCCACCCGCAAAAACGTGTTCTCAGGCAATGAACAGGATGATGACGGCAATTCAGACGCCACTGGTGAGGATAGATATTTTATTTCTCAGGACGTTTCTTTGCAAACCCTCACCACTACTGTGGTAGGCAAAGATAATAATATCATCGTCATCGGCGGGCTCATTGAGGAAAAGCTCGAAAAGAGTGTAGAGAAGACGCCTTTCTTAAGCGAGATTCCCGTGCTGGGTGATCTGCTGTTCAGCCGCAAAGAGGAAAATCGTATCAGAAGTGAAATTTTGGTGGTCATTCGTCCCTTTGTCCTGCTGGCTCCGGGCGAGGCGGAATCCGTTTCCAGCAGCTTCATGCGCCGGATCAGCCAACACCCCTCGGCTCGCGGTGATATTCCCGCTTTGGGCGTGAATTATGATAAGGATGTCGCCAAACCGGGAATGGTAGACCCCGCCGATCCATGGTATAAACGACTTTTGCAACGTCTGGAAGTATGGTCGGTGGATACCGATAACAATCCGGCGACTCAGCAGTCGGTCTATCAGTACAATGAACAGGAGAATAAACGTATATCCGACGAAAAGATCAAAAAAATAATAGAGCAGGGCAATAACAAATGAAGTTGTATCGTATAGAATTTGTATTGACGGCATTATTCTTGCTATCCGGTTGCGCCGCGCCCGCTCCTGAAGCTGCGGAGGAGGAAAGCATCGCTATTGATTTCAATCAACCGGCGACGCTTGATCCGGGTGTAACCGAGGCGTCGGCACTTCAACTGGAGCGCACTGGACGCTACCTTGACGCCTTGAAACAATACAGTCAGTTGGCGGATACCGCCACCGGGCGGATCGCCCACCATCGGGCGACGTGCGGTAAAGCGCGATGCCTAAGCCGTATGGGTGAGCATAAATTGGCGATCAGCGCCCTGGCTCCCCTGCCGCTTGAACCGCGTAAGCCATATGAATGTGAAAAACTCGCTCTCGCCGGAGAACTGTTGTTGCGAATGAATAAATATGAAGAAGCGGAATCCACTTTGGAAGTGGCTATAGCCTCACTTGAGGGCGGAGATAAATCGGCTTATCTCTATTGGCTGGCTCCCGCGTCAGCGAATCTGGGCAAAGCTTATTTACATAATTCCAAAGTCGGACAAGCTCAGATTATGTTCTGCCGGGCAGTGGAATATTTCGCGGTGTTAAACAACTCCGCCGAAGCGGTCAGATGTCGCGTCATCGCCGAAGAACTTGAAAATTTCTAACGATTAAGGAGTTAAATAAATTGGAATTAAATATACTTCTGGAAAGTTTCATCGCCAGTGGCTCCAGTGATTTGCATATTACCGAAGACGCTCCGCCGTATGTGCGATTGCATGGAGACCTGACGGCTCTGGAGAATTTTGACGTCATTGACCGCAACACGCTCGAATCCTTGACTGCGGAACTGGTCGGCAGGGAAAAATTTGAACAGTTCCTCAGTGAAAAAGAACTGGATATGGCAGTGTCTTTTAAATCTTCACGCCTCAGAATCAACGCCTATATTCAACAACAACGTATCGCCTGGGCTTTGCGTGCGCTGCCGTCGGAATTCTTTCCGCTGGAAAAACTTGGTCTGCCAGAACAGATATGCGACACCGCCTGTAACTTAAAAAAAGGACTTGTCCTTGTAACCGGTGCCACCGGTTCAGGGAAATCCACCACACTGGCAAGTATTATAAACAAAATCAACGAAACTCGCGCCTGCCATATTTTTACCATCGAAGATCCGGTCGAATACCGCCATCATAATAAAAAAGCTTTTATCTCTCAGCGCGAAGTCGGCGATGATACCGGAAGTTTTCATGAGGCGCTCAGACGGGTACTGCGCGAAGACCCCGACGTCGTGCTGATAGGTGAGATGCGCGACCGCATAACCATGCAGGCGGCTCTTACGTTGGCGGAGACCGGACACCTCACTTTCGCCACGCTGCATACCGCTGAAGCCCTTCAAACCGTTACCCGCCTGATCGGCTCATTCCCAGCTAATGAACAAGATCAGATACGCACTCAACTTGCCACCACGCTCAATCTGGTGATAAGTCAGCAACTTATCCCCTGGGATAACGGCGGCGGCAGATCTATGGCGGCGGAAATTCTTGTGGCTACGCCCGCCGTCAAAGCCATGATACGCGAAAACAAGATACATCAGATCGCCTCCGCGATGCAGACCGGACATCATCTAGGCATGAGAACCATGAACAGCACCCTCAAAAATCTTGTGGACGCCGGACTTATCGGCGATGACTCGGCCATGGCATGGAGCATCGACAAAGAAGACATGAAACGCACCCTCAGTTTTCAAATGTAAAAGCCCATCACTTACAATAATAATTCACAGCCATCCCGTAAATTTTCAAAAGCAACGTTTTGAGACAAGGTTTGAGCGTGAGGTTGTATTTTTTTGAGATACCCCCTTTTGTCAGCATGATATTTTATGTTGTGCTGTCAGGTAAAGTTGAAGTGCATTTGATAGCAGAACTCCGGTGATGCTCGTGTTTGTCTTTGTCGCCGTTTTCTTGTTGTATCGCAGCGTGCCAGTATATCCGTAAGGTCAAAGTAATTCCACAGTACTCCACGAATCAGAGTAAAAAGCCTGCGTAATGAATGTTTCCAGGAGTTTTGCCACGCGACAAAGCGCAGTAACAGGTATGTCAATAAGGCGATCCATATTTGCCAGCGTACGGCGTTCTCATTGTTCCCCATGAAGTCAGCAAGCTGTTGATTTCCTTAAAAAAGACTTCCACTCCCCATCTTGCCTGATAAAGTTCGCATATCGTTACTGCTGACCATATAAGATTATTGGTAATAAACGACATCGTTACCATTTTCTTTTTAACTTCAACCTCGGCTTCAACCAGGCGGAATTCATGCGGATAATGTTTGGCACTGTTTGCGTTCTTGAGTTTAATTCTTAGGTCCCTGATTATCTTTATGCGCTTGCGTTTATATTTACGTTTCTCAGCCTTGGGGCAGCAATTTGACGTTTGCTGTCCCATAACTTTTTCCGAATTTCTACTTGGGCTACAGGTTTCTTTTCCCTGGACGGACTCCTGCTGTCCCATAACTTCATAATGCATATTGTCCTTGGCTCGGGTCACCCAGAAAATGCCTCGGCTATCAAGATGACAGAGATGCTTGAAGTCAACATACGCCTTGTCATACACGGCAATTTCTCCCGCTTTGAGATGGGCACAGAGTTCCCAGGCAACTTTCGGATCAGAAGTCTTTGCACTACGTACAATCGCAAATGAAGGCAGAAACGTTTGCATGTTCAAATCCATGTGCAGCTTGGCTGCTGCTTTTTGACGTCGGTGCCTGGCCCATTCCATACAGTTCGCCACCAGTGGGATTGTCGATGAATCAACAGCATGAATGATTCGTTTAAAACGATGCGGAAGCCCAGGATAATATCGACCCTCATGCATGAATTACGTTTCTTCTGCACTTTCTGCCACATAATCATATAGATTTTTGAGTCTGAGTGCTTGGAAGATCATATATTTTTAGCTTAAAATACTCGCGATCCCGAAAGCCATAGGCTTGCCTGATAAGCCATCGAA
>JAFGXT010000144.1 GCA_016936495.1 Victivallales bacterium
CCTGCTGAGCCGCAAATACGAAGAGCAAGTCCTGCGCAAAGGCGAATACACCATGGACAATACTGTGGAAGAGATGATGAAGCATTCCCTTGTCATGAAAATCATGTACAAGGCTGTTGAGGCGACCGTCGCAAAGGGGTTCGGCGGTAAAAAGGATTACGAAAACCCGGAGTTTCGCATGTTGATGAAATCAAGCGCAGGAAGTCCGATGCGCTGCATGCAGATATCGGGTGGAATCAAAGGCAATGTGTTTCACGCATTAGTAGATCTAGCAAACGGACATTATCTACGCGGTTTTGCTAAGCTTATCAAGCATGCATAAGAAAGAGAAAGTACGAGCTTTGCGAAAAAACGCTGAACGAAGCTGAACAAAAAAGGGACGAAAGCGGACTACTTCAAACTCTATGAGGCCACGGCAAGAACGATTAAGGCGATTGACAATGAGCTGCGGGTCGGGGGCCCATCCACAAGCGCCTGCCTTTGGATAGAGTGCCGATAGGTGCCGATAGACTTCCGATCGATAACAAACAATATATATCTATCATCAGCTATTTACGCTCTCATGATTCGATCACAAACACCGTTGTTGGCGACCTGCTTGGTGTGAAAGCAACTCGGGCGAAAGTAATCCTTCGCGAGATGGTTGAACTGAAGCTGCTTGAAGCCCAGGGCGAGAGGCGATATTGTAAATATTTTTTGAAAGCGCCTCGGCCCGATTATTCTGGTGAATGATCATGTCGTCGAAGAAATATACTCAACGACATGATCCAGACGGACATCATGGTGACACAAGGCCTCATTACCATCCAAACGTATAATCGAATTGTGGTCCATCTATGACTAACGTGCCTTGGAATCCCCTGGATAATGAACATATATGTACAATAGAGGAATATATTTAGCATGTACATCATCTGATGATTGTTGCCATTTTGTTGCCGAGCTAGTTGATAACACATTCTGAAGAGAAAAGCGGGACTATAAGAAAATCCGTGAAGACGCATGATATCAGGAGACTTGCTTAATCAACCTAAAAGAACTCTTAACAACTTATATGACATTGAACGCACCTGGAAATCATGTTTACGGGTAACCGTAACTAGGGTTCAAATCCCTAACTCTCACGCCAGGAAAAGCACCGCGTTCGCCTTTAAAAAGGGCGTTTCGGGGTTTGTGACTATTCCTATAATAAAATGCACCCTTTGTCAAGGACGGTATGGGTTTTCAGAAACCCTTGTTTTCGGACAATGTTCTGATATCCCATAACAGTGTTTAAACCCCAGCGATCAACTGCCTGACCATCTGCAAGCCATTGCAGCAAATAGTCCTCCAGTTTCTGATAACCATCCTTTTTCTGAGCACGTTTAAGTAATTCAATTTTCATACTGTTATCATGTTCAGTCGCTTCTGGTTTTGATAAGAAGCCTCGCTTGCAATAAGAACGATATTCGTTGTTTTGCTTGAATTTGAGGAAAACATCATAAACAATCCCTTCTTTGCCGGATCGCAAGCCATTAGGTAAGTGTTTGTTTTTAACTAGTCTCTTTCTGATTGACATAATCATTTCTCACCTTTCATATTTTGTGCGATCCCAATATTATTGCAGAACTTTTTGATTCATAGAAATCTCAGATGTGTGGCTGTCCCATCGTGTTTTCGACCCGACGGTGAGCCAATGCAGCAGAAAGTCCGATTGATCGAACGTTCTGCTTCCGAAAGAAATACTCACTTATATTGTATTCTTGTCCCGAAAGTTATACAATAATCGGGACAACGGGAAGGAGAAATGCAAATGGCCGATTCAATAAAAAGGATAATTGAGAATCGCATATATGCTGCAAATGCAGAGGCGGTTTTTGGAATTTCAGATTTTTTAGACATAGCCGATTATGAAACGGTACGCAAATCGCTTTCCCGTTTCGAAAAGGAAGGATTCTTAAGGCGCATTTTACCTGGAGTGTATGACAGACCGCAGTACAGCGAATTGTTGAAGGAGTATATTGCGCCATCAATGCATCAGATAGCCTTTGCTCTGGCTCGTAATTTTAACTGGACAATCGCGCCTTCGGGTGAGACAGCTCTGAATCAGTTAGGATTGTCTACCCAAGTTGCGGCAAAATGGTCATATATTAGTGATGGTCCGTATCGCACGTATGACATCGGAAATTCTCAAATTGAATACAAACATAGAAATAACAAAGAAATTTCCGGCATGTCCTACAAAACTGCAATGGTGGTTCAAGCGCTCAAAGCATTGGGTAAAGAGAGGGTTGATAATGCAATCATAAAAAAACTTCGTTTACAGCTTACGGAAAAAGAAAAAAGCGTATTACTGAAAGAATCTCAACAAACCACTGTTTGGATATATTCAGCAATCAAGCGAATCTGCGAATAGGAGGGAATCATGTATTCAATAGCTAAAGCATCTGAAACTGACAGAATTGCCCTGTTCCGTAACACTGCAGAAAAAATGAATCTTCACGAAGCAATTATCGAAAAGGACTTCTGGGTTTGCTTAACTTTGGATTATTTGTTCCGCACGTCTAAGTGGAACAACGTATTAGTATTTAAGGGCGGAACAAGCCTTTCAAAAGCCTTCCGCCTTATCCGTCGTTTTTCAGAGGATATCGACCTGATATTAGATTGGCGCGTATTAGGGTATTCGATAAACGAGCCCTGGGAGAAACGCACAAATTCAAAACAGGATCTTTTCAATAAAGAAGCCAATCTTCGAGCTGAAGCATTTTTGCGTCAGGATTTACTTCCTGACATTCAGCAAGAATTATCTATCTTGTTAGGAATTGACACAGACATGTTTATCGATGAGATCGACCCACAAACGATCAACTTCAAGTACCCTCATATTTTCGAGGATGATTCCATTCTGCAAACCATTCGCCTTGAAATTGGGGCATTGGCCGCGTGGACACCTGCGAGAAAAGAAGTCATCACACCATATGCCGCCGAATTTTATTCTCAGGTATTTGTTCAACCAAGCACGGAAGTTTTGACTGTTTCTCCGGAACGAACCTTCTGGGAAAAAGCAACGATTCTACACCACGAAGCCAACCGTCCCGAATCATCGCAAATGCCTGCCAGATATTCGCGTCACTTTTATGACTTGTACTGCATGATGCAGTCAAGTGTCAAAGATTCATCTTTGCAAAACGTGGATTTACTGCAAAAAGTGGTCGAATTTAAAAAACAGTTTTACCCGCGGGGATGGGCGCAGTATGATAATGCAAAAATCGAAACCCTGAAACTTGTTCCGCCCGAATACAGACGCGCCGTGCTTCAATCTGACTACGACGTCATGCGAGGTATGATATTTGGCAATGCACCTTCGTTTGACGAATTAATGCAACAAATCGCCACCCTGGAAGCAGAAATTAACTCCCTCAACAAATAGTTTGAGCTAATACTTATCTTCGATGGATCAGGTGCAAAAATATTGTAGATTAAGATGCATTTTGTTTCTGACTCACTTGAAAATAATATATATAGACATATAATAAAAATTATAATAACATGAG
>JAFGXT010000145.1 GCA_016936495.1 Victivallales bacterium
AAAGCGGCAACTCCAGTAGGAGACACCACTGCGGTATTAACATTGCGAGCTAACACATGTTTTATGAAGTGCGATTTACCTGTCCCGGCGCCCCCGGTAATCAGAACAAAGGGTTTTCCTTCTTCAATCATCTTGCGCGCCTGAATGAATTCAGGAGTGATTTCGGTTGCAGCCAGCATATTACAACGCTCCTGCTCCTTGGACAATTCACACTTTAGACCGTTGTTGACGGCGGTCAATGTCTCGATATTTTTTTTATGAAAGGCTATTTCATCTTTCAGCTTTTGATTTTGTTCTTCCAATTCTCTTTTATAGTCATTCTGTTTCTGTCTATCGTCCTTCCGTTTCTGTCGATAATCACGGTAGGAGCAAAAAGTAGAAACAATAATTATTCCTAGAACAAAAATAACCGCAAAAAGGGATTCAGGAGTCATGAACTCCCCCTCTCCGTAGCATGTACAGATATTTTTTCATTATTCCATTTCCCGTCATGTATTGTGTAAAATATATTAGGTTGTGGAATAATGCAAGTTCTTTTTTGACTTTTTCTTATTCGGACGGTTTCGGACGGGTCGGACTGGTCGGACGTGGGGCATACAGCGTGTACGATTACTTTCATTGCAATCAAGGCTGTTAAGCTGATTGCGCACGGTCAAGCAACACCCATTTTGTCCTCATGTCCGAAGCTCTTTTTTCCTCCACTGTTATTTTTTGAACGTTCTATTTCCGCGAGGAGCTCATAGCGTTTCAATTTATTTTCAGGTTTCTTGTAATATTCAAGAATTTCCCGATCCTCGTCAGCTAATATACATGGTGCGATATGTGAAGATTCCAATAAGTAATCTTTTATATACGGCCGCAAAACTGGTTCTATCTTTTTCCAAGTATCATCATTGAAGTAATTAACTTTACCTTTAAATATCTTCCCTATGTAGGCATTGGTCAAACCCAGCTTTTCTGCCAGTCTTATGTTTTTACCATCATGGCTTAATCTCATTTTAGATAATGCCGTCATGATACCTTCGTCTATGATCTTCATTTTATTCCTCCCATATTTCATATAATAATATATCTACAATTAATAAAAGTCAAAGTTTTTTCACAAAAAAAGTAAACTGCTATTGACAATATAAACTGTGCAGTTTATAATACCACATACAAATAAATTATGGAGGCTACAAAAAAATGAATCGCAACGGAACAAAACAACTGAATATCAGCTCACGCATATTTAGTGAATTGAAGCTAAGAGCAAAGAAAAGAGGTAGAATACTCCATGCAAATTTCGCAGACGATGTAATTCTCCTAGGACTAGAAGTAGAAAAAAATTTACAAAAAAAGTAAACTGCACAGTTAACTTTAAACCAGCCAAGAAAATAGAGGAAAGGAAAAATGGAAAAGGAAATGACAGCAAGAAGAGCCGCCGGTATTGATCCGAGAAACATTTTGATGGCATTGAATGAAAGTGCAGTAGTCGAGCGCAAAGGGCATTGGGTTCTCTACCATGTGCTCAGTAACGATGTGCCTGAAATGCGGCATCTCGGCGACATGGTGGCGCCGGGAATGGTTCCAATTGAAGAGCTGTGCCATCCCGACAACGGCGACGCCTTCCAAAGTTTTTACGGGATTCGTTTTGCCGGATTTGATTACGGTAGTTTTTTTATGACAAAAGAGGATCAGGCAAGGGCATTGTTTGACGAATTGAGCAGCGGACAGAGAAGCAATCGGGAATGGAAATTCTGGACTGGATTTTAAACCAGTCCACAAAACACACAAAATGACACAAAAAAAAGGAAAGGAAAAATGACTATGGACGGGATGGACGGGATGGACAATATGGACGGGATATTAAACCAAACGATTAAAAAGCTGACTGTCTGAAAGTAGGAGGAAAGGAAAAATGTCAGTTAAGGAAAGTTTCATTGATTCATGGCTTTGCCTAGCGGAGACGGCGCAGGTCTTCACCAGCGCGGAGCTGGACCGCTTGCGTCAGGCGGTGTCGCTGGCGGTCAGTTCCGGCGATTTGCTGAATATGATAAGCCTGATATCGAAACAACGCGCCATAGCGGCGTTGTCGATGACCCAGGCAACGTTTGACCAGCTTATCACCAAGGAGGGGATAAAGCGTATCAAGTTCGCGGATTCCAAGCAGGGAGGCGTGTATCTGCGGCTCCAGGACTTGAATAATCTGATCAATAAGTATGCCCGTGCAACGGATGGCGAGAGCACAAAAGAAATATAAGCGGGGGAATAATGAAAGAAATCAACAAAATCAAGAAGCTGCTGGCGTTGAGCCAAAGTAATAATGAGAACGAGGCGGCAGTGGCTTTGGCGCGCGCGGTCAAGCTGTGCGCTGAACACGGATTATCTATCGAAGAGCTGGAAGCGTCCGGGATGGGAGAACAGATACTTGAAAAAGAGATTGCCGGGTACAGAACCAGTATACCCCAGTGGGAAAGTATATTCCGCGCGGAACTAATGGAAATATTTGGCTGCCGCATGGTATACAAGAGGAGGACATCTTTTTTCGGCAGGAGGGAAACAGCTCTTCTGGTGGTCGGATTCAGTAGCGACATTGAGATATTCAAATACGTCTATGAATATTTACTGCGGCAAATCAAGAAATTTACAGCTACGCATATGAAAAGCATAGGGCTTGAAGGTTCATCGCGAGAGAAATATCGACGTAACTATCTTTTGGGAATGTGCCACCGAGTGGTGGAAAACGCAAAAGCAATATATCAAGCCGATGCTGAACCCGAAGCAATGAGCGGATATGGTCTGATCCTGAAGCGCGGCGGAGTAGTGGACAAGCATCTGGAAGGGCTTTCGTCTCGTCGTAGAAGCAAACTTAATATAGCTGCCGATCCTTTCCTTGCCGGTGTATCCGACGCCAATCAAATCGCCCTACGCAAGGGCATGGAGACCGAAGAAGCGCGTCCGCGCCAGTTGGGATAGTCCACAAA
>JAFGXT010000146.1 GCA_016936495.1 Victivallales bacterium
CGAGGCAAGAGCGGAGTAAGTTATGACTTTCCCTGCGGGCACATGTTCCCGCAAACTCCATAGCACGGTCTGCTGAAATTCCGTAAGCACACTCCAATCCGGTAAATCGCTCCACTCCGGGCGCGAAGAATCGCTGAGCAGTTCCAGCAAAAGGGAATCAGACGCGCAGGAGCGGTATTCAACGGCTTGCGGAATAAAGCTTATCTTCCGCAACCGTCCCTGCCCGTTCCATTCCAAATACAGACGCACGGAATTAAAATCAATATATGAATATGCAAATTTCATGATAATAACAAAATAACCTGTTTGATAAATTATTAAAGAATAATATTATAATCTCTGTGGATTTTTTACAGCATGGCAGGAAAAAAATATGCTTGAATGGGTAACAATCAAAAATCTTGCGCTTATAGAAAAGGCGGATATTGAATTTGAAAACGGATTCAATGTTGTAACCGGAGAAACCGGAGCGGGTAAATCCGTCCTCCTGGGTACGGTATCGCTGCTGCTGGGCGAACGGGCAGACAAAGGCGCCATCAGAACCGGAGCGGAGCGCTGCGAACTGATCGCAGGAATAAGCCTGCCTGAATATCTGCCGGAAGAATTTTATATGGCATTGAATGACGCGGGCATAGAGCTGGAACACGGAGACAATACTCTGCAACTTAAACGCGTAATAAGTCAAACCCGTAGCAGAAATTTTATAAATGACACACCGGTAACACTTCAGACTCTGAAAAATATCGGAGATTTTTTGATAGATGTCCACGGAGCAAACGAGCATCAATCTTTGCTCAAACAATCCACCCAGCTACGGATGCTTGACCGCTATGCACGCAATGAAGAACTTATCGCCAACTGCGCTGAATGGTGCGATAAACTCAATGAACTCAGGCATAAGCGGGAAGAACTGTTCAACAATCTCCCCTCCCCGGTCGAGGTAGAACATCTGCGCATGATTGTTGAAGAAATTGAAAAAATATCGCCCAAACCAGACGAAGACAAGGAGATCAGCGAACGGCATCGCCTTGCCGCCAACTCCAAACAGATTCTGGAACTTACTTCCACCTCAGTGGCGATGATAAATGAATCAGAAAATTCAGCCATTGATTTCATGGCAGGTATATATCGTACGATAAGCGACTTGAACAGTATTGACCCGGAAAACACCGGAATGTTCCTTGAAACATGCGATCGCATCACCGAACAACTAAATGAACTCTCCTGTGATATTGAACGCTACGGCAGCCGGGTTGAACTTGACGAGGAAGAATTTCAACAACTGGAAGAACGCCTCGGCGAACTTCAACGCTTAAAGCGCCGCTACGGTCCCTCTTTGGAGCATGTCATTGAATCACTGGAACAAACTCAAGAACGTATCGCGCAGTTTGAAAACTCGGAAAAACTGCGTATGGAACTGGATAAACAGGAAAAGACTTTACTTGAAGAACTGCGTCTGGCAGCGGAAACCCTCTCAAAACAACGGCGCAATACCGCACAATCCCTGAGTGCCGCCATTACCGAAAAACTTAAAACTCTCGGCTTTTTTAAATGCAATATGCAAATAGAATTTTCCACCATCCCTCCAGGAAGAAATGGAATGGATAAAATAGATTTTATTTTTGCTCCCAATCCGGGCGAACAACCCCAGCCCCTGCGCAATATCGCCAGTAGCGGCGAAATCTCACGCGTCATGCTCGCGCTGAAAACTGTTCTGGCGGAAGCCGATGCCATCCCGATCCTTGTATTTGACGAGATCGATGCCAACATCGGCGGAGAAACGGCGGTCAAGGTCGGACACGAACTGAAGAAACTTTCCGCGCATCGCCAGATATTGTGCATCTCTCACCTTCCGCAGGTAGCGTCAATGGGTACCGCGCATTATCTGGTCAGTAAAGAGGTGATCAACGATCGCACCAGCACCTCGATCACCCGCCTGGAAAGTCATGAACGCGAAAAAGAAATAACACGGATGCTCGGCGGTGGCAAAGCCGCCGGAAATCATGCCAGAGAATTACTGGAAACCGTCTAAAATGGAAGTTTAATGAAAAACACAGAAACACACATCGTAGAATCACATGAAATATGCCGCGGCAAATGGGTATTACTCAGACATATCGAATATGTCAACAAGCACGGGCACAACAAAGTGTGGGAATGCGCGGCACGAGTGAACAGTCGCGGCGGAGCCATGATAATAGCAGTGATGAAACCTTCTGAACGAGTCATTGTTGTTAAACAATTCCGTCCGCCACTCAACTGCAAATCGTTGGAATTCCCCGCCGGACTCATCGACCCCGGTGAAACGCCGGAAAATACCGCATTGCGCGAACTATACGAAGAAACCGGATACAAAGGCAGAGTTGTAAAATCCCTGCCGCCTGTCTGTAATTCTCCAGGTCTTAGCGGAGAGCTGACTTACCCGATTCTGCTGGAAGTGGATGACAACGCATACCCGGTTCCACCGCATCCGGCGCTGGAGGCGGATGAAGATATAGAAACAATGGCAATATATAAACACGACTTGTTTGACTTTCTCATTGAAGCTTCTCAATCAGGTGTTTATATTGATGCCAAGCTGATGACATATGCCTTGTGCCACGCAAAGGGGTTGTGATTTGATTTACGGACAACTCAATACCGCCGGCACTGTCATATGCCGTCTGCCGGACAGCCCCTCCAGTGAATTATATGTCTTCACCGAGCCCGATGATATAATCCGCGTCGAACAGATACAAGACATATTCCCCGCGTTGGAAAAGATCGAACAGGAAACACTCAATGGCAAATTCGCGGCAGGATTCATTTCCTATGAAGCCGCTCCCGCTTTTGACCCAACATACCAAGTGCACAGCAACAAAGATTTTCCACTGCTGTACTTCGGACTATACAGTCATAAGCCACAAATTCTGCAAAGCATTGAGCTGAATGGCTCATCCCCTCCCCTGCCCCCGCCTGTTCCAAAAGCCAACAGCAAAAATTATACTGAAACTATCGCCGCCATTCATGAACACATCCGCAATGGCGATATTTATCAGGTTAATTATACCATTAGAACCTATTGCGAAAATACCGGCGCCGACCCTCTGACGTTGTTCATGAAACTATGCCAATCGCATCCGGTTCCATATCCGGCTTTTGTCAACACTGGCGACACGCAAATAGTATCCATATCCCCGGAACTGTTCCTGCTGCGAAAAGGAAATATGCTGGCAAGTTCCCCGATGAAAGGTACTGTACGACGGGAGGCACTATATGAAGACGACCTGAAAGCGGCGGAATTTCTCAAGCATGACCCCAAAAATACAGCCGAGAACCTGATGATAACCGATATGGTCAGAAATGACTTTGGCAAGGTCTGTATCCCCGGCAGTATTCACGTTGACCCTTTGTTTCAGGTGGACACATATCGCACCGTGCATCAAATGATAAGTACTGTACACGGTCAGGTACCGGCAGGAACCGGAATAAGCGAAATACTCCGTGCGACGTTTCCTGCGGCGTCGATTACCGGAGCCCCCAAAATAAGAGCCATGGAAATCATCCATAACCTGGAAGACAAACCACGAAAAATTTATACCGGAAGTATCGGTTGCGTAACTCCCGGCGGCGACTTGTGCTTCAACGTCGCCATAAGAACTCTCATTTTCAGTACTGGAGCGATAGAATTAAGTGTAGGCGGCGGGATAGTCCACGATTCCAACGCGAAATCAGAATGGGATGAATGTCTTCTCAAAAGCCGTTTTTGCAACTACCGGCACGAAGATTTTGATATTCTTGAAACCATGCTCTACCGGGAACCGCATGGGCTGGTCATGCTCACCGAACATCTGTCCCGCGCCCGTAATTCACAATTATATTTCGGCAGGATATGGAATGAAGAGGCGGTTGAGCAAACATTACGCGAGCTTAAGCAGCAAAGCCCTTGCGCACGAGTGAGGATGACCATAAACGCCAGTGGCGTACCATCAATAACCTGTACACCGCTAAATAAGACAGGATGGAACTCATCGCCGGCAAAAATTTGCTTATCCTCTGAGCGCACGCGCAGCGATGATATATTTCTGTATCACAAAACAACCCGGCGCAAGCTTTACGATGATTGCTTTAATGACGCAGTTCACCACGGATTCGATGAAATAATTTTTCTCAATGAACGCGGTGAATTAACCGAAGGAGCCATCTCCAATATTTTTATAAAACAAAACGGGCGCTGGTTTACTCCAGCATTAAAATGCGGAGTGCTTCCAGGAACTATGCGGAAAAAAATCATGACTGACATTGCCGCCGAAGAAAAAATACTATACCTGAAAGACTTAAACGACGCTGAAGAATTATATATCTGCAATTCCGTCAGAGGCGGCACACTCGCAATTTTTATCCACTAATAAGACTTTTACCTATTGAACCTCAAAATTGGTGAGGAATTAATGTTTGCTCCCGAGACGCCCAGCAATGTTTATATTGTTGATTATTTGGACTATCACAAAAAATAATCTTAACGGAATGTATGAAGTTGAATTTTATAAGAATTATATTTGGAGGAACTGAAAATAAGCATCACTGATTTCGCAGAGGACATTGGAGTTTCACGCAAAGCGATTCCCGCTATTGTCAATCGGCATAAGTCCATTACTGCGGAAACGACAATTCGTATCGGCAAAGCAACGGGCACAAGTCCGCAACTTTGGATGAACCTGCAAAATAATTATGGCTTTGGGCGCCTGACACATGAAAAGAAGAACATTTTTTCAAAAATCAAACCAATAGCGGCTATGTTCGTCTGAACCTTTGAACGGTGATTACGGTCGGCTCACTCTTTTTCTTTTTCAGTTGACATCTGAGTAAATCAAGGGTATATATACAAACAACGGATTCAAAGGGAGAATTGTAACGCCAAGCACCTTAAAAAACCAATGTGAAGCTTGAAACATGAAATTATGCACATCCGTCTCCAATGTGAAAATCCAATGAGGAAATCTATATGTCGACAGGAAAATATCAGATTCGAACCATGACACGAGACGAACTTGACTTGGCGGTAGACTGGGCGGCCGCCGAGGGGTGGAATCCTGGCCTTGATGATGCGGAATGCTTTTTCCAAACTGACCCGAGCGGTTTCTTGGTCGGTCTGCTGGATGACCAACCGATTGGGTCGATATCTGTGGTCAAATACGAAAATCACTTCGGGTTTCTAGGTTTTTATATTATCAGGCAGGAATATCGCAATCAGGGTTACGGCTATAAATTGTGGCAGGCCGGCATGGAGACGCTTGCCGGACGAAATATCGGGCTGGACGGAGTGGTGGCGCAACAGGACAACTATCGCAAATCCGGTTTTAGTCTGGCATGGCGTAATATTCGCTATGCAGGTTACGGCGGTGGAGTCGTTCCGGACTGCGACGACATCGTCGATATCGCCTCATTACCGCTGGAAACAATAGTACATTATGACCGTCGTTTTTTCCCGGCACAACGAAATGCTTTTTTAACTTCCTGGAGCAGAATGAAGCATGGACGCGCCCTTGGCATATTGTCTGGCAAGCAGTTGACTGCCTATGGCGTGATACGCCAATGCCGCAACGGTTATAAGATCGGACCTTTGTTTGCCGATAATGCGGAAGCCGCGGAAAAATTATTTTTAGCCCTGAAAGCACCGCTGACAGCAAGGGTACCGGTTTATCTTGATGTGCCTGAAAATAATCTCGCTGCAGTACGACTGGCGGAAAAATATCGAATGGGAAAAGTGTTTGAAACCGCCAGAATGTATACCGGGGAAGTTCCGAAAATGGAATTGAGCGGAATTTTCGGCATCACTTCTTTCGAATTGGGTTGATCCGCACGAGATCTGCTTTTATTGTTTTTTGAAAATATATAATTGTCGCACTTGTAATTTGAATTTGGGGTAGATTAATGGAGATAATGATGTCTAATTTATTGCTTTCAATATGCTTGTTACTTGTATGTTTCATTTTGCTCATAGCGATTCTCAGAAAATTGTTGCTTGCTTTAAAGTCATACAAATGGAAGAAGACAGATGGCGTTATTTGCAAATCAAAAATAATTAAAGGCGTTGGAGCTATTGAAAGCAATTTGATATATACAGAAAATATAAACTTCAAATATCGTTACGCCGTTAATGGGAAAAAATATCATAATGATACGATTTCTGTACTTTGCATTCTGGGGATTAGTGGAATTATCCCATCTAGAATTTTAAAAAAATATCCCAAAGGGAAATCGGTAAAAGTGTATTATTCGCCGAAAACTCCAGAAAAAGCTTGCTTAGAACCAGGAATTGGAATTACCTATACAAGTCCATTTTTAATCCTAATATTAATAATGGGGTTGACTTTATTATTCTTCACTTTTCATGCTGCCTTAAATATGTTTTTAGATAGGATTAAGGAAATCACACATTAATCCCCAAATAGCTATATTGGGGAATTTATCGATTCGCCACTAATCAAGAATAAAAATCAAGGTATTAAAAGATGAATTACTTCCCCAATTTAAATTTAGGACATACACAATTTTTAATATCTATTACGATGTTTTTTTTGTGCCTTGTTTTTGTAATATTTACTTCATACGCCTTAATGAGGTTCATCAATAAAAGAGCCAGACTCTTATCGCTATTTATCATAACGTTAATATTGTCCACTCTAATTTTTATATTACTAGAAATCACAGTTGGAATTGACATTTTCAGGAAAATACATATTCTGAACAACTCGCATATGCCCTCCCCCGCAATTTGCCTTGAGTATACTCCAGCATTCTCTGGTCTTTATGCCAAATATAAAGTGTCTCCAGATGTTTTAAGCCAGTGGGTGGAAAAATATAAACTGGAGGAATATCCTTCCTATACGTTTAAAAGCAAAATGGCTTCCAATGGACAAAAGATAGTTGCCATTTACAATCCGAACAAAGAGATTTTAACAATTAAATATAATTCGTTTTAACTACTATGCGAAGAAAAAAATGTTATGGCTGATATTTTTGCCCACCCCGTCGCATTACGGTCGGCTCACTCTTTTGCTTTTGTCATTTGACATCTGAGAAAATCAAGGGTATATATACCAAACAGCGGATACAAAGGGGCATTATACGGCATGCAATTGCAACACCAAACACCTTAACGGCACGAATATGGAATCAGCTTAACGGGGGAAGCAACAGTGAAAACACAGAAATATCCTTATCTTATTGGCTGGTTGATATGTACGCTGGTTGTAGTTGCTTTTGTGATAATTAAAAATAATGAAGGTAGCTATACAGAATCAGTTGATTATAAAGTAAGAGTTTCTCAGTTAAAAAAAATATATCGGCATTATTTGGATTTCAACAAGAGAAATCCTAATAAAAATATTTCTCTCTATTTGATTTATAAAACTCAGGTTTCTAGCCATGACTTTCTTATGTACAAAGGAGATTCGGCTTCAATAGAAAAAATGTTGTACTGTAATGAACCTGAATTCTATAAACTATGCGACTATGCACTCATCAAGGATGATTTTGAATGGTGGGGAATTCTTGAACGAAAAAAAGGGGTCAAAGGAGACTACTATTTAATGATAACAAGTGAAGGAAAGGTAATCAAGATAAAAGATATTTTTTTACCTGCTCAAATATATGAAAAAGTTAAGTTCAATAATTAAAAATAAAATAGTAATTGCAATAATTATTTTATTATCGTACATCGTTGGAGGAATTTCTGGCTATGTTTACAATAATGAAGTTAATTCCAAACAAAAAAGTCAATTAATACTGGCGTCGGCTGTATTATTAACGAGTCCTTTACTAGAGTTGAACAAAGGAAACTCAAAAGAAGCGCATTCATTTTTAAGCCAATACTACAAGTGGTTATTAATATCGCTGGTGAATTCTCCCAAAGGAACTTTCTCTCAAGAGCAATACATAGAATTCGAATTAATCGATTCATGTATAAA
>JAFGXT010000147.1 GCA_016936495.1 Victivallales bacterium
ACCAACGCGGCGTATCTGGACGTGTTCAGTTGTAAATACTATGAACCACGGGACGCCGCCGAATTCGCGACGGAATTTTTCAAGGCATCCAACTACAGGATGCAGACGGCGCTCCGCCGTTAAGGAGGCTGTTTTACATGGATTTTGTCAATTGCGAAGGATGGTTAACTGAATTAGACGATATGTGGCCGGGCAAAGCTTTATCCATCCAGGTGGAAAAAGAAATCTGTCACTTACGCAGTCCGTTTCAGGACATCAGATTGTTTGAAACCACGGATTGCGGTAAAATGCTTGTGCTCGACGGCATGATACAGTTTACCGAATATGATGAGTTCGCGTATCAGGAAATGATGACCCATGTGCCGATGTTTTCACATCCGGCGCCTGAAAAAGTACTGGTCATAGGCGGTGGCGACGGCGGTATTCTCCGGGAACTTGCCAAACATGACACCGTAAAAGAAATAGACATATGTGAAATAGACGAAGAAGTCATCAATGTCTGCCGCGAACATGTCCCCTCTCTGGCATGTGGTTTCGATGACCCCAGAGTAAACATTCATATCGCCGACGGCAGCGAGTTTATAAAATCGCACAACAGCTATTATGATGTGATAATCGTGGATTCATCGGATCCGATAGGTCCCGGTGAAGCCTTGTTCCACAAGGCGTTTTACGCTGGCATGAAGCAGGCGCTTAACGATGGCGGGATCATCGCGTCTCAGGGGGAATCATTTTTCCTGCATCCTGAAGTGTTCTGTAATTTACTGGGAGTAGTGAGGTCGCTTTTCCCGATATGCGGATATTCCTTTATGCTGGTGCCGACTTATCCCGGCGGCAATATCGGCGTATGCCTGGGCTCGCTCAAACATAAAGTAAACTCACCTGCCCGCAGACCGTCAGCGGAACAGCAAAGCAAATTCAATTACTATACCCCTGAACTACATCAGGCTTCAGCTGTACTGCCCGCCTTCGGACAACGTCTGATAGACAAGGTCATGGCTGCCGATCCCAACAGCTTTAACTGATTGCCAACTCAGGAAAAATACATATGGAACAACAAGGTAATGCCCGGATACGCTCGGTAGCGGTTTTAGGCAATGGTATGCTCGGTACTGAATTCGCCAAAATGGCGCGTGAACAGGGACTGGAGGTTAAGGTATTCGCATACCCGGACTGGGACGTTACTTGCGAAACAGACGTGGCTTTAGCGGTTGATTCCGCCGATTGCATAGTCAATTGCACCGCCTACACCGCGGTGGACAAAGCCGAAAGTGAACCAGAATTATGCGCGGCGGTAAATGCCACCGCGCTTCTTTCCCTGGGCAAAGCCGCTGCGGCTAAAAACAAGTATCTGCTTCATATAAGCACTGATTTTGTCTTTGGAGATTACGGTTCCAAGCCTTTATCAGAGACCGATGCCCCAAATCCCCTGAACGTCTATGGCGCCACCAAGCTAAAAGGCGAAGAGCTGCTCCTGAGCACTGGATGTCGTTGCGCCATCATCAGAGTTCAATGGACTTACGGTCAACACGGGACTAATTTTGTGTTTAAAATCATTGAACTGGCACGAAAACTTAACGCGCTTAAGGTAGTGGATGACCAGATTGGCTCCCCCACCTCCACGCACAGCATTTCCAGGGCTATAATGTGTTTTATTCGTAAAAACGTCGAAGGTGTTTACCACTTTGCGACTGAAGGTTACGCCAGCCGTTACGATATCGCCATGATGATCGTCAGAAAATTGCATATCGATATTCCCGTATCTCCATGCGCCACAACGGAATTTAAAACTCCTGCAGCCCGTCCGCTGAATTCCAGATTTGACTGCTCTAAAATCGATAAGGTCCTTGACTTCAAACGTCCCTCCTGGGAGGCGGACATGGAGGCTTTTCTGGATGCAATAGCCTAAGGTTATTGCTTACCGCGAGCTTGAATTACACGGCGTTTTTCAGGGATAAATTCCAGCGGTGAACCGTCAGCGGCGGCAAGCCGAAAGAAAAAATTCCAGTCTCCGGTAAGATTTATAATCTTGACCACTACCGTGTTATAACCTTCATTTATCTTTATGCCGGTAACTTTATCCTGATCCCAAGTGCCGTTGCGGTGGATTTTGTCATAAGTATGCACGAGATTTCCGTTTATCCATACTTTCACGAAATCATCACTGCCGCAAAACAGAATCAGATTATCCATGGTGCTGGCGGAATAAAGATGCGCTACCGCATAAGTAGCGCTATATTCACAACTTTTGCCGAAAATACGGTTAAGGTTGATTTTGCCGATGACCTCAGGTTGGATGTAGTTCACCAGACGCCATTGCAACTCCGTCACAGGCAGATCTTTCTCGTTCTCCACAAAAGGGTGATGAATCACTTCCTGAAGTTTATCGCCATTGGCGGGAGTAAAAGAAAATGGTTCACTAATCTGCCATAACATGACAAATGATCGATTATTCAAAAATCCCGTTTTGCCTGGATTTCCAATGATATTGCACCACTCTTTAAGGTCCGCGGCACTGTTTTCATGAACAGGAGGCAACTTCGGTTTTGGCATCTCCGGGACAGGAACGCTGACCTCCGGAGATGGTTCGACAGATTCCGGAATAGTCGCAACTGTGATGATTTCGGATTCCAGCGGCGGCGCGACTGATTGCACTGGTGGCAGTTCCGGTTCGGAAACACAGGCGCACAGGCATACAATAGCAAGCGTAACTGTAAATATATGCGACACCAGATGCTTTGACATTCAGACAATATATCCTTGCTCTACTGAGTTTACCTGTATGCTTATTATTAACACATCTTCACGCGTTTTGCAAACCGTAAATAAAAATAATTCATTTATGATGAGAAGATATGATTTTATCGACCCGCTCAAGAAATTCTTCTTTGTCAAATTTGATCGTCCATTTTCTCAGGATGTTCCAGCCGATAAATTTCCATAAATTGTTCCGCCAGGATTTATACCAACGCTTCCAGCCAGATTTAAGATTAAAAGACGGGAAAATAATCATCGGGAAGAATATGATATTAAACCCCGCATAAAACATATTTCTGAAACGGTAAAATCTCTTCATCAATTTTCCCGATGCGACAAACATATCTTCCGGGCGAAGAGGAGGATCGGGTATAAACAGAGGGAAATTGCCGTCATAGAATTCCCAGCCGATCTTATCCAGCGGAAATATCCTGCCTGAATCCTTTAAACGTTTAGTCAATTCCGTACCTGGCAGGGGAACCGGCAGCAAAATCTGTATAGTGTCGATTCTCGCTTTGCGTATAAACCTCCAATAACTGTCGATGCGTTGCTTCAGAGAGATTTGACTATGCGCTTCCGGGTTCTTCAACGGATAGCCGAAAATGAACATGCCATGAACCATAAATCCGGCATGGTGAAACTTCGCGGTCAGCCTGATCATCTCTTGCGCTTTCAGTTTTTTATTCATAGCTGACAAGTCATCTTCAAGCGGAGATTCGTAACCGATGGCGACTACGCGGATATTGGCAAGGCGCATGGCTCTCAGTAATTCCTCGTCATCAGCCCGATCCAGCCGGATTTGAACCGTTATGAAAAATTTAACCCGTAACAGTAATTGGTATTCTCTTAATTCCGAACAAAAACATAGCGTTTTCTCGCGGTTTTGCCCGAACAAATCATCTACAATAAAGAAATATGTCGCTCCCCTCCCTTCATACAGGGAAGTCATTTGATTGAGAATATACCTCACAGACGGACAGCGAACCTTACCTTTCACGGTACAGAACTCACAATTCATCCCGCACCCCCTCACCCAACTTACAGGATAAAGAGAAAGTTTGGAACAACGCAGCAATGAAAAATCAGGCAGCGGCAAGGAATCCAAATCATTATTCTCTTGACGTAAACGTCTAATGATAAGCTTTCCGTCCTTCTTCCATGCCAATCCGGCAATATCATCAACAGGCAAATCATTGTATACGGCATTAAATAACTCCTGAACCGCTATTTCGCCCTCGCCCAATATCAAGTAATCAATATTATGGTTCAAGCCATCTTCAATATTGTCATCGACAAAATGTTGTCCTCCGGCTATAGTAAGGCATCCGCAATTTTTATAGAATTCAGAAAGCTTATAGATACGTCCCACTGTACTGGACAATCCACCGTAAAAACCGACTGCGTCAGCAGGACGAAGCTGTTGCAGCAGTTCGTGATCGGGATAGCGCTCACGGGTGCAAAGACCATTACGGTGAAAGTTGTTCTCATCTATTACTTCGGCATCCCAGCCGTGGAGCTTGCTTACCATTGTAGCTATAAGTACCGGACCGAGAGCCGTAGTGTACTTTGCCACAGAAGAATAAATATTAAAACGGGAGAAACTAGGGATAACCATTCGAAACAACTTCTTACGACAACTACCGGACACTACATCTGAGTCACTATTCATCATAATACCCCCCCATTGAGTATGATGGTTAACTTCAGTTCACGGAAAAATTCCTGTGTCGGAATAAAAGGCAACTGATTCCTTCAGCAATTCGCCAAAGCGGCGCGGCCGGGCAAAAAACAACGTACCCTAAGGCTGTTCCAGTAATTTTCAGATGTATCCGGTTTTATCGCCACAAAGACAATCGCTGTATATCAGTCTTTCAAACGAATATACACTGGACGTCAGTTTTTTCATATATAGATCCAAATAGTTCAACCGTTTACCATAATAGTGAATATAAATGTTCAACGCTGGCTTTTCAAGTTACTATGACTATATATAAAAAAAACAATTCCATCGCCATCCACAAAAAAATGCATAATTATTATTTCACCATTGACATTGTCGACAAATGTCAAGATTAAGCTATGGATATTATTTACTGGACAATCAGATATTAACTTCTACTATGGATAAATATCGCGAAACGAAGTACATTAATTTCGTTTTTTGATTATATGCTCATTAATAATCATGCACTGAAAAATCCGCACCGAAACGTAACAGAATAATTTTCACTCTGGCTTTTTGGCGGCTTTCAGCAGGGAGCGGGTTTGCTCTGCAAAGGTGTTAAGATCCTGTATGCGGCCGCGGATCTCGTCAGTTATCTCTAATTTTTTGAGATCTTCGATAAAAGCATAGCTTTTCTGAATGCACTTAAAAAAGGCGTTTTGCGCCTGCTTATGGCGGTTCAATTCCAGCTCCAGCCTGCCGATAAGCTGGAGCAGGTCAAGTGCGCAACCATGCTTGTCTGGAATAGATGAAAAGTAATGACAGGTCTCATAATACAGCAACGCCTGACGGGTCGCCGCCTCCGGTTCGCTGACGATATTCAAATTGTAATCTTTAAGTTTATCGCGCAACTTCTCAAATAATTCCATACCTTCCTTTTTATAAGCGGAATTATACATATCTTTAAGCAGCCAGCTGTAATGCAGCCAGCATCGCCCCAAAGCCAGAGAATCACGTTCAACGATGCTGTTGAACTGTTCCAGAAAAAAAATGGCGGACAGATAACGCCGGATCGCGTCAGTAAAGGAAAAATCCCGCATCGATGTAACGTCTTTAAGTAGAGTTAACACCTGACTGCTTCTGTCATCGACAAAGACCAGTTCGCGAGCCTTTTTTTCAAATAGCTTTGTACCGAAACTGAATTCGTGGGAAGGGTGTTTAAAAAAATGTATATCCGCACTCACAAAGCATGTCGGACATTGCAGTACAAAATATAGATGTGGATTATATTTTGCATAAATACGCTTCTTCCATTCATACACCGGTTTTAGATCATTCTCATAACCGGAGATACTATAGAGCTTTTCATCTAGAAAAAGGTGTTCCGCCTTAAGACCGCATGCCGGACAATCCACATATTGAGGGATAAATACAGGCATGTCAAATCCTTTCTCCATCCTGAACCTCTCTTTGTTACTGCCTAGGGTACTACTTTTGCAAAATTTTCTGCAATTTACAACATGTTTAATATATTAAATATATCGGCAAACCCGGAATTTTGCAATCCGCGGCACCGGCAATTATAATAAAATCACATTTAAATTTTCACATCACTTTGTGATGCTCCCCTGATTGACTTTTGCAACCTCCACAAGTATACTATAATAGGTTATATATAATATCGCCACAGGCGGGGATCATGCAGTAATCCGCAGTACAATAATTACTATTTAACTGAGGCAGACACACAGCATGGCTTATGAATATTCCTTACATACCGATGTGCTGACAATAGAGAAGACTATTGCCAGAAATGTTACATTCAATTGGAACGGGCATAAAATAATCCTCGAACATGCCGGTATCAGAAAAGCTCCGGAGATCATCAATCGCAAAAAATGTCACGAAGTCTATGTGGTGCTGTCCCACCCATGCGCCGAACTAGCCAGTGAACTTTTTGAGGAAATCGTCATTGAAGGCTACCTGCGGGATGATTTTTTACATCCCTACAATCCCGATTCTGGATGTTCTCTATAATTTGTCAGCCGGATATGTCCTTAAACTCATTTCGGTACGTCGCCGGAGGCAGAATAAATTGACGCTTGAACATCCGGGAAAAATAATGACAATCGCAAAATCCGTATAATTCGGCAATTGCGCTTATCGGCTCGTCACTAGAACAAAGCCTGACCGCTGCATGATTCAAACGGCAGCGCTGAAGAAATTGTCCCGGCGGACACCCCAGATAACGATGGAACAATCGGCGAAAATGTACATATGACAAATTCATAGTCTCCGCTTCACGATAAAAATCCCAATCCATTTCCGGTTTATCATTGAGCTCTTCCGCCAACTTCCTGAAATCTCCAGATTGAGAATTGCCCGCCACATACTCCTGCTGCTGTTCAGAGTTCAACTGCAACAACAAGCCCTCCAACAGATGTACCGCGTAATCATACTTACGCGGCTGAAAATTCAAACACCGGTGCAATTCCCGCATATCCGAATAAAAACGATCGAACTTCTTTATGCTTATCAAGGGATTCCTATCCTCCAGACGCAATAACCCCCGGGAAATATAATTATCCACCCTTTCCCCGTTGAAACACACAAAAAGATGATGCCGCACGCCTCCTGGCTCCGCCCCATACCGGAAACGTTTCCCCGGATAAGAGATAAACGCCGACGCCCCGTACACCGTCTGAAACGGATTATCCCCGACCGAACAACAAAATGAACCAGAATGCGTGTACTGTATGCCGTAGTAACCACGGAAAACCGTATCCAGCGACGAACCATAGCGGGGAGATTCCCCCCAGTTGACGAAATTTACGCCATTAAAGTACTCCATGATCAAATCATCCAAAATATTGAGTAAATCATACATTTACACTTGAGCTTTTCGTGAGTATATTATACTTGTTTTGTACGATCTATGCAAATTATTAACGGAGAAATAAAAATGAAATTCGGAATTGCCGACTACGGCGTGAACGTCTGGGACGGCGGACTGTACGATATTCAGGAACGCCTGGAAATGCTCAGAGAAATCGGCTACAACGGCACGGAAAGACTCGAAGCCACCGGCCCCGCCGACGCAATATACAAAGCCGGGATCTATAAACGCATGGGCATGGACTTCAGTACATGCCGCGGTCCCAGTGTCCAGAACGGTATTGAATGGACCGCAGCGCTGGGCAAAAAGTATGTATGGGCAACGGTTGGCGACATCTCCCGCAGCGTGGATTTTGACATCTACTGCCGCCGTGTGAATAAAATGATCGACGTCTGTGCAAAATGGGGAGTCCGCGCCAGCGTACATAATCACCTGCATCAGCGTGTTGAACAACATCACGAACTGGTGGACTTTCTGGAGAAATGCCCCGGTGCGGGCATTGTATTCGATACCGGACACCTTAGCGCTGCCGGAGGAGATCCTGTTGAAATAGTAAAGAAATATGCCCATCGTATTGACGTCGTTCACCTCAAAGACGTATTCGTCATTGATGACACCATCAACGCAGAAGGTTATAAAAACACCCGTTTCTGTGAACTTGGAGCAGGAAACAACGGCTTTGACAATCTCAAAGTAATGGCGGCACTGGCGGAAGCCGGATATGACGGCTGGGTTCATATCGAACATGATACGCATCTGCGCGAACCTCTGGTTGACCTGACTGTAAGCTACCGGTATCTTGTTGACGCCGGTTATGTAAACGAAAAATAAACGGAATTTCAAAAAAATGAGTAACAAAATAAAAGTCGGTATTGCCGGAATCGGTCGCGCAGGCTGGGGAATGCATTGCGGCGAACTGAAAAACTATGAAGACCTTTTCGAGATCACCGCCGCATGTGACGAACTGCCGGATCGCGTCGAAAAAATGAAAGAAAAATACAATTGCGCCGGATACACAGATTATGAAGATTTCCTCGCCGATCCTGAAGTAGAACTCGTATCAATCGCCGTTCGCTCTCCGGAACATACCGACTTCGCAATAAAAGCCCTCGAAGCCGGAAAATATGTCTTTGTAGAAAAACCCATCGCACTCAAATACGCCGACGCCCGGAGACTTATAGAAGCCGACAAAAAATATCCGGGAAAACTCTACTGCCGCCATAACCGCCGCTTCGAACCGGCGTTCCAGCATATACGCGAAATCATCGCCAGCGGCGTTATCGGCGACGTTTACGAAATCAAACTTTGCCGCCATGGTTATCAACGACGCGCCGACTGGCAGACAATCATCAGTTCCGGCGGCGGACAACTGAATAACTGGGGACCGCATCTTATCGACCACGCCCTGCGCTTCATCCAGTCCCCCGTAAAAGGAGTTTGGAGCAACCTGAAAAAAATCGCCGCCGTAGGAGACGCCGAAGACCACTTGAAAATAATCATCACCGGTGAAAGCGGCATCATAGTTGATATTGAAATAAGTGGCGGAGTAGCTCTACCCAGCCCCGTTTATGCCATTTATGGAACCAAAGGCTCACTCATCTGTGAAGACGAACAGGATATAAAACTTAAATATATCGACCCCAAACAAAAATTACCCGAAATCAGCGCCTGCCCGGATTCCCCACCGCTGACGGAGTCATTCGGCAACAGTGAACCTATCAAATGGCGACGCAAGACCATCATGGTAGAACCGGCAGCCGCATGTGATACCTTTCATATATGGAAACACCTTTATGAGGCGATCCGTAACAATGTTCCCTTCCCGGTTACACTCGCGGAAGCGGCGGAAGTCGTACGCGTAACCGAAATGGTCAAATCCGGCACAGAGTTCGAAGCCTGATCAATCCAAATTCACGAGCCTGCTCGGGACTATCCTGAGCAGGCTCTTATTCCATACCTCCCCCGACCTTGCAAAATTTCACTTTGATGATAAATTTATCTATTCATTCAATAATCTCAAATAATCAGGTGAAAATTTTGACTGCTCAACTTAAATTTACTGAAATAGCATCCCATATGGTAGAACATGCCAGAAATAATGGCTTTATCAGCAACACTCTCGCCATTGTGCCGGAACTGGCCGAAACCGAGAAACAACTTTTCATCGCCATTTCCGGCAGAATAAAAGAGTTCTCCAGCATCCGCAAAGACCAATCCCTGAATCAGGACGAAATGCTGTCCTTGTTCATTTTCGTCTACGCCAAAGCTGCCGAATCCGTATCATGCTACCTGCGTAAAGCCAGGTTTGAATATAATTTGCAAGGTATGTTTGATGGTAAAATACCGCTTACGGTGGAAGAAAACCTTATTGACTACATGAAGACCGTCAAACTGGGTGAAAGTATGTATTCAGCTTTCATAGACTGGGTCGCAGATAATCCCGGATTCTGCGCTGATAACGGCGTCCACCCGGTACTGCCACTCCTCGAAGCGCTAAAATGGACTTTCAGAATCGGCGGCGGGCTCGTTATAGAGTTCTTTGAGCACGAAGCAGAAAAACAACAACAGGAAAAAATAAACTGACCTTAGTAAAATATGCTTCAACGCCATAATAAAAAAAAGACCGCCGTAGCGGTCTTTTTTTTATTCTCAAAATATATATCAGCGCCTGAACTCCGGCAACCCGCGCTGCTGACGCTCGCGAATGGGGGTGCCGTCAGGATTGACAAGACGACAAGTCAGGAAGATTAACAGATTTTTCTTTTCCTTCCTCGTAGATTTAGTTTGGAAAAATCTACCAATAAGAGGAATCTTGCCGAGAATCGGAATGTTATCATCAATATTCTGAATAGTGTCTTTGATTATACCGCCAAGCACAATAGTCTCACCATCATAAACCGATACGGTAGTTTCCACCGTACGCGCGGCAATAACAGGCTGCTTAATTACATTGGTAACCGGCTGTGCACGTCCTGCAATAGCGACATCATAAGAATAATCCGTCCAACCCGCAAAACGCTGTATCTGAGGACTCATATTAAGAGTAATGGTATACTGATCGGCGTCAACATGCGGAGTAACCCTCAATATAATACCCAGCTCATAAGGATCGTCAAACTCAGGGATGGAACTGACAAAAGACGTAATTCTGGTTGAATTGTTTTCGCCACTTGTAGTCGCGGTTTCCGCCTCAGACCAATCAGAAGGATAATAAACTTCTTCAATCATGCGGATAGTCGCTTCCTGACCATTCAAAGTAGTAATTCGCGGAGTAGACAAAATATCTTGAGAATCACATTGATCCAAAGCGTATACCGTGGCGGCAAAAGACCAGCCGTTGGCAAAATGCGTGAATGACAGTGCCGTATCTCCACCACGGTGCCTCACCAAAGAATCGTTCTTTCCAAACTCAATCCTTCCCCGGCTCTCCTTGCTGAACGGCTGTCCTGAAATCGGGTTGACTCCGGTAAGCTCGCGGCTTAATGAATAATCAAAACCCAGTTCATCCAAATCGTTTTGGGCTACTTCCACAAATTTTGCCTGGATGAGTACCTGCGGATCCACTGTATTAAGCTCATTGTGAATAATAGCCTCGATTTTTCGCAAGTTTTCCGGCGTGTTTGTGGCGATCAAACGGCTGATACGGTTGTCATAAACAATTTTTGCCCCCGCGGGAAACGGAACCCCACGTCCAATAAAATGCTGTTTTACCACTTCGGCATCACCACCGCCAATAGAGTCAATAGACTCATTCTCAATCGGATAAATCCTGGTCTCAACGTCATCAAGCGGCACATCCTGTGAAGCAATAACCACCGCATATTTTTCTATTTTGTATTTCAAATTAGCTGCACGACAAATATATCTGACCGCATCCAGCAATGAGATATTACTGACCACCATAGTTACAGTAGGCATATTTGAAGGCTCTTCCGCCGTCGCGGCAGGAGTTGCGGCCTTTGGCTGTCCGAAAGGATCATCTGCGCCAAATGGGTCTTCGGCAGCAGGTGCAGCGGCAGGAGCAGCGGCAGGGGCGGCAGCAGGGGCGGCATCATCTCCAGCCGTACTGATTTTTCGAATGAAAAAGTTTACTCCGACGTTATCCGGGTCAATCTGCTTACTGCGCATTTTCAGATACTTTACCACTGTAGGAATAGTAACTTCCTCAAATTCAATGTGATCAATAATAATACTTCTAAGTTTGTTGTTAATCGAATCTTCCACAATTACTTTTTGTACAGGTGCATTGATTGTATCACTGCCTCCGCTAAAAGTTTTAGGAATAATAGTATTCACGCCCTTCCAGGAATTCTCGGCCATTCTTTCGTTATGAACGGCGTTTCTACGTTCGGTGGCAATGGTTAACGACATGGAATTGACTTTATATAATTTATTGATAGCATCCGTATTATAAGGATCCATTACAAGAACTTCTTCAAATTTGTTTCTAGCCTTATCCAATTGATTGGCATTCATTAAACTGGTACCAGCCCGCAACAATAAATCAATTTTATATTTTCTCTGTTCAAGATCCGGCAAAACGGAATTTTCTTCAGTCGCAGTCTGAAATGCCAGTTTTTCCTGTTGCTTTTTATATTTCTCTATCAAAGCGTCATTGCGCGCCTTTGACGGCGGATACATTTGTGATCCCTTTTCACAAAGCTCAATCGCAACCGTCAAATTTTGAACTTTCAGCTCATCCATAGCTTGCAGATAAAGTTCTCTTGACCAGAACTCATAACAGCGACTAATCTGCTTGCGGCAACTTTCTATTCTGGAAATAACCTCTTGATTGCTCAAGCTGCATCTTTCCAGATAATTTATAGCCTTTATATAAGCATCGATCGCTTCCTGATATTTCTTATTTTTAAATGCTTCATTGGCGGAACGCACCTGTTTTTCAGCAAATACAGAAAACTGCTCTCTCTCTGTAGTAGCTTTTTGCGTGTCCAAAGTAATCTCCGCCACCGGGGCTTCATTTTCTGCCGCCCCCAGAACAGACGTTATAAACAGCAATGATAAAATCAATACCGATTTATCAGATTGTCTCATTATTTTAAGCATATTTGCCATTAAAGCCTCCATTCAAATGTTTTACCGGTTAAAGTCATGGACGCCGCGGAGAGATCCCTCACGCACGGGGACGCCATCATTATTTATAAGCCTGGCAGTTACAAATATCAACAGATTAACCTTTTCTGTCTTGGACATCTGACTGCTGAATAACCTTCCAATCAAAGGAATGTCGCCAAGTATAGGCCACTTGTCGTTGCGTTCTATAGTCTCATCGGTCAACATCCCGCCAAGAACAATGGTTTCACCGTCAAATACCTTGACGTTAGTGTTAAGATCGCGTTTGGTAATAATCGGCATCTTGATAGCGATATTGTTAATAGTCACGTTACCCGCTTCCATATATACCGGATATTCAGTCCAGCCGGAGAAAGAAATCACCTGCGGAATCATATGCAAGCTGATGGTATAATTGTTTGGACTGACCGTCGGAGTTACCTGAAAACGTACACCCACATCAATGGCGTCACCAAAGTCAGGCTCAGGAGGAGTCAGGTCAATCGTACCTGAAGATACATTCAACTCAGGATCACTCCATGACTCAGGGAAGTACATTTGTTCAACCATTCTGATAATAGCAGTAGTACCGCTGGTGGCAATTACTTTAGGCGCTGACAATATCTCATTCTTGGAATGCTGGTCGATGGCGTTGATGGTAAGAGAAAGATTAAGATTGAAATCTTCGCCGCCGAAATTAGGAAGTATTTTAAGGTCGTTGAGTAACTTGTAATTACGTGCTCCGGTGGAGTTTGAATCGCTGGCGCTGTAATGTCTTAGCAACGTGCTGTTTTCTCCGATCGACCAATGAGGATGTGTAGTAGCATCGCCCACCGAACTGAAAACCCAATCAAAACCCAACTCTTCAAGATCACTTTGTCTCATTTCCACTATTTTAGCTTCAATCAGAACCAAAGGAGTCTGAATATCAAGGTCACGCAACAGATGTTCCAGTTTTCGAAGATTTTCATATGTATTTTTTACAATCAACTTGCCGGCGCGACGGTCATATGCAATTGTAGCGCCTTCATCGAAGGGAATACCACGCTCCGAAAAAGATTGAGCCAGCAAACTGCTTGAGCCCCCGCCAGCGGTGGCAGTCCCAGTCCCCGCGGCTCCGGCCCCACCCCCACCGGCTGTTTTATTTCCGGTTGCTTTATTGCCGGCGACGGCGGCAGAAAATGCGTCTTCGAGACTTACAACTTCTCCGCCGACCAAGTCTTCCTCAGCCGAACCTCCAGCGTCAGTGAAAATCGAAGAAATCAAGGCATATCTGACATTAAAGAAACGGATATCCATTTCATCAATACTACTCCCCCCGATAATCACCGCATTTTCTTCTATTTTATATTTAAGGTTGGCCTGCAAACAAATATAACGTATAGCTTCAGCCATCGGAATATGGTCAAAACTCAAAGAAATGCGTCCTACGCCACGGGCTTCGGTATTGCTCAGATTTGAAACAATACTGACGCCGACACGATCAGGATCAGCCTCTTTCGACAGATTATTCAAATGTGTGATTACTGATGTTATGGATGCGCCATCAAATTCCAGATTGTTAAAAATAATTTTCTGAAGTTTTTCATGCAAGCCAGATTCCTCAATGGCTCTGACAGTAGGTTTATCCTCGACAGGAATGGTTCCCCGCGCAGGGAGCTGCTCCATCCAAGCCCATTCCAGAGCCTGTATTCCATCCATATAATCAGATCGTCTTCTTTTATCTCCAATCTGCTGCAATTCGGTGAAAAGTTTATTTAATCTACGTGATGCCTCACGGTTGAACGGATCGCGCAAAAGAATACGTTCAAGATTCTCCTGTGCCTTTTCATACATTTTATGCTTCATATAGACATCTACTTCTCTTAGCAGAATCGCAATTTCATCATTAACCCGCTGCAAATCAGGAACAAGCGTTTCTATATTCGAGCCTTTTTCCAAATTTGCATGAGTTATTTTTTTCTCACAGCGCGCAACGAATTCTTCAACCTGAGAGCTAAGCCTGTCGTCAATTCTCATGGCGCTTCTAGCGGCGGAGGCGGCTTCAGTATATTTGCCATCAAGGTACGCTTTTCTAGCACGGGACATTTCAGCGGCGCCCCAATTGATTTTAAGCAAAGTCATATACTCATCCACGCCACGCAATCTGTAAGCCGCATACGATCCTTGAAGCTCTTTAAGTATGTTCCTGGCTTCTTCAGTAAGTTTTACCGCCTCTTCGAAATTATGTTTATTCTCAGCCGCTTTGGCCTGTTCGATTTTCTGTTCCGAAGAAATCAATAAATTCATATTTTTTTCTTCCGCCATTTTCACAGCATTGACCACGTCTTCTTCAGATACCTTAGGCGCCGAAGTTTCCGACGCGTCTATACGGACTATAAACAAAACTGCGGAAAAACACAGCAACAACTTCTTATAAACATTAAAATTCATATACATTCCCTACTATTATACAATACTGATTTATCTACGCCGCATGGCGCCCGGAGCCGCCTGTCCTTGTGCATCCTGTTGGTATTCAAACCTTCGTTCCTTGGACACACCAATAACCGAATTATCTTTCATATTCATCAACTGAACCTGATTCAGCTGGGAATCAATGGAAAGCACTTTGTATTCCTCTGTTCCGATATTTTCGTCACCCATGGTAAAGGTCTCATCAACCATATGATTGTAATAGCGTCCGGTTGGAATATCACGCAGATATGCTTTCTCTCTGGGAGAGAATACAGGTTCTCTTAGTACCAGCACAACCTTATCATCACTGTTCATTGCTTGCAAAGTAACTTCCGAGAGGTCTTTGTCTTCTTCTGTCTTAAATGTCTCGTTGTAGATCTTTTCCTTTTTGGGAACGCAGTCAATAATTTTATATTCCTGACCATCAACAGTAACCGTAGCATTCAACTTGAGAAACAAAGTCTTTACCCTGCCGCCTTCGACAACATCAAGTGTAATATTCCAGTCACCGCGATTTTCTCCGCTGATTTGCAATCCCTTAAGCATTACACCCATTTTCATCCGGAGAACACCTCTTACAAAGAGACGCATAGCTAATGGCGGATGTGATTTAGGATCTTTCGGATTGGTTCCTGACTGTGTTTCAAAATGATTCGGGAATCCATCACCATCAGAATCCAGCGTCGCGTCCTTTGGATCATTAGGATCAAGACCATATTGGATCTCAAGATGATCAGGGATTCCATCACTATCGGTATCAAGACCGGTTGGAGGACCGGAGCCTTTCTCTAGAGGAGAAGGCAATTTATAATCACAGAAAGGGCATTTATGAGGCTCATGAGTAAAATAAAATCTAGGTATAAATCTTTCGCAATCAGGATTCGGGCATTGAGCAATAGGGTATGGAACAATCAGATCAGTAAAGACCAGAGATTTTTCATTTACTTTTTTACGAGCATTCCACTGGATACGGTTAAACGCGACGATAACGTCAAATTTCTCGGCTGTAAAATTCTTATTCTCATAATCAGGTTGAACTTCAGGAAGTTTCAGCAATTTTACGTTGGCTTTGTTCTGTATATCTTTTATGATGTCAATCAAGTAGACAAGCGAAAGCACAAACAATATCAGACATATTGCCAAAATTATTTTTTCGTAATGATTCTTTAAGAACTGCAAAATCAATTCACTCCCGATTATTATTCCTGAATTTTGTATTGCTTGCGAATGTATTCAATATAATCAAAACTTATTTCCATTCTAACATCTTTAGATTCACCGATAAGTGTTTCAGCATAAGTTTCACGTTCATAGTATGGTCGTTTGGCTTCAGCTTTGGCTCTTTCCGCGGCAATCTGTGCTTCAGTCAACTTTGCTCCGGGGCGTGGAGGAGCCACTTCCTGTTCGGCTTTGGCAGTTACAGCCACCGGACTTTTAAACGAATGTCCTTCAGTAAGAAGTTCCTGAGCTTGATCCTGCATCTTGACGAAAGATATGTTTCTCACCACATATACTCTTTTACTGGTATAAGCTTCAGAGAGCAAGTTAACAAAAGCCCGCAACTCATCCATTTTCCCTATAAGAGTAAATGTATATGAATACGTGCGGAACTTGCCTTCTTCAATACCGTGAAGAGCGCCGCGCTCTATATTTTCTACATTCTTAATGCCTGATTGCGCTATACGTTTAAAAATGTCTCCTATAATGGTGAGTTGCTCAATAATACTGGGGATGTCTTCTTCCGGCGGTAAAGTAGTGGTACCGAGATAATTGCCAAAAGTAAAGGTAGCAACGGCAGTTCCTGTATATATTTGATTGCTCTTTATCAGTTCAAGAAGGTTTTCCTGAATACTGGAGAGCACCATCTTACATTGTAGCGGAGACATTCTGCGGGGAACGCCGATGGCATGCATGATGATTTCGTTAATATTACCCTCATCAATAGTTTCAATAGTTTGATCCTTATAGATATTTTTGAATATATCCTTGGCCTTACTCAAATCAAAGGGGGCAAAATTCTGAATATTGAAACGGTCGAAAAGAATGCGCTGGTTGGAACCGCGGATGGCGTTTTTATTCCAAAACTCTTCAAACAGGACAATGAATTTCTCATTAGTCATATCTTTGCCCAAAGCATTTACATAAGAGTTATAAGCGTCGCGGTACGGCTGACCAAAAAACGAATAAAGCTGATCAATCTTGACCTGATATTCGCTTGCATCTTTCTGAATACGGATCAGATTGGTTTTATGCGGTTTGGGCTTCTGCCTCTGAACTTTTTTAATTTCAGACTTAATCTCTTCGATTTTATGCAATGACTGGGTCATATGTCCATGACCGACAAAGATATATACCATAAGAACTACAGACGAGACAAGCGTCGCTCCAAGCGCCAGGCATAAAATAATATTTTTCTTAATAAAATTCATCAATTACTTACTTTTTCTTTAAGTTTAATTTCCATTGTAAATGATGTGAGGTTATCTTTACCTCTTGCAGGGACAAAATCTACCGTTCTTATTTCTTCCGGCAAATCGGTAAATAACGGAGAAGCCAACAACTTCTGCTTTAATTCTTCCTCCAAAGAGGTCTGTCCTTCCATCACCAGTGAATGTCCCACAAGTCTGAGCCACTCTATCTGAATTTTTTCTTTACTGCTTTTTTGAGCTTCAGCCGGGGGACCGCCAAATCCTCCAAACAAACCACCATCTCCACCTCTAGAGCTTCTTCTGCCCCTGGGGCCGGACGGCTGTTGTTCGACGGCTACGGAGCCTATTCCTTTGATGCTGACCAGCCACATATTATCAGGGACAATATTTTGCAGTTCATTGATGATTTTCAACCACACGCCACGTTTATTGATCTTGCCCATTATCTGATCATATTCTGTTTCCAATCCAGTGAGAGTGGAATTGGCTCGGGACACATCTCCGCCAAGTCTTTTAGTCGCGGCGATTGCGGTTTCAGCCTCACTGACTTTATCTTTATCCTGATCTTTAAGGAGATTCACAGTCCCAAGGATGAATACAAGGCATAATACGATAGAAGCGCAACTGCCATAAAAGTAAGGAATTTTTTCCTTGATATTCTGCTGGCTCTGAAGTGATTTGGGTTTAAGCGATACCTCAATCGGGCAACGCGCCACGTAGCGCAGTCCCAGACCGATGACTTCAGAAAACATATGAGCCACTTCAATCAGCTCATCTTTATTTACTGATTTACCAAGTGCGATAATCTGAAACGGGTTAAGATAATCCACCTCGGTGCGCAACTTTTCGGAAAAGAATCTAGGAGTGAAGGCCATGACGGAACTACCGCCGGCAAGATATATTTTAGCAGGTCTGCGACCTTTCCATTGAGATCGGTAGACATTAATGGAACGGTTTACTTCCCCATGGAGTCTTGTCATAACGTTTCTGACGATCTTGGAAATTGTTGCAGCCACTTCTGAATCCGGTTCCTCATATGCTCCACCGAGCGCGACAAAACCATGACGTCGTTTCATTTCTTCAGCTTCTGCAAAGGGAATATTGAATTCGCGGCTGATCTGTTGCGTGATGGAATGCCCAGCTATCGGAATGGAGCGGACGAAATATTTACCGTTATCAACGAACACCAAAGTAGAGCAGCGTCCGCCGATATTAAGAATCATCTCGCAGCCATTTTTGCCGATTTGGTTGGCACAGCAACAGTTATAACAAGCAGTAGGCGCGGTTTCGACGCAGACGACGGTTTTCTTACAGGCCTGGACTATATCAGTTATTTTGGAGATAAACTCTTCTTTGATTGCGACAAACATCACCCCGACTTCATCACCGTCATTTTCGTCATCACCACCAACGAGCTGATAATCCCAGACAACTTTGTCCATAGAAAATGGCATATGCTGCTTGGCTTCATACTCAACAAGTTGAGCAATGCGCCCTTCGTCCTCGCCGACTGGCGGCAGTTTAGAAAAGCGAATAAAAGCAGACTGACCTGAAATTGAAAGATATACTTTTTTTGCCTTGAATTTTTTATCGATGACGGTTTTCTGAAGTGCCTCGGAAAGCGAGGTCATAAGATCTTCTTCCTTGAGGTCGCCGCCATACTCGGCAAACGCAAAATTGTCAAGCACGATGCTCTCTCCCTCCGGGAATGAGAACTCCGCCACCTTGAGGCTGTCACCGCCTATATCTATTGCTAATATTGATTCAGTTTTTGCCATAATTAAGTATCAATTTACCGTTCACTGTCGATCTTCATAAGAATCTGCGAGTTGAAGTCAATAAACTGCCATGGAGTTTTATCCCTGGGGTATATTGAATTTTTAATATATATCACACCGCCCGCAACCGGATCGGAAGCGCGTTCGAATCTGGCGATAATAGTCTGATCATCAACGCCCTTTTTGGCGTAGTAATATCTGCCCAGCAAACGTCGATCAGCTGAGAAAAAAGACACACGTGCATCGACAGTATCTTTAATAAAAGCCTTATTAGCTTTAAATCCGGCTCTAAGGTAACGATCCAAAACTTGAGGAGGAATATACCCATCCAAGGTGTGTTTTTTACCATCCATCGGAATAGCCCAGTAGGTAACTTCGCCTGACATCAACGCGGCGACGTTGCGCCCTCTGTACGAGGAAGGGATGAGTATTTCAAACTGAACGATGATATTGTTTGTCCAACCGTATTTATCTTTGGATTCTTTTACTTCCGCAGCAGTAAAGGAGAATCCGATAGCCAACCATTTTGTGGAACTTGAACCTTTTACAACATTTGCCTCA
>JAFGXT010000148.1 GCA_016936495.1 Victivallales bacterium
GGTACTGCGTATGCTTATAGATATGCGCGTCAAATTATTCAAACACATTCAAACGCTGTCCTTACGTTTTTATCAGGAATACCGTACGGGCAAGCTCATTTCCAATATTCTCACCGACGTATCGGTGTTGCAAGGAATGGTCTCGACCGTAATTGTAGGGATGGCGTCTAACGTCTTTTCTCTAGTATTTGTGAGCGTGGCACTGGTACTGATCAGTCCACCCTTGTCGCTGATATGTTTAATCATGCTGCCGATAATTTACTTTGTGTATTCGCGTTTCCGGAAATCCCTCCGCAGTCGCTCACTGGAACTGCGCGAACACATGTCAGAAGTCTCCGCCAACCTGGCGGAGGTCATCAGCGGCATCAAGGTGGTCAAATCTTTCGGACGCGAACGTTCCGAAAGCCGTAACTTCATGGAAATGCTCAAGCCGACCTTCGACATGTCGTTGAATCTATCCATGCGCAACATCACGTTGACCATAATCATGGATCAACTGGGCATTTACAGTTCAGTGGCGGTACTGGCAATCGGCGGATACATGGTCTCTCAGGACACCTTGACCATCGGTGGACTGGTGGCATTCTATACTTATAAGCAAATGTTTTTCAACTCCGTGGTGGTGATGACCAACTTCGCCCCGGCAATCAGCGAAGGCGCGGTAAGCGCCGAACGCCTCAGCAAACTCATGGCGTCCATTCCCGACATCAAAGAACATGAAAATCCGGTACACATGAACAATGCGGAAGGACATGTGAAATTTGAGTCGGTCAACTTCGAATACACCCCTGACAATCCAGTGCTGAAATCGTTCTCGCTGGACATCACTCCGGGCAGAAAAGTGGCACTGGTCGGGCCGTCCGGCTCGGGCAAATCCACGGTGGCGGGATTGCTTATGCGCTTTTTCGACGTTACCCGCGGGCGTATCCTGCTGGACAATGTAGACATCCGGGAGCTGGATTTTCAATCGCTCCACCGCAATATCGGCATTGTGCTCCAGGAATCATTCCTGTTCAGCGGAACCATTGAGGAAAACATCCGCTACGGCAGACCGGAAGTGCCGTTCGAACAGGTCGTGGCGGCGGCAAAAATGGCAAACGCTTATGAATTCATACGCGAACTTCCACGCGGTTTCAAGTCAGAGGTTGGAGAGAACGGAGTTACGCTTTCGGGCGGACAAAAACAACGTATCGCCATCGCCCGCACCGTACTGCACAATCCCGCAGTACTGGTGCTTGACGAGGCGACCAGCGCACTGGACACCATGTCAGAATCCGTAGTACAGCAGGCACTGGACAAGCTCATGGAAAACCGTACCACCATAATTATCGCGCACCGCTTGTCCACCGTGCGCAACGCCGACGAGATCGTGGTGCTCAAAGAAGGCGAGATCGTACAACAAGGACGACATGAACAGCTTATGGCACGCGGCGGACTTTACCGCGAACTCTATGCCATGCAGCTCAAGGAACAAAGTGTTAAATAAATTTTCTCTGTCTCCGCCACTGGCGGCGACCGTGAAAGGAGTTTTTGAAAATGGCTTCATATACGAACAAACATGGATTAAGATGGAAAATACGATTATTCATCATATGCGGGTTTTTCCTGCTGCTGGTGCTGCTCGCCGGCGTGGCGTCTCTGTTTGTCATTGAAATAGAAGATGTTATTTACGCCAACGGACAGATAACCTCAGAACTGCTGTATAACATTTCCGGGCACATCGACGGCAAAGTGGTAAAACTTAATTTCGATGAAGGCAGCGACGTCCGGCAGGGCGACGTAATAATCGAAATCGATTCACTGCGTTACGAAGAAGAATACCAATCCAAACGCTCTGAGCTTGCCGAACTTGAGGCGGAAAAGGAAGTCAAGAAAGCGGAACTAGCCGCTCTTGCACGCAACCCTCTGCCCAAAGAACTATGGTACGCAGAGACCAATCTGGAACAATGTATCCAGAAAGCCAAACGCATGTCCGCCAAACTAGAACGCTTTAATCAACTGCGCCAGATCAGCGCCATCTCCACTCAAGACCTGGAAAAGGCCGAAATCGATGACATCAACGCTCAGGCGGAACTCGCCCGCGCGAAGGAAAACTATCGTAAATACAAAAGCGGCCTTGGTGAGAAAAATCTGGAAAAAGCACAGCGCGACATCGACTTGGTAAAAGCCAAGATAAACACCTGCAAAGCCGCCATCGAGCTCGCCACCCGGCACATGGACGAATGTCGCATACTTGCGCCCGCCGATGGACGCGTAACCGAACTGCCCTGCAAATACACCATGTACGTGGAAAAAGGAGAGACCGCGGTCAAAATGGCCACCGGCAGTACCGTAAAAGGTATAGCCTTTGTGAGCGAAGGCGTGGTCAGGAAGGTCAAACGCGGACAGCCGGTGAGAATTTCCAGCGGAGTATTCAGCCGCCTGGAATTCGGCAGCTTTTCCGGTACGGTGAACAGAATCAGAGACGTCCCGATGGAACAACCAAACGGAGTACAAACCAAATACGCCGTGGAAATAACCATAGCCTCGCACGGACGCCTTCTGAAACTGGGCTCCAGCGCGGAATTCGCCATTGTCGCCGGACGCGAACCGGTCATATATTCGATGCTGGGTCTATCCAAAGAAGACATCAGCATCCAGCGCGAACAACTGCGCCGCAAGTTCTCCTTGACCAAAGAAAAAGACACCGAGCTGTTAACGTTCAACACCCCCGCTCCGCCACAACAATAACATCCTTCTCGCCGGGATCGGCAGATTGCCGGCGCAGATGGGGCTTGTTGCGGAAATAAAGGAACGGAATTACGCCGTTGTTTTCCCTTTGGTAGAAATAAATATCCCGCGATATTCTCTCGGGCTCATACCGATTGCCCGCCGGAATTGGCGGGTAAAATAATTGCTGTCGTCAAAGCCGCACTCCATGGCGATGGCGGATATGCTTTTATTGGTACCGCGAAGCATTTCCGAGGCTTTTCTTATGCGCACCTGTAGCAGATATTTTATCGGCGGCATATTGTATACGCTGTTGAAATAGCGAATGAGCGAACGCTTTGACATACAGGCAATGGAAACAAGTTCGTCCAGAGATATATCCGATTTGAAGCCGGTCTCAATACGGCTGACCACTTCCCCAACACGCGACACCGCCTGAGAATCTCCTCCCAGCGACTGCTCCACATAACACCTGGCAAGAAGAACCATAAGTTCCGTTAGAAAACCTATTATCGCCGCTTCATAACCGGGTTTTCTATCATGCCATTCGACCCGGAGTTGCCCCAATAGCTCATCGACTACGGTCATGGTCTCACTGGACATATTCAGCCGGGCTTTAAAAGAATACTTCTTCCGCAACCCCGGCTCCACTTCAAACAGCGAATAGTATCCGGGATGCCTGCCCAGCAGTTCAAGGGGCAGCGGCAGCGAATCTAGATCCAGAAGCAGACTTGAAATATACAGTTCTGAAGTACGACAGTATTCGTGCTCCACTCCTTTCTCTATGACGAACACATCCCCATCGTGAATCAGATGTTCATGCCCATTGACAATATTCACCCCATGACCTTTGTGAACAAATACCAGTTCCGTAAAGTCATGGCGGTGAATTGGATAATCAGGCTGCCTCTTCGGCTCATTCAGCGCGAAGGGGAAGCCGTCATCTATGAAATCGGCTATTATCAAAACTTCCATGACTTAAAATTCTCCAAATAATAACATATTGGCAATATAATGCTGGTATTTGTCATTAAAGTCAAGGTTTAACATGTATATTTACAGTATAATATTTTCATGAACTGAATCAGTACATAACAACATAGGATATTGAAACAATGAAATCCAGGCACAAATCTACAGCATTTTATCCACGGAATTTCACACTCATCGAACTCCTCGTAGTGATAGCCATCATAGCTATTTTGGCATCTATGCTACTCCCCGCGTTGAACAAAGCTCGGGATCAGGCCAAAAAGATTGCATGTACAAACAACCTTAAAAATTTGGGAACAATGTTTGTTATGTATGTTGATGATTATGATGGCTGGACGCCTACTCCGGTCGCTACGGACTCTAATGGAATAATTGCCTTGATTGCGGGAAAGTCGTCGCGAAATGAGTTGCGCAGGTCTGACCTTGCCGGACCGTATTTATGTCCAAGCGCTCTTCCTCAAAAACCAGGAGGAAACTGGAAGTATGCGTCTTCGTATGTCGTCAATGCCGCGGAAAGATATACAGCCAAAGGAGGTGCCTGGTTTATGATAAGCCCTTTTTCCAACCGGAAATTTTTTAATATTCGTCCTGATTCTGCACTTATGACCGAGCATCGTTTCTGGCTATACCAAGCAGACAAAACATTATTTACAGCAGGGAATGCAGCAGTTCCCTATTTTGCCAATTCCAGAAGCGACGATCCAGCTTTGGATGGGTCATACGCTCAAGTTCCGGCCTGGGGGCATCATGCTCAAAATGCTAATTTTCTTATGACAGGTGGACATGTGGTCTCATTGCGCAAGGGAACTAGATTCGGTCTTGGAGATAAGGATTACTGGGTACCGCTCAATTAAGAATAAATCATTGACCTCAAGTATTAACTAATAATCATTGGGAGTGATATAATGCACTATCTTTCATGCCATCCAAGAACAATCATCATATCTTTTCTAATCTTTTTCGCTGCAACTCTTCATGCCAATAACAATCTATTTTCCAATGCAGATTTCAAGGAGGGACTGAAAAACTGGAAAACCGGAATGTCCTCAGAAATGGTCAAGTACGGATGCAGGATACTAACCGAAGGCAACAAGCTGATTGCCAATATTCCCATGCTTGAGGCACCTGGCACGGGATCGGTTTTATTATGGCAGCAACCGGAATTGGAACCGGGGCGGAAATATATATTGAAATATACCTTGAAGACTTCAGCACCGGGAACGATGCGTCAGGTATATCAAATGTTTGGCAAGCCGTGGCGCGCGCTAGGCTTGAGTTTGAATGTGGATGTTCCAGCTGGGAAGAAATCTTTTTGTATAGTTTTTACCGCCGCAAAGAATGAAACTGATGTGCCTGTGCGTATGCTGTTGAACCTTAGCTTGCTGAAAGGCGATGTGGAGATTTATGACATTAGTCTCGAAAAGGCTGACCCGAGCGATGTCCCATATGCGTTAAACAAACAATGGACTGTTTTTACCGGATTGGGAGAAACTGAAGAATTAGGACGCGTCCCGGATACCCTGCTATCCCCAGAAGGGAAAACTGTGCATCCAGTAAAAATGGAAGCAAAAGATAATCTTATTGATCTAGCGACGGCACATGGTAAGCAATTACGGGTAAAAACCAAAGCTATTCTTTATAATGAGTTTGAGAGTACTGAAAAGGGTTTTATGCGTATCGGTTTTTCTGCAGACTGGTGGATGGAAGTATATGTCAATAATCGTTGGGTATATAGCACCATGGCACGTGGCAACGGCGGCGGAGCTCCATTTTCTCCTGACGATCATATTATCGACATACCAGTTGAAGCCGGCGGAAACATTTTAGCCGTGAAGGTATTGAGCGGCTCTAAAGGATGGGCTTTGTGCTGTGGAACACCAGGTAGAACATTTAAATTCAAAGCCGGTAAAGACTGGAAACCCGTAACGCTGGGGAATCCTGTAGTATTACACGGAAGCGCACTGGATATGTCCGCCGTATCTGATGCTCCGGCGGGAAAATATGGTCGATTGACTGTGAATAACAAAGGCACGCTTGTATATAAAAATCAACCGTCAAAGATTTTGCATCTGCACGGCTTTAACAGCACTGCCGCTACTGTGTGGAACGAGAAAGATAAAGAGAATTTTAAGTTTAGAGCTTCTAAATTTGCTAAAGCGATCAGATTGCAAGGGTATAATCTGATCAGAATGAATGGACTGGATAAAGTGTTATGCACAGATTCAGAAAACGAAATGTCAATCAACCCAGAATACCTCGACCGTATAGACTATCTTATTGCCGAGCTGAAAAAACAAGGCGTATATACCCAAATAGTAATCCTTTCCCTGAGTCTATATACTGGAGATTCCAACTACTCTGCTGTATTTAATAAGCGCGACAAGCATAAACTTATGATGTATATGGGCAATGAATGGGAGCGAAAACGTTTTGCCTATGCAGTTGATACGCTGATGAATCATGTCAATCCATATACACAGACAGCCTGGAAAGACGAAACAGCAATTGCTCTTGTTGAGTTCTACAATGAACAGTATTCTGGTATGGTTTTTCTTCCCCGGCTTATAACAGCAGAATCAGACAGCCTTGCTCTTGTTACAAAGAAATGGCATAAATGGTTAAAGCACAAGTCTGAACAAGAGGAGTCAGGACGGCTCATGAACATCCTGAAAAATCGCGACCTGAGTACTGTAAAAATCCCCGCAATGAGCTCCAATGACAATATCTGGAGTCACTACTTTTCATTATTCTGCACAGAAAGAATAATAGAAACCAATGAATGGTATAAAAAAACTATTGAGAAAACTGGCTATACCGGGCTTACCTCTCAAAGTGGTTATAGTAATCTGATCTATTCTATTGCCGCATGGCAGACAATTCCAGTCATAGACAATCATTCATACTATGCTCATCCCAGTAACTGGGATCTCCCTGGCTCGCGGGTCAGGGCTCAGAGTTCAATTGAGAGGCTAGGCGATTATTGGCGCGGCCTCAACTCCGAACGACTTTCAGGAAGACCTTTTTTTGTGGGTGAATACAATCACGCTTTCTGGAACTCTTACCGGTATGAGGCTGGAATGCTTTTCAGTGCGTATTCCGCGCTACAGGGTTTCAGTGCGATTGCAGTGCATTCCGATCCGGTAATACTTGATCCGCCTGATGCCATCATGGGCAGTTTTACATGTGGACATTCTCTTATAAGCAGAGCCAGTCAGTTTATATCCACCTGCATGTTTGCCAGAGGAGACGTAAGTTCGGCAAAAAAAACTGTAAAGCTTAATATCAGCAGAAAATATGTGGAAAGTAAAGGTCACAGCTGGAATGCGGTTTCAAGCGAGCAGAACAAGTTGGCTCTGATTAGTAATTTTTCCTTATATTTTCCGTGGGCTCCAACTCCTGAAGGAATCGAGCAGGGACCGGAAGCGGACATGCTGCTTTCTCCATCCGGTACGTCCGGCATAGAAGCACATGAATGGTTTGTAAATGTAGAACAAAATGAAGATCATCTGTTTTCTCTTGATGCCTTTGTTTCTGAAATGAAAAAACGCGGTATCCTCCCGGAAGAAAATATTACCAGACCGTCAGAAAATATTTTCCAAAGTGATACCGGGGAGATAATTTTGCAGGCAAACAAAAAATTGATGAAAGTAGTAACAGCAAGAACTGAGGCTATAAGTACAGCATCCGGCTCCCGACAAAAGCTCAATCGTATGGAATTGATAAAAACCACAACTCCGGCATGTGTTGCCCTGTGTTCAGTCGATGACAACAATATCAAAGACAGCAAAAGAATGGTATTGGTGTATTCAACTGAGGAAGCCAACAGTGGAATGGAATTGGCTCCAGGACGCGAGACATTGATCTCCCTGGGGCACTCCCCCGTACTTATGAAAACCGGTCAGCTTGAGATAAA
>JAFGXT010000149.1 GCA_016936495.1 Victivallales bacterium
AGTTTCCTGCGCAGACAGAACGCTATTTTAAGGTGGTTGTGGATAATTTCAAAGAGAAGTCAGAGTCTCCTTTCAGCCAATTGGTGTCAGAAAACCGTGAGGGCATGGATTTCAGCCGTAAACGTATCAGTCAGGAATGGAATGCGGGAATAAAGATAGACAAGGTGATATTATTCCGCAAGGTCGCGGGGACGCTTCCCGTTAGTCGGCCGTATCCGCTTACGGTATTGTCGATTGAGTCAAAAGAGGCGTTTACACACATTCTACTTAAGTCGCGTAACGAGCCGCTTACGGCGTTTGAATTGAGTTGCGCAGATAGTAATTTTTCCCGTAAGGTTACGGTGTCCCGGTTGGATGCGGACGGGGCATGGCAGTCCGTCGCCTCGGGGCTTTTTGAGAATATCGACGTTAAGGGATTTAAGCGTTTGGAAAGACGGGTGAAGTTCCCCGCGAGTCGGGCTGTTGATTACAAAATCAGTATTTTCAATGGGGATAATCTACCTCTGGATAATATTTCAGTCAAAGCTTATGGAACGAGCTATTGTGCTGAATTTATTGATACACAAGCCCCATCGCTGACGGTGTATTATGGAGGTAAAGCGCCGGTTCCTGCATATGACCTGAAAACGGTAATCGCCCGATTGAGCAATCCCGAGCGAATCGAATATGTTACCGGAGGAGAACAACTTAATCCTCTGTACCGTCGCGAGGGATGGAAGTTTGACGGATCGGTTTTTTTTATTGTTTCAATTGTGCTGGTCGCATTGGTGCTTGGGCTGATCTTGTTCAAAAATATTAAGCACTTGAGCCCGGAAAAGCCAGAGACGGATAAAGACTGACTGCTGCCCCCCCCCAGTGTTGTGTCCATTCATGCCCCCATCTTGAGCATAGCCCTGTAAGTTACTTGAAAAAAAATAAGGCGGGGCAGTTGGGCTCCGCCAATATGAATCTTTTTTCTTAAAATTACTTATTTGAATTCAAAGTTTTTTGGATCAGTGGTAAGGGCAATCATATCAAGATCAATTGACTCTCGAGGAAGTATTTTAATTTTGTGTGATCCGGCTTTCAGCTCGAAAGTTTTCAGGTTCATCATTTTTTTATCATTGTTTGCCGCCTGTGTCCATACCCATGTTGAAGAACTGCTTAGATGCGCATCTTTGGTTTCTTCATCATCCACCCCAAATCTAAGTGAATCGTGACTACCCACCGGAATTTCCGAACGAACTCTCATAAGCACGAAATATTTTCCATCCTGGGGAATATTAAAGTTGTATACTACTGGTTCCTTGTGTCCCTTGCCATCCAGATTATTTTCTAAAAATACATATTTTCCTTCAGATGCTGAACTATCTGTTTTGACTTCAAATTGCTTCTCGCTTGATGCTTTTTCCGCCTCTAAATAAATGGTAGTTGTACCGTTTTTTGCTTCCGGCATTATCTTTTGATTTATGTTTGTATAAGCGTAGATTGTAACCGGGCGGGAATAGCCGTTTTTTAATCTCAGCAGAAAGACTGCTTTGTAACGTTGATCGGTCTGCATTTTGCTCCGGTCAAGTTTTACAGTGAAATTGATTTTATCTTCTGATTTGAGAATCCCGGATTCAGGAGTGATGCTAAACCAGTCGGATACATTGTTCTTTCTGATCTGGTATTCAGAACTGAAGTTCTTTCCATTCACCTCAGCGGTAAAATTGTTCTCTGAAGTTGACGCATCAAAAATTATTTGATATTTGTTCAGCTTTACTGGAATTGGACGATATGGCAAGGGGGTATCTGACTGATAGGGGATTGCTCCCATATCGACATTGCTCGTGCTGGTAAAATTATCAATAAAAATTCCCTTGCCTATTGCAGGACTTCCTGAAACAAGTCCGTAATTCCCATTTTTGCGATCTATGAATTGAGGATCTTTGACAAATATTCCGTTTTTTGAATCTCCGGCTCTGCCGCTTGTATCCAGATTGTAGTCTGCCGTAGCTTTGGGGCTGTTTCTATTGTTGAATCCCTTGCTTGTCGCGAAAATATTGTTTTTCGCGACAATATTCATTATCGGATTTAGATTCAAGCTTATTCCGTTTCCATCAGAAGTGTTATTAAATATATATGAAAAAGCATCTTTGCCGGCGATGTTTGATGAGGTTTTTATGATCTGTCCGGGTTTGTTAAATTCGTCACCGAGATTGATAATCAGATTGTTATACACATAAGAAGGCCCTTCCATGCATCCCTGGATACTGATCCCGCAGAGAAAACCTTCCATTTTGTTCTGGAATACCCGGACATTCTGCTGTCCTCCATCAATTTCAATGGCGTCATCGTTTCCGAACGCCATCATGTTGCCATAGATGTCGGCATCACGATTGAAGCCGCCGTCCTTATGAAAGTTCCCGGTTCCTTCTATTGCGTCGTTCCAGCGATGCTGGTTGCTGCCGATCAGGTCATTGAAGCGAATCACGGTAGATTGGGGTTTGTCGATCATAATTGCTTCGGGACCAGCCGGGTGGGAGTAGCGCCAGGCGTTAGCTGTATTCCTGGGGTCATGGATATAACAACGTTCAATTACTGTTCCAAAGCTTTTAGACAAAAATATTGCGCCATTATAATTGATTGCCCGTCCATGTTGGTTGTAATATTTCCCATCGATATCAAATCTCTGTTTCCCGACAATACCCCATTCTGATATATCGCAGTTGGAAAGTCTGACATATTTGCTGTTCCTGATATGGATTGCCGTAGAATCTCCACCTTTGATCGTAAGTCCATCCAATATGACATATTCAGCTTTTTCTATAATCAGTACAGGAGTTTCTCCATTATTTTTGAGTACAAATCCTGGCGCCGCTGTGTATTTGATCCAGGACTTGTCATTGCCTTTTGCATTTATTCTCAAAGTCCCTTTAAAATTGTTGTTGTCCAGTATGATCGTTTTGCCGATTGGAACTTCGCTTGCCCAGGTTTTTGTTTTGCCTGATTCGAGTAATTTGTTTCCATCATAAACCGCTATTTCATATGTTGTATTCTCATCAAGGTGCACAAGGCTGCCGCGATAAATATTTTCCTCACTGATCCAATTCGGGGCAAATGCTTTTTCCCATTTTCCGCTTTCCTTTCTGAATTGTACATGGAGGTTTTTTACAGGAGCTTTCGCATGGTAGTAATACGCGCAGGAGTTAAACAAGGGAGCCAGAGAGAATGTTTTTTCGGTATCCGCTGTTTTATATTTTGTAGCAGCAAGTTCTTGTTTTTCGCTATCGGAGAGTTTATCTGTAAATTTTATGTATTCATAGGTTACTTCAGATTCCTGTCCGATTGAATACAGCAATACATCAATTTTCTGTAACCCCTGCCACTTGCATTTGTCTTTGATGTTAATGACATACAAGCCCGGTTCTTCCGCCATTAATACGGATTGTTTGTCGGTTGGATTATCTTTTACAAGCTTTACCTGTGCCTTGGCTGACAGTTGTTTGATTTTAATCAGAAGAAGCGGTTCTTTGTCCAGATTTATGTCAAAAGTCTTTGCAGCTGTTACCCAGCCGAGTCCTTTGGCAGTTAAGGACAGCTGTCCTTTCTCAATACGCATTTCTCCTGGTGTTGAGTTGAATATTTTCCATGATCCACCGGAAAAATCGTCGATTGTCGCTGCCATGTTGCAGTTTGCCGCGAGAATACAGGCAAAAAAAATCTTCTTTGATAACTTCATAATGAAATCCTTGTTTTATTATATTAATGATTGTGAGTATAGTATCACCAGCTGCCCCAACCATTGGGAGTTTCGTACTAGAATATATTTCAACAGCGCCAGTTATAAATTAGAATTTACTCCTTACCAGGTTGCGTTATGCCAAAAGCCGTTTATGCCACCACTAATGCCGCCGTGTTGTATTTTTTCTTTTTCCGGTATGCTCCAGGTCTCGACATGCTGATCTACAAACAGCAGGTTGTCCAGTCCGCGGTTGTGGCGTGTGGCAAATTGAGTGTTGGTGTAGATCGATCCCGCCTGTGCTGATGAATCGGCGCACAGCAGCCGGGTGCTGGGGTTTTTCGTGTCGATAAGGCGCGAAAAACGATTATTGCTGGTTTCCGGTTTGGTAAAATATGCATTGAACGAGTAGCTATAGTTAGGCTGGTTCGTGGATGTGCACGGATTTTTAGTTCCATCGCGTCCGCCTGAAGGACATATTGATGCCGGAGCGGGAGGCAGTTGGGAACCTTCCTCTGATACCGGATAGTTCAGGTATCGGCACAGGGTGCGTTCATATCTGCTGGCGGGAGCCGGACCGTAAAGAAAGTTTGGGACCTGATCGCTCACCGTGGCGTAACCTTTATAATCGTCGGCATAGTTGCTCATCGCCAGACCCAGTTGTTTGAGATTGTTGGCGCAGAAAGTACGGCGTGCCGTCTCGCGTGCGGTGCTCAATGTCGGCAGCAGCATTCCCGCCAGGATAGCTATGATGGCTATCACTACGAGGAGTTCGATGAGTGTGAAATTCTTTCTTGTTTTCATTTTTTGTTTATTCTCCATTTTATTGACGTTTTATCTAAATTTTTTATATTGCGCAGCAATATCTGCGGCAACCATGTTAAGGATTTTTATCCGCCAACTTGTTGGCTGGAAAAATCCTTAACAGTACTTGGAAACTGCATTTCGCACGACCCGTTAATTGTTTAAAAGTTCACTAGGCCACGGCCGTTGCCGTTTGCCGTGGAGCTATTGCTGAAAAAAATAAAAGTTCTAAGCGCATCCGCCAGTTTTGAGCATGTTTCATCAATATCGGCATGGTGATTCCATATGCCGGTTATACCGTTTTCTACCATGCTGGTGAGGTCGGGCGAATCAATATTATATTCCGCCGACATTTTCGCCATCTCGGTCATAAACAGCGTGTCGCGTTCTTCTTCCGGGTTAATGCTTTTCATTGCCGAACTTTTCCTTATAGGTATGCCGTAGTGTTCGGCGGCGATGAAATCCTGAACTTCTTCGGAGAGCATTACTCTGATGAATTCACGTGCGGCGTCCATATCTCCACAGCTTTTGCGTATGCAAAGCAAATCCGTCGCCTGAGTGGTCAGTTCGGCGCCGCCGGGAATAGAGGGCAGCTTTACCGTCTGCCAGTCATTGAAATTCAGAGCTTTGAACTTATTGAGCTCTTCGCGCGGGGCAAGCATGAAAGCCATATTGCCTTGCGCAAATTCATCCTCACGGAAACGCTTGTCGTCCAATTCCTGTCTGAGTTCCGTGTACAGACGCAGACCCAGTTTGGTACGTTCGTCATCAATTTTTACCGGGTCGGCGGCGGCGGGGTCGATCAGACGGCCGCCGGCGCGGAAAACTATGCTCATCCAGCGGTACGTTTCCACGCCCCAGTCAAATATCCGCCGTCCGGGCAGAGTTTTTTTCAGCTTCCTGACGCAGTCTATAAATTCATCCCATGTCCAGTCAGGGCGGGGGAGGGGGCATCCGGCGTTTTCCAGCAAACGTGGATTGTAAAACATCACTCTGGGGGAGAAGATGAAAGGTATGCCGTAAAGTCTGCCTTCGTGATCGCGGAACGGCGCAAAAGGTTTGGTGAAGAATTCGCCGCAATCAGCATATACGTCTTTGAACAATCCGGACAGATCCATGTACTCATTGCGATCCCGCTGCATGGCGATGGTGGTGCGCAGTTCAAAGGTGCCGGACTTGAATAGTTCGCGGATATGCAGTTCCGGCAGTTCGCGACTAAGAATGTCTTTCAATCCACCTAGCCATGGCCAGGTGGTTTTGTAGACCACTATACTGTCGCGCAATATCCGGTTGCGCCAGCCTGGACATACAAAGGTGCCGCGTCGCGGAACGCTTTCAAGGACGCCTTCGCGCACCAGCGACGCCAGCGCGGTTTGCACCATGACGAAGGACGCGTCTACCGTAATGCACAATTCCCGTGCGCCCGGCAGTTTTTCCCCGTCCTTGAACTGTCCGCTTTCCAGCAGGTTAATGATGTGATTTCTTGCTATGCCCACTTTGTCCATATAGTCAAGTTCTCCAATGTTGCTCTGATATAATTATAATACAAACTTCTGATTATGTCAAGAGTATTTTGCTTTTCAAGTATAAATATTTATAAAAAAATATTTTAATATACTTCTGATTATGTCATAAATTAATGCTCGTTCAATTTCCATCAAAAGTAATATGC
>JAFGXT010000150.1 GCA_016936495.1 Victivallales bacterium
CTGTGAACTCATGAGTTACGAGACGCGAAGATTCAGAAAAGAAACTGTCATTGAGCTCTGACACGAGCTTATAATCCATTCCCAGCGCAACCTGCCTTTTATTCAGGTTGATCTCAAATATAGTGATAGTTCCTGACATAACATATGTATTTCTGGTACTGTCTATGGGTTTGCCCGCGTCATTGCTGAACGCCACCTGAAAAAATTGAGAGAGCATGCTTTCCGGCGGGTCTATCCATTTATTATATTCATCGACCAGTATGGAATAATCAGAATCGCGGTACTGCATTCTGGTGGAACTGGCAGACAACATTTTTAAAAAGTACACGTGAATACTCACGCCCTGATAAGCCAATGGCACAGGAGCCGCCAGTCCGTAATATTGTACCGGTGTATATTTGCCATCACCAAGCAGCCAACCGCTGCATCCGGTACAGTACAATGCAATTATTGCCGACGCGGCGCCCGCGAGCACCATAGAAGTCATTCTCTTTATCATGTTTTATCCTCCCGTGATCTGGTCTGATTTTTGTGGTATTGTCAACCGCTGACCGATTTTCAGGTCAGCAGGTGAGCTTAATATAGTCGAGTTGGCTTCCATAATCAAACGATAATGACTGCCATTGCCATAAAAACGTCTTGAAATGCCGATAAGGGTATCGCCGCGTTCAACGGTATATATGTTCGGTTCGGGTTTGTTTTCTGTCTTTGTTTCGGTAACAGGGATATTGAATGCCGCCGCTCTGCGTTTTTGAACGATGTAGTCGGAGGGGCTGATTTGCCGGGCTGGCGGAGGTATTTCGGCGGTGGAGTTTTCGGCAGGAGTTGAAATTGGTTCGGGTTGAGATTCTGATTTCAATTTATTGAGATAATCTGTAAGCTGTTGATTCTTTTTAATGTATATACGCAGATGTTCGCGATAACGTTCTATGAGCTGATCTTTTTCTGTGAGTTTTTCATCGGTTTTAGTTGGAACGATGGCAGTAACATCATGAGTTTTCCCGAAGCGTTCCTGGAGCTGTTTGAAGTATTTCTGTTCACTGGAGGTAATCCAAGCCTGGACGGCTTCATAGTCATTATTTTCTGGAGAAGCCAATTCGAGAAACTTCCGGTAGTGATATATGGCTTTGTCCGGAGAATTGAGGTGGTCGTTGTAAATTGTTGCCAGATCCAGATGAGCGGCAATGGAGTCAGGATTTATTTTAAGGTATTTAACGAAAAGTACTTCCGCGTCTTTGGCGTTGCCGGAGCGCAGTTCTCTGGAGGCTTTATGGAAGAGCGGGTGATTATCATCTTTCTGTCCGCAGGAGCAGAGCAACAGAAGGATAACTGGCGCAAAAAAATATTTTATAATTCTCAAAGACATTAATTAAAATCCCGGATTTAACGCTTTAATATACAACCCCCCGGATTATATTTCCAATTTATATAGTGGAAATATCTTTGTCCACATCTGATTTTTCACGTGAACCGATCATTTTTTTTATTTTGAGTAGAAGTTGTTCTTCGTGATATGGTTTTTGAATGACGTTATCTCCGAATTCGCCGTTGAGCATTTCTTTGGAATATCCGGTGGTAAAAAGTATCGGGATATCCGGATCCTGCTCCCGAATATATTTAAACACTTCCCGTCCGGATTTGCCGGGCATTATCATATCAAGAATAATCAGGGACAGGCGGCTTCCGAATTTATTGAAAAGTTCTATGGCTTTATTACCGTCTTCGGCGCAGAGTATCTGATATCCGGCGTCGTTGAGGATAATCTCTCCGAGATTTCTTACCTGTTCTTCGTCCTCGCATAAAAGCAGCATTTCTCCTGAGCCGTTAAGATTCTGCGGCCGTTGCTCCTTTATCTCGTCTTTATTGTTACCGGCTTCATCTTTTCCCGCCACCGGGATGAAAATATTGAAGCAGCTTCCACCTCCGGGTTCAGAATCCACAATGATAAAACCTTTGTGCCCTTTTACTATGGTATGCACTGACGCAAGACCTATTCCTGAGCCTTTCCCGAATTCTTTAGTGGAATAAAACGGCTCAAAAATATGGGCTTTGACTTCCGTATCCATTCCTTCGCCGGTATCAGTTACACTAAATTTGACGTAATTTCCGGGTATCGCTCCCGGAGTTTGAGACGTGAAAAATGCGTCTGCTTCGATGTGTTCCGTGCTTAAGGTTATAGTCCCGCCGTCGGGCATGGCGTCTCTGGCATTAACGCAGAGGTTGAGCATCACCTGTTCCAGCTGGGTAAGATCGCCTTTGATTTCCGGAAGGTCGGAACTGGCGACAAATTCGACTTTTATCTTATCGCTGAGCATTTTGGAGATCATTTGTGAAAAGGAGCGCAAAAACTTATCCGGGGCGATACTTGTAAAATTCGCGGACGACGCAGGACGTCCAAAAGCGAGCAGTTGTTTCACCAGATTTCTGGCGCGCTTCCCGGCTTCGGCGATATGATCCCATGCCTCTTTCCCTTCTTGAGCGGTGGTCAGATGTTTTGCCATGATCTTGCCGTATCCAAGTATCACCTGAAGCAGATTGTTGAAATCATGAGCCACGCCGCTGGCGAGTTTGCCTACAGCTTCAAGCTTTTGCGCCTGAATTAGTTGCTGTTCTATAACCGTCTTTTCCGTTATATCGTTGACCATGATGATGATATTGGCGGGTTGTTCATCCTTGTCCTTGATCAAAGCCACAATAATATCGGCAAGGATAACGCTACGGTCTTTACGGATAAGCTTGCGGTCGTTTTTATAAAAATCCATGAAACCTTTGCTTAATCGCAGTAGACTTTCCAGAGCCTGATTCCGGCTTTCCGGCGCTATTATAGACAGGCAGTCACTGCCTTTGAGCTCATCTTTGGAGTATCCAAGGATATTGACCAAAGCTTGATTGTAATATTTTATCTGACGGTTAAGATCCAGAACCACTATGCCCAGCGGGGTGTTTTCGAAGATAGACCGGAAACGGGTCTCACTTTCACGCAGGTCATTTTCACGTTTCCTGATCTGTTCGGTCATGCGGTTTATGTTAGCACCGATTACCGATACCTCGTCGGAACCGACTACCTTGATCTTGACGTCATAATACCCCCGGGTTATTTCTTGCAAACAGGAATTGATGTTGAGCATTCTTGAGATATATATTCTGTCAAAGTAAATGGAAAAAACCACAAAAGCCGCGATCATCACCGCGATAATCACGCATACCAGAAATATAATCAAATGACTGGTGTGCGTCTTGAACATACTGATGTCATACTTGAGAATCATGATTACCGGAATATTGCCGAATATTGATCTCTCGTTGTTCTTACTGCTTATAATCTGATACACCATCCGGTCATTGCCCCGGTCGATTGTAACTTTGCCATCCTTCAGTAACTCCTGGATTATCTCCGGTTGCAAATGTATTTCCCTGCCGTCGGTCAGTAGCGACCAAACCTTGTCAGATGTTATGCCCGCCAACTCCAGTTCAGTCAGAAAACTGCTCAGAAAAACTATTTCAAAGACTTTTTTCAGACGTATGATGTGAAAACGGTAAAGGCGGTTGGATTCCAGATACTTTTTGATATTGTACGACGCCTCGATGAAAAAATCGCTCCCCGAGGGACTGTAGTAGAACTTTTGACATATCTGTCCGTTGGTCTCGTCCAATGCCACCGGTGATGAAAATACTATCGACCGACTGAACACATTGCGCAGGCTGTTTTCCAGAGTAATAGAACCGACAAAAAGATTCTTCCCGGCGTAATTCGCCGATGAACTGTTGGTCACATTACCGTTCTCATTGATGATACTCAGCTTTTCCAGATTGTATCTGCGGGCGATGTTTTTTAGATGTTGAGATGAATTTTCGCGGACATTTTCTTCCAGCTGACCGGCTATTTCCAGAATGTCCTGTATGCCCTGTTCCCTGAAACTGCGCTCCTGAGAGTTTAAAAATGTCTCATACTTGCGTAAGGTGATGGACACCTGGGCAGAAGTCGCCTGCTGATGCTGATAGAACATATCATTGATTACGTTTCGGGCATATGCCCCCGCTACAAGTATAATGATCACGCAGACAACGAAAAGGCCTATAAGATAATTCAACAGAATCCGCTTCTTCATTGATCCCCCCGCAAAGCGGTTTTTGTTATGGGAAATACTGCGATCCAGCTCAGATATTGTTTTTCTGACAGAAATTCTTGAGATGCTCTATCACCTGATCACAACCGTCTTCAAGTACATAATGGCCAACGTTGTCCAGCGGATGCACCTCCGCCTGAGGGTAGTAAGTTCTCCACTTACGCAGAAACGTGGTGTTGAAACACCAGTCCTTCATACCCCATAACAGGCATACCGGGACTTCGCGGAACATCCACAAGCCATGCTCGATCTCCAGCAGCACTTCATAGGAAATATCATTCACCGAAAGCGGAATGTCCTGTATGAAACGCAAAACTCCGATACGGTTCTCGTAACTGTTGTAAGGCAATAAATAACCTTTCACCACATCCGGCGGCAGCTTTTTTCTGACCGCCATGCGTATGGCGCTGCGACAAAACAGATTAAGCTTTCTCACCAGAAAGTCTCCGAGCCAGGGAACCCGCCCCAACGCTATCCGCCAAGGTATCGAGTCCATAGAAAACGCGGCGGAATTCATCACCACCAGACTTTTTATCCGATGCGGATGTCTGACCGCGAAACCCATGCCGATCGCACCGCCCCAGTCGTGCACGACCAATGTGATACAATCCACCTTGAGCGAAACGATCAGGCTTTCCAGATTTTCAATGTGAGTTTCCAGACGGTATTCGAAGTCTTTCGGCTTGTCCGACAGACCGCATCCCAGATGATCCGGTGCGATAACCCTATAGTTTTTGCTCATCTCTTTTATCAGATTGCGATAAAAAAATGACCAGGTCGGATTACCGTGCACCATTACCATTACCTTGCCCTTACCCTCGTCAACATAATGATACTTGTGCCCTTTAATAAGATGATAATGCGACTTAAAAGGGTATAAGTCTTTAATTTCAGAAATATCGGTTTTCACCATTCCACCCCAAGCATTGTACAATTTATTCCACTGCCGATCCCCAGCATGGCGAGCACTCCGCCGGCTTTAAGTCGACCGGATTCTTCCGCCATCGCTACCGTCAACGGACATGATACTGATCCGACGTTCCCCATTAACTCAAGACTTGAAAAATTCTTGTCAGGATCAAGACTCAAACGCTCAAATAACAGTTTCCTGTGAGCATTCCCCACCTGATGAGTACATATACAGTCAAAATCCATCGCAGTCAAGCCGCTTTCCGCGCTAAATTCAGTCCATGTGCGCAAAGCGGTGTCAACTCCGCTGTGAAGCAATGCTTCCGAATCGGTGTTCATCAGCGTGAGACTGTTGTCGCTCATGCCTTTATCCGCGTTACCCCGGCACAGATGATTGAATTCCGTCGCCGCCAAAGTTTTTTCATATTTCAACAGATGTCCGCGCCGGGCACACAAGCCGCTTCGGTTCATCACCACCGCCACCGCTCCTGAACCAATGGTAAGCGAGGCGAAATAAGCTTTAATGCTTTGACGGGTGATGGATTCATCCTCCAGCAGATTCGTGATGGTGGACTCCACCAACGAGCGGCAGTTTTCGCCCGCCACCAGCAAACCCGCCTCGATTTGACCATTTTCTATCATGTTCGCCAGCACGATCATCCCGGAGAGCACTCCGAGACAGGCGTTGGATATGTCAAAGATCAAACAGTCGCTGCGCAAGCCCAGTTGCTCATGGACTACACATGCGGTGGCAGGTTCCAGAAAGTCCCGGCTGACTGAACAGTTGATCAGACAGCCAATGGCTTCCGCAGGCACTGCCGCTCTAGTCAGAGCTTTTTTCCCGGCAAGATACGCTCCGGTGCTGGGCGGAGTGCCCTCATGCCAGAAACGTCTTTCCCGAATACCGCTCATCAATTCCAACCGCCCTTCCGGCAGCCTCAGTTTACGGTACACCGGCGCAAGTCGCTGCTCTATGTCTTCGGAGCTTATCACCACCGGAGGCAGCTCATACGCAAAATTATCGATTTCAACATTTTTATAGATCATGGATCAGTTCTTTCGCGGGGTGAGGATGGATATCGTAAAATCGCCATCCTGAGTCAATGTTATAGTTCCCAATTGGACACGCAACCGGTTAAAGGCTTCGCTTTCAAAAAATGGAAAAAAGGTCTTCTTGATGAACGGAGCCATGTCCGCCCCGACCGGGACAACGCCTATTTTGGCGCTGGTTATCTTAAAAGTGGTATCTCTTGCCAGCCGCCAATGGGTTTTGTCATTCAAATTCCCCTCGATCAGCTCACCGCCTAATATGAGTGTTACAGGCACAATGTCTCTGACCCGGGCGGCAAAAAACACTTCATTACCCTTGACTTTGATTATGACATGATCCTTTTTGTGCGGATCGTCTTTCATCGCCAGGATCCGGAACGCTTGCCCGGCGGAATCCGGCTTGACATCCAGACTGGTCTCGTCCATTTTCCGGTTTATGAGCTGCTCTATTCTTTGCGCGGTCGCCGAGCCTTGACTTATCACCTGTTCATCTATCATGGAAAAGTTGAATTCAGCCGGAGTAACAAAGAGGCAGAATCCTCCC
>JAFGXT010000151.1 GCA_016936495.1 Victivallales bacterium
CGGAGACCCGCGTCAAAGCTACTGAAGAACGCTCCTTCTGGGCTCAACTCGGACGGGATATCCTGCTCTACATTCCCAACCGTATTATTGACGCTTCTGACCTGATTTCCATGCGTGTCGGCGCCGGCGCTCCTTTTGCCATTCAGGCTCAGGTTACCAATATGCTTCAGTTTGGCGGTACTCACAGCTCTTTCTACTTCCTGGAAAAAGGCTACAAACGCCAGTGCGGCGGCGGATACGGCGATGGCTCATCATTCGGTCTGCTGATGTTAGATTATCAGAATAATACCGTTACCGAAACCACCGGATCTGTACAAAATTACTCTATCAATAAGACGTTCAGCATTGCCGACCCCATGCTCTCCGCATATGCTGACGACAAAGTGGACTTTTGGAGTATCGGAGCCGACATCGGCTTTGTGCTGGAACTGGGCGTACACGTACACCTGCGCGAACTGCCCGACTTCATCGGAGGCATATTCTTCTTTGACTTGAGCGGTGACGACCTGAAATAATGCATCCACGCCAATATCGATAATCGAGTATGAGTTCCGTCATTATTTGCCGGAGCGTCCTCACATGCCACTGTACATACCCGGTTCAATAGTTTGAGTGCAACGCATTGTATCGGATTGAGATATCTCCATATCCCATTTCGGCAATGCGTTGATTAGTTAATATCCAACTGTTGGCAATGTCCTTATGTCAACTTTTTGCCTTGAACCGGTCTATAGACTTCTTAACGCCCAATCCTTGTCTGTAGAGACCTCTCCGTATAAGAGCCCAGGCACCGGTGGCCCCCCTTGCCTTAGGCTAACAGTCTCTGCTGCCAAGTCTTTAACAGACTTTCACCGTCGAGTTGTCACTAATGCCGGGCATACAAATATTCATCCGTAAGAGAACACACTTTCCTAAGATTTTTATGAATTTTTAATAAAACAATGACTTGCCATATTGCTTTTTTTCGTGTCAACCATTAGGGTCTTAACAGGGAGAATAAACATAGTGGAACAGAGATGAAAGGGGCGGTTCCAATGAATAAAGATACTTTACTTTATATAGAGTGTTCGCCGCGAAAAAAACGGTCGGTGTCGAAAAAAATAGCTGAGATATTTCTTCAGGCGTATCAGAAAAAACACCCGGAAAGCCTTATCCACAAAATAGATATATGGGATTTAAAGCTGCCGGAGTACGATGAGACTACTGTGGACGCAAAATTCAAGATCATGTCTGGATCCGAGTTCAGCATGGAGGAAAAATCCCGCTGGCAAGCCGTGGAAGCCGTATTCGATGACTTCCATAATGCCGGGAAATATCTATTCAGCATTCCCATGTGGAATTTTTCGATACCGTACAAGCTCAAACATTATATTGACGTCATAACCCAGCCGGGCATGACATTCCGCACCACTCCAGGAGGCTATGAAGGGCTCCTGTCCGGACGTAAGGCAGCGGTGATTTATGCCAGCGGCGGCAGATATGATTCAGCGCCGTTGAATGCCTATGACATGCAAACGGCATACATGGAATTGTGGTTGAAATTTATCGGAATAGAATCTGTAAGCAGCATCCATGCGGCTCCATTGACCTGGAGTCCGGCGGAAAAGGATGAGGCCATTGAGAACGCTATGCGTGAAGCGGCTTCTCTAGCGGAGAAATTCTGAGAACAACAGGACAAACGGCATTGTTTAATATGTCGTAAATCACAAAAAAAAGGAGAGTATAGTTATGCACAAAAACATTATCACCCCGAATCCAGACATCATGGCAATCATGAAAGGAAGTGAAAAACTCGACTCATCCGCGAACATCCAGTTCAAAAAGATTGATCCGCGCTGGAACCTGCAAATCACAAGAAAAAATGAAATATGCAGGAAAAACATGGCTCACAATAAATAAGGGAGCCTCGCGGCTGCCATAATATAAACAGACATTAACGAAAAGCACAGGACCTGCAGACGGATGAAGAGCCGGAAAATATCTTCCGGCTTTTTATCTGTGCACAAAAAAACCGTACCCCCTGAAGGATACGGTTTGAATAAGATCAGATGATATTTCTATCAGAATCCTGAAAGTGCTTTAAGCAACACTCCGGCGGCAACCGCCGAACCGATCACTCCAGCCACATTCGGACCCATAGCATGCATAAGCAGGAAATTATGAGGATCAGCCTCAAGACCTACTTTATTGACTACACGCGCCGCCATCGGCACCGCGGAAACTCCAGCTGCTCCGATAAGCGGATTGACTTTCCCTCCGGTACAGATCTTCATAATCTGACCGAAAATGACACCGCTGGCGGTTCCCACGCAGAAAGCAATGATTCCCAGTACCAGGATACCCAGCGTCTGCATGTTCAAGAACTGATCGGCGGAAAGCTTTGAGCCGACAGCAAGTCCAAGGAAAATCGTTACGATGTTGATCAGGTCATTCTGAGCAGTTGTGCTCAGACGATCAACAACTCCGCTTTCCTTCATCAAATTACCGAACATGAGCATACCGATAAGCGGAGCGGCGTCCGGCAGCAGTAAAGCGCACAGCAAAGTAATAATAACCGGAAAACAGATCTTTTCCAACTTGGACACGTGCCGAAGCTGAGTCATTCTGATTTGACGGTCTTTCTTCGTGGTAAGCAACATCATGATCGGCGGCTGAATAATCGGCACCAGCGCCATGTATGAATACGCCGCCACCGCGATGGCTCCCAGCAACTTCGGAGAAAGTTTACTGGTCAAATAGATCGAAGTAGGACCGTCCGCCCCACCGATAATACCGATTGACGCCGCGTCTTTAAGGTCAAACATAATACCGATATCCACCATATTAGCGGAAAATGCAGTCAAAGCAACCGCGCCCAGCAGAGCAATAAAAATACCGAACTGAGCGGCAGCCCCCAGCAGAGCTGTCTTAGGATTAGCGATCAGCGGACCGAAGTCGGTCATAGCACCAACGCCCATAAAGATAATCAACGGGAATACTCCAGTGGCGATACCCACATGGTAAACCATGCCGAGAATGCCATCAGGACCGGAGATCATCGCCAACGGAATATTGGCAAGAATTGCGCCGAAACCGATAGGCAGCAGCAACAAAGGTTCAAACTGCTTAAATACCGCCAGATAAAGCAAAAGAATACCAACAAGAATCATGATCACACGACCAAGACCAAGCGACCAGGTGTTGCCGAAGTCCGCAGAAGACTGACGGATAACATCGGAAATACCGGTACTCTGCCATAATCCAGTGAACATCTCAGCCCACGACGGCAATCTGCCCATGCCTTTGCCTGATGTCTCATTGACCGAATCATGGTGCAATGAATCATCAGCGACAACGGCAACCTCTGCTCCCGGAGGAATGGAAGCAGCCGGGACAATACCATGGCTGATCTTCAAAACCTGGCAGGCAATAGTAAAGTCGACATGCCCTTTACTGCGTCCGGGAATACTAAGGATCATAGCTTCGCGCCCCGGCAGATAATGTTTACCCTCCTCCATTGAAAGAGAATAAATCACCGCCGGTTTGTTCCAGTTGTATATCAGTGCTTTTTTACCGGAACCAAGATCCTTCCAGTAAAACAACTCATGATTGTGTTCCACTTTGTTCAGATAGTCAGGCACGATTGCAGGAACCGCGCATGTAGCTTTTGCCGGGTTGCAGCTCTGGGCTGCCGCCGAAAAAGCCAGCACAACCGTCAGAACAGAGAACAGAATAGTTCTGAACTGTTTCATATTCTTAAACTTCCTCGAAGATAACCAGGACTTCGCCGGAAGCAACCTGCTGATCCTTATTTACACAAACCTCAATAACCCTGCCAGCCTTTTCAGTCTTAATGGAAGTTTCCATTTTCATAGCTTCGAGGATCATCACTTCTTCTCCGGCTTCGAGCACATCGCCTTCAGAAACAACGACTTTAAACACTTTACCAGGCATCGGGGATTTGACCTCAAATCCAGCGCCGCCTGAAGATGCAGCAGGTGCAGCCGCGGGAGCAGCCGCTACTGGCGCTACGCTGGTGGCGCCGCCTGGAGCTACGTGTACGTTAAAGCTTTTACCTTCAACGGTAACAACATATGAACCGGGTTCGGAAGCCTCGGTTGATTTAGAAGTTGCAGGTGCTGCCGGTTTTGCTTCTTCTTTGTATCTGATGCCAAGGGGTTTATTGCCTTTAAGGAAATCAATGCCCTTATCGCCGCAGGTTGCGGTGATGAAGATATTTTCGTCAGTAGTCTCAAGACCAGCCGCCTGAAGTTTTTCAGTGGCAGCTTTTACGCCCAGCTTGGGATCATTATCGTTAATATCGTGAACGTCTTCTCTGGTGGGCTCAAGTCCGAGCTGTTCAGAAGCGAGTTTTACCACTTCGGCATCAGGTTCGGCAGGAGTGTGCCCGAAATAACCGAGGACCATTTTGCCGTAACCTTCGGTGATCTTCTTCCATTTACCCTGGGTAACGTTGGCGAAAGCCTGCTGGAAGTAGAATTGGGAAACCGGAGTTACGGAAGTACCGAAACCACCCTTGGCAACGACTTCGCGCATTTCGTCGATGACTTTCGGATAGAGCTCAAGGCAATTGTTATCGCGCATCATCTGGGTGTTGGCGGTAAGAGCTCCACCGGGCATCGGCGAGAAGGGGATCATCGGGCTGACTTCGCAAGCTTCCGGCGGCATGAAATATTTTTCCATGCAATTTTTGAAGATGCTTTCGGCTTCGATGATTTTGTCGATATCAACATCAAGCTGATAATCGGTACCGCGCAGACGGTGCCACATGGTGATGATGTCAGTAGAGCAGGTGCCGCCGCTTACCGGCTGCATGGACAGGTCTACGAAATCCGCGCCGCCTTCGATTGCCGCCATATAAGCGGCAACGCCCATTCCGGCGGTTTCATGGGTGTGCATATGTATGGTAACTTCAGCCGGAAGCAATTTGCGGGCGGCCTTGATGGTATCGAAAATAATTTTAGGAGTGGTGGTTCCTGAAGCATCTTTAAAGCAGACACTGTCAAAAGGTATTTCGGCTTCCAGGACTTTCTTAAGAGAGTCAATATAAAATTCCGGACTATGCGCATAGCCAGAATCCAGACCTGGAGGCAAGCTCATCAGAGTAACGGACACCTGATGCTTCAGACCGGCGGCATGGATTCTACTGCCGGAGTAGGCAAGGTTTCTAACGTCATTGAGGGCGTCGAAGTTACGGATAGTGGACACACCATGCTTTTTGAACATTTTAGCGTGAAGATCAATAATATCGCGAGACTGGGATACCAGTCCAACGACGTTGGCTCCACGTGAAAGGGTCTGAAGGTCGGCGTCCGGACCAGCGACTTCGCGACACTTGTCCATCATATCAAAAGCGTCTTCCTGGCAGTAGAAATACAGGCTCTGGAATCTGGCGCCGCCGCCGATTTCAAAATAACGGGTACCGGCTTTGCATGCGGCTTCGAGAGCGGGCAGAAAATCTTCAGTTTTTACTCTGGCGCCGAAGCACGACTGAAAACCATCACGGAAAGAGGTGTCCATGAACTTAATTTTTTTCATAATCTTTTTTGATCCCTGACTTTTTTTAATATTGTTTTCTATAAAGAGAAATTATTTTTTGTTTCTGTGCATGTGAACAGCGGCAACGGCTGCCGCCATAAGGGTATTATCCTTCCCGGCGTCGCCCTTGTTTTTTTTCGCTGCGCGCGGCGGTGCGGCAGGCGGCTCCAGCAAATGCGCAAAAGGAGCTACAAGTTTTGCCACCACTGAAATCAATATGACCATAACCACAAGGAAGGCGAATACTCCGCCCATCCCGAGCACAGTCAATTTCAATCCGTCAACTATGACTTCCATAAAATCAGACCTCGTTTTATTTATATTATTAAATAACCGTTACACACGGTCAATTACCTGTATTATTCATCACCATGCCGGAATATTTTTATCTGAACAGTGAATCTTTTTTTATCCTGACGTCTCCGCTGTATAGTCTGACGGTTTCTTGTCCAAGATCAAAATAAAGTTCTCCGTCAAAGCCTATGTCAAGCACTTTGCCCTGAAGTATTCCGCCGTCGCGATCGCTCACTATTTCAATAGTCCGGCCGAGTATCTTATTCCCGGCTTTCCATTCCTGATAGACCCGGTCTATACTGTTGGAAGCGTTAATATAGCGCGCCAACAGATTTTTATCCAATAATTTTATAAATTTTTTTAAATTTAGTTTATGTCCGGTTTCCCTCAATACGGAAGTGGCGGGCTGGTCTATTGCATCCAGCGTTTCAGCGGGCATATTTATGTTAACTCCCATGCC
>JAFGXT010000152.1 GCA_016936495.1 Victivallales bacterium
GCGACCGAGTCAATAGCCGCCAAGCTGTCGCTGATAAACGAGAAGACCGCCAATATCAACAGCGTCGTCTCTACCATCACCAAGGTGGCGGACCAGACTAATCTACTCTCGTTGAACGCCTCGATTGAGGCTGAAAAGGCGGGAGAATATGGCAAAGGTTTTGCGGTTGTGGCACGTGAGATACGCCGCCTTGCCGATCAGACCGCAGTGGCGACTTTGGACATTATAAAAATGGTCAAGGACATGGAATCAGCGGTATCTGCCGGGGTCATGGGCATGGAAAAGTTTTCCGGCGACGTCAGAGCCAGCGTCAAAGACACGGAACAGATCAGTACGCAAATTGAAAGTGTAATAATCAAGGTTCAGGGCTTGCCGGAGAAATTCGATCTGGTCATAGATGGAATGAAGCAGCAGACCACCGGAGCGCAACAGATAAGTGATGCCATGGTTCAGCTTAATGACTGCGCGCATTCAACCTCTGATTCACTCCGGGCCTTCAATGAAGCGGCGGAACAACTTAACAAAGCTACTTTGAGTTTGCAGAAGGAAATGGCGGTATTCAAGGTTAAATAAATCATAAGGATTATTGATGATCTGTTTAAAATTCAATATAGATGACTTCTTTTATGGTCTTTGCTATGAGCAAATAGTCGAGATCGTGCCTTGCGTGGCTTTGACGCCAATCGCAGGAGCCCCTGAATATGTCGCCGGATATTTCAATTACCGCGGGAGAATAACTCCGGTGATTGACCTGACTATGGCATTGAATAAACATGCTTCTCCCCGGGTTCTGGGTAGTCGTATCGTGGTGGTGAACTATGAAAATAATCGTTTGCTCGGTCTGTTGCTCACCAACGCGACGGAAACTATGGACGTGGATATGTCAGAGGACTCGCTCCAGAGTAGCGGCATAAAGTCAGAAGCGGCTTTTATGGGGGAAATATCAATTACGGATGGAATTTCCATTCAACTGGTTAACACCCGGGGACTTATTCCGCCGGAGGTACAGGAACAATTGTATCAGGAAAGATAAAAGGTGAGGCGTTAACGTTGATTGAAGAAATCTTAAAAAAAGCTATCGGCTTGAACGCTGAGAGTATCAGCAAAAAAAAAGTCGATGCAGACGTAAGCTTGCGAATGCGTGAATGCGGGATCAAAGACCTCGACGACTATATTGCGTTGGTGGAGCGTTCCCCTGAAGAGCTTAAGCGCCTGATCGATACGGTTACGGTGCCGGAAACTTGGTTTTTCCGTCTGCCGGGAGCCTTTGAATGTTTGGAAAAACGTCTGCGCAATACGATTAACTCCGATGCTCAGCAACTGCCGTTTAAGGTGTTGAGCATGCCTTGCTCTACCGGCGAAGAACCTTATTCGGTAGCGATGTTGATGTATGAATGCGGGTTGAAACGCGAGGATTTTGTTATTGACGCCATAGATGTCAACACTGCTTCTCTCAATAAAGCGCGACATGGCGTCTATACCCTGAACTCCTTCAGGGGCGTCAAGCAGCGGATAATTGACAGTTATTTCAAACAGTCAAACCGGATATTCGAGCTTGAAGAGCGGATTCGAGAATCGGTGAATTTCAGTCGCGTCAATGTATTGGAAATGAAGCCTCCGTCGCGGGATATGCGTTATGACGTTATTTTCTGTCGTAATATGCTTATTTATTTTGACCGCGAAAGCCAGTTGAAAGTCATTGACCTCATAGAGCGTTCACTTAAGGATGACGGCATCTTGTTTTCAGGTCATTCCGAAGCGGGAATATTTTTCGACTCCAGCTTCGTGCCGCTCAAGGTGGACGCCGGATTCGCGTTTATCAAGAAATCCCAGGTAAAGCACGAACCTCGGCAGCCGCGTATCAGTACCGATAATCTGGATTTGTTCATTCCTCCGATAATCTGTAAAAAAACAGAATCGCCGAAGGATTCCGCCATGCGTCGTGAACGGCGCAAAAGAGCCGAGAGCACCGTAATAAAAGTCAGCGATGAACTCAGTCCGCAAATCCAGCCGGAAGAGCCGCAAAAGTTTGAAAATCAACTCAGGCACGCCGAGGAACTTGCCAATTCCGGACAGCTTGCCGAAGCCGTAAATCTTTGTGCCGAATGCATAGCTCATGATAAACTCAACCCCAAGGCGTACTGCCTTATGGGCATGATACAGTTGTCTTCCAGAAAATATTCCGATGCGGAAAAGTTTTTCAATAAAGCATTGTATCTGCACCCTGATTACTATGAGGCGTTGCTGGGAGTGGCTTTGACGCATGAACATACGGGCAATGTCGACGCGGCGAAAGCTTTTAGAAATCGAGCTGGAAACATAAATCAAACATAAAACGAAGCGAGCAATGGACACTAACACAAAATCTAGAAACAGAAGTGATTACTGCTGGAATAATATCGGAACATGGGCGGACGATACTCCCTCATGTCCTGCGCTCAAAGAGCTTGTCCACTGTCGTAACTGCGATGTTTTTCATGCCGGAGCTAAAACACTGCTCGAATCTCCCGCGCCGGAAGGTTATCTGAATGAATGGACTGAAGAGCTCTCTTCCGAAAAAGAACAGCACGTGAAACTAAGTGAACCGGTGTTCGTTTTCCGCCTTGAGCAGGAATGGCTGGCTCTCCCCGCTCACTCTGTAAGGAATATTTCCAGACCCGTGCCCATACACCGCGTTCCCGGTAAATCCGACGACACCTTGCTGGGACTGGCGAACATCAAAGGCGATATCGAACTGTGCTTTTCCATGAAGGCTCTTATCGGCGTGGAGCTTCATCCCGGCGCGAACGGCAATGACTCCGGCATTTTCGGCGAACGTTTCGTCGCTATCGGTACTAACGAAGAAAACTGGGTGTTCGCTGTCGATGAAATACTGGATATATGCCGTTACCGGATTGATGAAGACCCCGGACTTCCAGCTACCGTCGCCAACTCCAGACCATGTTATATCAGCTCGGTTTTCAGATATAAAAATTTTACCGTCGGTATGCTTGATGAAGAGTTGATTACCGATACCCTGAAAAGGAGGATATCATGAGTGTCGGCGATTTAAGCGGTTTCTCCATGACCGGTCTGTTCCTGATGGAAGCCGAAGAACAGGCACGGGCGCTCAGCGACGGTTTACTGAAACTGGATAAAAATCCGGATGACGCCTCTGACGTCCCGGCAATGATGCGTGCAGCCCATTCGCTCAAAGGTGGAGCCAGAATAGTACGCTCGGAGAGCATTGTCCAGTTCGCGCACTCAATGGAAGATTACTTTGTGGCAGTTTCCGAAAACAAAGTACGGATTACCAGCGCTCATGTCGATCGGCTTCTGGAAGGGGTCGATCTCATGGAGACCCTGTCCCGTTGCGGCGAAGACGGTTTCAGTGATTTTGTCAATTCCAATAATGATAAATTCCTGGCATTGGCGGAAATATACCGTAATTTCATGAGCGAAGACCAGAGCGTGTCCGCCTTGACTTCTGAAGATGATTCCATTGACTCCGCAGACGTCATCATCAAACCTGATCCGGAATCAAAGCAGTATGAACTTGAAATATTTCCGGATATTGCTGAAACTCCGTCTCATAATAAGACGGCCCGCAATGTATTGGGGTCAGACAAAATCGAAAATACCAGCGGCGGAGTTGAGGACGTCGAACGCAAGCTTTCCATCTCTAAAGATGGTATGCTGAAGGTGTCCACCTCCAGAATGGAAAGAATACTCGGCTGTGCCGGAGAAACTTTTATCCACGCCAGAAAAATCCGTTCGCTGGAGGACAGTCTGCAAAAAATGCGAAGGGAATTCGCCGATATAGCCGACCTTGCCGACCGCATGTTGCAACATATCCCCGACAATTCAGGGAGGGACTTTAAAGATACTCACGCAAAAATGTTTAAGTCTTTATCCGGGCTTTCCACTGAAATGGCGGACTTCAGTCTGGAAATGGAAGGATTCTCGGAAAAACTTTACGATGAAGTCTTGTCCTGCAAAATTATGCCGTTCGAGGATTTGTCCAGAGTCTTCTCCCGGATGGTACGCGATGTATCCCGTAAACTCGGGAAAAAGGTCAATCTGAAGATTATCGGTGAAAAGACCGGGCTTGACCGTGATATTCTGGAGAAACTTGAAGCACCTCTGGTGCATCTGTTGCGCAATGCTATTGATCATGGTCTTGAAACTCCCGAAGAACGCGTCGCCGCCGGAAAAAACGATACTGGCACCATTGTCCTGTCCGCGTTTCACTGGGCGGGGATGTTTAATATTATCATGACTGATGATGGACGCGGCATTGATTTGGACAAATTGCGCTCGATCATCGTTGAACGCGGTATGGTAAACATAGAAATGGCTGAAAAAATGCCCGATAAAGAAATCCTGGATTTCCTGTTTCTTCCCGGATTCACCACCAAGTCCTCGGTCTCCGAACTATCCGGACGCGGCGTCGGTCTGGATGTGGTCATGAATATGATTCAGGAAGTAAAGGGCGAAGTCAGCATAGAAACCAAGCTCGGGGAGTTCACTGCCTTCAATATGCGTTTGCCCGTCAGCCTCTCTGTCGTGCCGTCGCTTATTATGAGCATTAATGATGAATTGTACGCGTTCCCGGCCAACAAGATAGATCATTTGCTCACCATTAAGGCAAGCGAACTTAAAACACTTGAAAATCATCAGTTCATCGAATACAACAACGAAAATATCGGCGTGGTCAGTGCCAGACAGATATTCGGTTACCCCAATGCCACGACCGAAAACGATACTATTCCGTTGCTGGTAGTCAGCGACCATTACAACCGCTATGCTCTGGGCGTGGATAAGTTTATCGGCGAGGACAAGATAGCCGTCCGTCCGCTGGATAAACGACTGGGCAAAGTCAGCTGCATAAATTCTGTATCCGTCCTTGATGACGGCTCCACCGTATTGGTGGCGGACATTGAGGACATTGTCAGATCTATCGACAATCATATAAAAAATAACTCCCTGCGTAATTTCGGCAAGTCCACCACCGCCACAGTTGAAGATAAACTCAAAGTGCTGGTGGTGGATGACTCCATCACCGTGCGCGAACTGGAAAAACATATCCTGGAGACCCATGGTTGTGACGTGGACACCGCCGTCAACGGCGTCGATGGCTGGAACGCGGTCAGAACCGGACATTATGATCTGGTCATATCTGACATCGACATGCCGCGTATGAACGGTTTTGAGCTGGTGTCCAGAATCAAATCAGACGGCAGGCTCTCCGATATTCCTGTCATCATCGTCTCCTACAAAGACCGCGAGGAAGACCGTCTAAAAGGCATGGAATGTGGCGCTAATTTCTATTTAACCAAAAGTAGTTTTCACGACAACACTCTGATCGAAGCCGTAAAAAAATTAACCGTAAAAGATAAAATATCATGAGAATAGCCATAGTCAACGATATGAAGATGACCTCGGAACTCCTGCGAAGGATCATCCTGCACATTCCCGGTTGTGAACTGGCGTGGATCGCCTATGACGGCCTGGAAGCTGTACATAAATGTCAGGAGGACCTGCCGGATCTGATTATCATGGACATAAATATGCCGGTGATGAACGGCGTTGAAGCCACCCGTTTGATAATGCACAACACCCCTTGCGCCATTCTGGTGGTTACCGCCACCATCGACGGTAATACCACCGAAGTATACGAGGCACTCGGAGAAGGCGCGCTCGACGCCGTCAATACCCCTATTATGGCAAATGACGCTTCTGCAGGTGGAGATTCAGAACTTATACGCAAAATCAACATGCTCAAAAAGCTTATAAAAATACAACCTCGCAAAAATTTAATGCCTCATTCCGGCGGCGCCAGATCAATTGAAATCGACGACCAACCCATTATGGTCGCCATCGGCGCCTCCACCGGCGGACCTAAAGCCATAGTCGAGCTGCTGTCGGTCATACCCGGAAACGTTAATGCCATGTTCACTATTATACAACATATAGACTGCCAGTTCGCCGAAGGTCTGGCAAGCTGGCTCAAGACTTCGTGTCACCTGAAAGTCAGGCTGGCTCATGAGGGAGCGTATCCTGAACCAGGTACGGTGCTCATTGCCGGTACCAATGACCATATGATCATGCGCGGCGACGGTTCTCTGGCATACACCCGCAAACCGGAGGACAACCCTTTCCGCCCCTCAGTCGATGTGTTTTTTGACAGCCTCGCCGCCAGCTGGCCGCATAAAGGTATAGCGGCGGTGCTCACCGGCATCGGGCGGGATGGCGCCATTGGTATGCTCAGACTGAAACAAGCGGGTTGGAAAACTTTCGCTCAGGATAAAGACTCATGCGTGGTTTTCGGTATGCCAAAGACCGCCATTGAATTCGGCGGAGCTAATGAAGTGCTGTGTCCACGGGATATAGGCAAAAGAATCTGTGAAATAATTAACCATAAACATATGGCTTGAAACTATGGAAATTCAGAGAGACAACGGAAATGATGGAATAGGGCGGGATTATAGAATAACGGTTCTGCTTGTCGATGACCAGAGAATGATAGGGGAGGCCGTCAGGCGCATGCTTGCCGATGAAAAGGATATAGATTTTCATTTCTGTCAGAACCCAGAAGACGCATTGGAAACCGCCGTGGAAGTCCAACCCACGGTTATCCTTCAAGACCTTATCATGCCGGAAGTAGACGGTCTGACCCTGGTCAAATACTTCAGAGCCGGAGACGCCACCAGAGACATCCCCATGATCGTGCTGTCCAGCGAAGAAGACCCGGTAACCAAAGCAGAAGCTTTCGCGCTGGGCGCCAATGATTACCTGATAAAACTGCCAGACCGTGTGGAGCTTGTTGCTCGCATACGTTACCACTCCGCCGCCTACATCAGCAGACTTGAACGCGATGAGGCGTTTAAAGCGATGGTCAAAGCGCAACAGGTACTGTCGGCTGAACTCAACGAAGCCGCCGAATATGTGTTCTCCCTGCTCCCTGAACCAATGACCGGAGACGTCAGGATCGACTGGACTTTTATTCCCTCCACTTCGCTTGGGGGCGACAGCTTTGGCTATAACTGGCTGGATGAGGATAATCTGGCGATATACCTGCTGGACGTGGCGGGACACGGAGTCGGCGCCGCCTTGCTGTCTGTGTCAGCGATCGAAGCACTCAGGACGCAAACATTGCCCAGAACTAATTTCAAAGACCCGGCTGACGTGTTGACCCGACTCAATCATACCTTCAAAATGCAAGAGCACAATCACAAATTCTTTACTGTATGGTATGGCGTGTTCAACCGCAACACCCGTGAATTGATCTATGCCACCGGCGGGCATCCGCCAGCCACTCTTATTCATGGCGATTCACGGGACAACGTGGAAATAAAAATGCTCAATACTACTGGTCCCATGATAGGCGCGATTGATACGGCGCATTATACCAACGCCACAGTTACGGTCAAAGCTTTCAATCACCTTTACGTCTATAGTGATGGAACTTTTGAGATAATCAAGCCAGATGACACCATTTGGACTTTCAGCGAATTCATCGAATTGCTGTCCACTCCCAGAAAGGACAACAAATATCCAGAGATCGATGACATCCTCAAAGCTACCCGCAAACTTAAAGGAGATGAGTCGTTTGACGATGATTTCTCCCTTATGAAAATCTCGTTCTGATTAGGAGCCCTAAATAAAAAATCAGTACGTCAATGCAACTGAGAGAAGCATATGGCTGTAAAATTTTTACAGCCCTTTAATTGCAGTCTTGCTTGATTTTGCGGCGGACTTCGGCGCGATCCAACTCATCTTCCGGACAATATATTTCCAGCGACATCTTCCAGTACTTGAGGGCTTTTTCCATTTTTCCGGTTTTCGCATAGATGTCTCCGGCATGCATGGCGATCACCGCTTCAGGAATGGGGGGACTGAGTTCAAGCGCCTTGTCGATATATTTCTCCGCTTCCTCATAACGTTGCTGACGGTACAGTACCCATGCCATGCTGTCGGTGATGGCAGCGTTGTCTGGTTGCAGTTTTAAAGCTTTGCTCAACAGTTCATGAGCTTCTTTTAAATTCATATCATGCTCCGCCCATAGATAGCCCAGGAAGTTCATGTTTTGAGGATCTTCAGGATTGTCTTTGATGAGTTGGCGGGTATATTTGACGGCCTCTTTGACCATACCGTTTTTAAGACAAATATAAGCCAGAGCACGGTAAAAATCGTCATTGATAAATGCAGTGATTTTCCTCTTTTCGGCGATTTCCAGAGATTTCATCATGTACTCATGCGCCTTGAGGTAGTCTTTGCGCAATTGCGCGGCTCTGGCGGCGACAAACAATCCCGGCGGGGAGTCAGGGATGCTTGCCCCCAATTTTTCCGCTTCCTCGAATTTTCCGCTTTTCAGGTATATCACAGCAAGCTGATAAATGATCCGGTAATCGCGGCTGTGAGTATTCAGATAATTACGGTACGCGGCGGCGGCGATGTCAAACTTGCCGCTTTGCTCGGCGGCTTTCGCCAGCTCCAGATAAAATTTGACTTGATATGGCTCTTTGAGAATGATCTGACGCCATATGCGTATGGATTGCGCGTTCTTGCCGGTATTATGATAATACACCGCCAGAAAAATACGGGTCTTCCTGTCTGCCGGAGCATTGAGCAGTATGGAGTAGAGCATATCCAAACCTTTTTTACTGTTCTGTTTTCTCCGGCACAGATCGAGGATAAGGATAAGTTCACCGGGCTCGGCTTCACCCTGATAGCATAATTCCTCAGCATGAGTGTACAGCGCGGCGAGCTTGTCCTTGGCGCATTGTTGTTCACTGCGGGAAAACCACCAGAAGCCTTTTGCCGTGTCGGCATACTGTAAGGCGTCTGTATAAAATAACAGCGCGTAGCCGATAAAATGCAGATTGTTTTTCAAGGCATCATATTGCTCCAGTCTATTGAATAAATGGTCGCCAGTCCTATAATCTTTCAGCTTGACACATGCATTGGCGCAGAGATTAACCAAATTTAGCAGAAAAGGCATATTTTTATCGCCGATCTCAGCAATGGAAATATTATTTATGCAACACTCTGCGAGCTCGATTACTTCGGCGTATTGTTTGTCCGCTTCCAGTAGATATGCTGCGGTCATGTTCAACACCAGCGCGGCTGGGTGCCTGCGGGCGAGCTGGATTAACTCAGCCTGATATTTCACACTCAGTTTTTTTTGCTTATCCATTTCCAGCTCTTTGATATAGCAACCGATCAGAAAGGGTACATACGGGTCATTGTCGATAGCTACAATGAGTTTATCCAGCCGTTGCGCGGGGTCTTTGAGCATCATGAATTCCGCAAACGCCACCAGTGCACGAGATTTTTCTGCTGAAATATCACTGAGCGAATAATCTGTCAATTCTGCTTCATCCATGAGCAAAGCTTCAGGTTTGAAAGGTACGGCAGTAACATGAGATCCCCAAAACATCAATCCGGACATGATTGACAATATCAATATATTATGCACGGCAAACTCCTTTTCCTCTCCGCTTAATCTTAAACACAAAAACCCTCACACTCTAATATATGAGCGCGAGGGTATTTATAAAGCATATTAAAAACAAAAATCGATTATTTTTTGTTCTTATGACGCAATGACTTCAGCTGTTTCTTGCGTTTGTGCTTAGCAATCTTCTTCTTACGTTTCTTTTTCAGGTTTCCCATGATTTTTTCCTTTACTCTTTTACAATATATATAGATAATTGTTTCTCATCATAAACAAACAGGTCATTAATTTAGCCGTGATTTTGTAAATTTCTCATATTAAAGCGAAAAAAATCGAAAAAAAGTATATGAACGATGATTTTCAACTGCAACCTCAAGCATATTTTATAAGATTCTTCTGCAAAAAGTCTTTAAATTAAGCTTGTTAAATTAAGGATACGCGACCATAGATTGATTTTTCGCATGCCAGTAACGCTTCCCGTCCTTTAATATAGACGGAAAACGTTAGCTAAAATTATAGCGCAAAGCTTTTTCCAATAATTCCAGCATTTCATTCTCACTCGGAAAGGGCTGTGGATGTCATAAACGCCTGGGTCTATCTTTTGTGGTGAAAAATAAATGTTAACTCTTTCAACAGATTTAATGAAAAAGTCTTTTGCACTGTTGACTTTTTCATTTCATCAGGTATTATATTCATATAAGAAAATCAAACATTCAAATTTGAATAAAAATAACTTATTGAAGGAATCACAAAATGACGCCTGCAAACATTGATCCATCGAATTTAAAAATCACCGACATGCGTTTTGCCGATATCGACGGCGCACCCAAACGCTGTACCCTGATAAAAATCTACACCAATCAAGGGCTCATCGGCTATGGTGAGGTACGCGACGCCTCCAGTCGCACCTACGCCGCTATGCTTAAAAGCCGTATCATCGGAGAAAATCCCTGCAACGTGGAAAAAATCTTCCGCAGAATCAAACAATTCGGCGGTCATTCCCGTCAGGGCGGCGGCGTCAGCGGTATAGAAGTGGCGCTCTGGGATCTGGCGGGTAAAGCCTGGGGCGTTCCGGTATGGCAATTGCTTGGCGGGAAATTCCGCGATCAGATACGCATTTATTGTGATACCGATTCCGAAGGCGGCGGACGCGATATGGGACGCGCCCTCAAAGAACGCATGGAACAAGGTTTCACTTTCCTTAAAATGGATCTTGGCATTGAGCTGCTTATGGATATTCCCGGTTGCCTCAGCGCGCCGTTGGGCTTTCTAGAAAAAATGAAGGAGTACAAGCGTACCGTGTTCAGCACTCCACATGGCTCGATCGATCCTCGCGCCATGCGTGGCGAAGCTTATGAACTATTCAGTACCGCTCACCCTTTCACCGGTATTCATATCACTGAAAAAGGACTGGATTACCTGGAACAGTACATGGCTGACGTCCGCGCCGAAATCGGCTATGAGATACCTCTGGCTATAGACCATATCGGACACGTCCCCCTTGAGGATTGCATAAAATTGGCGAAACGACTGGAAAAATTCAATTTGGCATGGATGGAAGATCCCGTTCCGTGGCAGATGACCGGACAATATACCCGTTTGTGCGCTGCATCCACCACTCCTATCGGCACCGGCGAGGACATATACCTTAAAGAAAATTTCATGCCGCTGTTGCAAGACGGAGGTCTGGCTGTGGTTCATCCCGATGTATTGTCCACCGGCGGCATTCTTGAAACCAAAAAGATCGGCGATCTCGCCGAAGATTACGGCGTGGCAATGGCTATTCATATGGCGGAAAGTCCCATCGCCTGCATGGCGGCGGTGCATGTAGCCGCCGCCACCCGCAACTTTACGGCGCTGGAAGTGCATTCCGTAGACGTCCCCTGGTGGGACAGTCTGGTGAACGGGCTGCCTAAACCTCTGGTCAACAATGGTTACATCCAGGTGCCAAATGCTCCGGGACTTGGAATTGAGTCTCTTAATGAAGAACTCATACAGGAAAAGCTCCACGCCGATTTTCCCGAAGCATGGGCTTCCACCGATGAATGGAATAAAGAATGGGCTAACGACAGGCAATGGAGCTGAATACTCGCGCTGAAAATAACGTTTTTCCTTTAACCAAACGCCAAAGTCAAATAATGAAAAATTGCTGGTATTAACAATAAATCATAAGGGAAACCTACAGTGAAACTGGGAATGATGTTACCGGTAATACCGGATATAAAATGGAAGCTTGCCGCGCAGATCGGGGTCAAGTACGCCATAACCAAGGCAGCGCCGGAATTGTCAGGCTCTCTGCCGCCGTGGGACTTTGACGCCCTGCGGGACATTCGCAATCGCTTTACCGCCGCCGGATTTATACTTGAAGCTCTTGAAGGCGATGAGTTCGATATGAACAGGATAAAAATGGGTCTTCCCGGACGCGATGAAGATATTGAAAAATATCAGCTCATGCTCCGCAATATGGGCAGACTTGAAATTCCGTTACTCTGTTATAACTTCATGGCAGGCATAGGCTGGTATCGCACTTCCTTTGAAATTCCTGAACGCGGCGGCGCACTGACTTCAGGGTTCGATCTTGATATGGTGGAGCAGAAACCTCTGCTCATTACTAAGGACCAATTATGGGATAACTACACTTACTTTATCAACGCGGTTATCCCGGTGGCCGAAGAAGCCGGAGTGAAAATGGGTTTACATCCAGATGATCCGCCTGTATCGCCTCTGCTGGGGTACTCCCGCATATTGACCTCCGCCGATGCCTTTCGCCGGGCGATGAAACTCAGTTCCAGCCCGGCTCACGGGATAACATTCTGCCAGGCCACATTTAAAACTATGGGGGAAGACGTTTTCAGCCTGATAAAAGAATTTAAAAACCGGATAGTCTTTCTGCATTTCCGCGATATCACCGGAAACAAAGAATGCTTCCGTGAGACTTTCCATGACAACGGCCCCACTGATATGGCGGAATTTCTGAAAGTCTGTGATAATTGCGGAATCAACGCTCTGATACGCCCGGATCACACCCCGACCATGGCAGGCGAAGACAATGCGAACCCCGGATATGAAATGCAAGGCAACCTGTTCGCCGTAGGCTATATGAAAGGGCTTATGGACGCACTTGAAATACAATATTAATCACTAAAAAACATGGAGTGACATATTATGACTCAGAGACTGCAAAAAGAAGCCGAACTGATGAAACTGGATGACCTCATCAGGACAAGAGAGTACATCCCCAGCAATGACTTCCCGATTCCGATCAAGGAATTGTGCGAACGCTACGAAAGACTTTACACCGGAGCAATCAACGACGTTATGCGTGAACGTTGTCTGCTTGATCAAAACCTGCCGTCGGACATTATGCCGTTGCGCGATGAAATGACTGTCTGCGGAGTAGCATTTACTGTAAAAAGCGCTCCCAACGTAATGATTCAGGGAGAAATGACTTTCCGCGCTAAAATGCTCGATGAAATGGTTCCCGAGGGTCTGGTGGTATGGGATACCAGCGGCGATACCGAAGGCTCGCTCTGGGGCGGCGTCATGACCGCCACCGCCATCGCCAAAGGGTTGCGCGGCGCGGTTATTGCCGGAGGTATACGCGACACAAAACAGATTCTTGAACAGGATTTTCCGGTATTTTACAAATATCGTACCAGCAACGGTTCGCTTGGACGCTGTCTGATAACTCACTATCAGGTGCCGGTGAAGATTGGCAAAGTAACAGTCAGACCCGGAGATATTATCTTCGGCGACATCGACGGAGTATTGTGCGTTCCCCGTGAAATAGCCTACGATGTACTCGTCCGCGCCGAGGAAATAGAGCGCAACGAAGACGAGATTTTCAAATGGGTTCGCGGCGGCGATACTATTCAACAGATCGTGGAAAAAGGCGGATACTTCTAATTTCCGTTAAAAATAACTAAAGGCTTTCTTCCGGTCTGGCAATGCCGGAAGAAGGCTTTATATTTATAATAACGAACAGCGCAGGAATGACCATAAATGGAAATAAATAAATTTTTTGATCTAACCGGCCGTCTCGCTCTGGTAACCGGTTCAAGCCGGGGCATCGGTAAAGCCATCGCCATGACACTTGCGCAGGCTGGAGCCGAGGTGATCGTACACGCCAGCCGGAAAAGCACGGTATTAGATGAAACCGCCGATGAAATCCGTAACTCGGGCGGAAAAGCGCGGACATTAACCGCCGACCTGGGTGATTCAGCTCAAGTCAAGGAACTCATTACCGCCGCCGGAGAAATAGATATTCTGGTGCTCAACGCATCAATACAGTCATATCAGACGGTGGAGAATTTCACGCCGGAGGAATTTGAACACCAGTATGCGGTGAATGTACGGTCTTCATTTGAGCTTATCAATGGATTTCTGCCCGCCATGAAGCGTCGGCACTGGGGACGATTGCTGGCGATAGGCAGCGTAAATCAATACAAACCCGCCGCAAGACTGGCAATATATTCATCGACAAAATCTGCTCTAGATAATCTGATGAACAACTGTGCCCGGCAATACGCGCAATATGGTATAACGTCAAATAATATCGCTCCCGGCGTAATCGTAACAGATCGTAACCGCGAAGTTCTCAAAGATCAGGAATTCAGCGATAGCATAATGAAAATGATCCCCGCAGGACGTTTCGGACGGGGAGAAGATTGTGCCGGATTGGCGTTACTGCTGTGCTCTGAGGCCGGCAGCTATATTACCGGAACAGATATTCCTGTCGCCGGCGGTATGCAACTTTAATTCGATTCTCCAAAAAGGAAAAAAAAGAACAGAGCCGGGACTCTGTTCTTTTCCTATTGCTTATTCCGTGTTACTGGAGAAGCTGGAGTAC
>JAFGXT010000153.1 GCA_016936495.1 Victivallales bacterium
CCGCTTTTGTTTCCCACCAACGGATTGTAGCCGTAACCGCCGGAATTTCTGGCCGGTCCGGGGCTTGAACGGTCAATGTGCAATCCAGGGCAGTCAAAGACTTTTACGTCTCTTCCAATATAATCGTACAGCGGACTTCCTGTACGGTCATATTCGTCTTTCGCCGTGTTTACCGTCCCGTGCCAGCGCATCGCGTCCATATCCGTGGCTCCTTTTGCCGCCAGAGGCGCCAGATATTTATAGCTGTCATGATAATTTAAATTGGCCAACGCCAACTGCTTTAGATTGTTTTTGCACGAACTGGATTTTGCTACCTCGCGGGCTTGCGCCAGCGATGGCAACAGCAAGGCCGTAAGTATGGCGATTATTGATATTACGATAAGTAATTCTATGAGTGTAAATGGGGTGTTTTCCCGTTTTTTAGTTTTCATAATGACAATCCTCCTGGATAAAAATTTTCTTTCTGTAACTTTTTATTACTACATCTCATAAAAAACATAATTCCCTTGTCAATCTTTTTAAATTAAGCAATGCTCCGAATTCTTAAAAGGCGGAACAACATTTGGCAAACCGGACACTTCGGTCTTGCGTTTTGTGGATCTATGGCAGTCTCTACTACTGACGTCTTCGTGATCCAGCTTCGGGTTTATCTATTGCAGTTACCGTGCCAAATACTTGGGTGAAGTGGTGTAAGATATTTATAATAATGTCTTTATGGTGTGTTTTTGTTTGTTTTTGTCTTGTTTGTTTCTGTGAATCGATATAAAAACATTATGCTTTTGTTACAAAAAAGTATTCTGTATGTGCCAATATTACACTTATGAAATATTATGAACTCAAAAAACTGCGTCAATTTATATGAATATAATATTTTAAAGTATTTTGTAAATGCTTGTATATTAATAGTTTTTTGCGTATGCGCCGTAGCACTCGTGTGTTTTGACTCTTATCTTCAATGTTAATGGCACATAATGTGTTTATTGTCTTACTAAATACATTAAAAGAGGATAGTACTATGAATGAAGTATCGGCGGAAATGACCATTGATATGGTTTTGGAAATCTTGCCCGGGGCCATGGACTTGTTTAAGCAACAGGGACTTGGAAAGTTTGAGAATCCTGAAGTCAGAAGTTCATTGGGATCGGTGCTCAAACTGCGGACTGCGCTGAATATGGCGGGAGTGGATATTGACGCTTTTGTCGACCGGCTAAACAATATGTTCGACGCAGCCGTAGAAGCGAAAGATTTTGCGCTGGATTATTCCGCACAGGAAAGTTTGAGTATGCTGGCCTTGCTCCCATGCGGGATGAAAATGCCTTTTAAGAGAAAGTTTGATGAATTTGCCGCTGATCTGGATGAGTCATTCCGATATCTGGTGGAAGGTAATGTGAACCATGAACTGTCCTATTATCCATACATCGATACTCTGTCAGATGATTCGGAACTTCCTGATGTGATCGTGTCCGCAGATATTAATAGCTTTTTCCATCATAAATTCACAAAGCGTTTTGTCGATACCGGGTTGTTCCAGTCTTTGAATACGCCGGAGGTGAACGAGGACTTCAAGGATACCGCTTATTTTGACCCTGACGGACATTTCACCATGACTTCTGCCAATCTTTTGGTTATCGTCGTAAACCGAGCCAGGCTGGGGGATATTCCTGTTCCCGAACGCTGGAGCGATCTGCTGAAACCATGCTATAAGAATACGTTGACCATGCGTGGACAAGAAGGCTTTTTCTGTAACGGAGTACTTATGCCATTCTATCGTTTGTTTGGCATTGAAGGCGTGATTGATATGGCAGGTACGGTCAGCAGGGGATCACATCCGGCGGAAATGGTTCAGGAAATTGAGCGCAACTCTCCAGCGGGGACTCCTTTTTATATTATGCCGCTGTTCTTTGCGAAACGTCTTAAAGATGAGAACACATTTGATATTATTTTTCCGGAGGAAGGCGCCATTGTTTCTCCGGTCATTATGCTGGTGAGAGCAGAGAAAGTGAAACAGGCTGCAAAGGTGGCTGAGTTTATTGCCGGACAGGAAATGGCACAATTTTGTGCCGACGCCGGATTCCCATCGATCAGACCGGATGTGGACAACCACCTTCCGGCTCAATGTAAACTGTTCTGGATGGGCTGGGACTTTCTCAAAGATGAAGACCCGGCTGAGGTAAAGGCAAAAATAGATGTTATTTTCAGGGAGCATGTTTTAAAATGAAAATGGTGACGGTTGCAGGCGCACCCTCCTGCGGAAAGACCAGCGTGATACTTCATCTTGCACAGGAACTTAAGGGCAGGGGGCACAAGCCAGCGGTTGTCAAGTTTGATTGTATTTCGTCGCAGGATGAAGCGGTCTATCGTGATGTTGGGATCGAGGTAACTACCGGTCTCGCCGGAGGTCTTTGTCCAGATCATTTCTTTGTCAGCAATATTGACGCATCCTGGCTATGGGCAAAGGAGACGGGAGCGGATATTTTGATTACCGAAAGCGCCGGACTGTGTTCTCGTTGTTCTCCTCATATCAAAGGGATTACGGCAGTATGCGTTATTGATAACCTGAGCGGCGTAAACACACCCCGCAAAATCGGACCTATGCTGCGTACGGCCGATATCGTCATCATAACCAAAGGCGACATTGTTTCTCAGGCCGAACGCGAAGTCTTTGCCTATCGGGTGAGAAGGGTAAACCCCTCAGCCAGAATTTTTGCCTGTAATGGTCTGACAGGTCAGGGAGCCTTTGCTCTTTACCGTGAGATAGAACGCAGTCCGGAAATTGATGGCGTCGAGGGGCTGATACTTCGTTTTACTATGCCTGCTGCATTGTGCTCGTATTGTCTGGGGGAACGTAAAGTCGGGCATGATTATCAGATCGGCAATACCCGTACCATGAATTTTAATTAAATCGCGGAGACCATTTTATTATGGACATCGTAAGCCTGATGGCAATGACATATGATGAGCTTTTAAAGCTCTATCCGATGATGGGAGATTTTTTTTCCTCCTATGGACTGCCTGAACCGGACGGAAAAGCAAAACTTAGGATGTTTTTCAATAGTCTGGATGAACATTATTTGCTGGAAGTGGGTACCTCATTATCTATGCTGAGGGAGCATTTTTTGAAATTCATTACTCATCTTTCCGATTTCGATATTAATTACAATACCGTCCGCAGCATGGAAATCATCGGCGGATTTGACAAACAGGGTAGAAAAGAGGATGTTCGGCTGAAATTGGAAGCCGGAGATATTTTGAGCATTGTCGGCCCTACGGGAGCCGGAAAAAGTCGGCTGCTCGAAGATATAGAATGTCTGGCTCAGGGAGATACTCCTACTAGACGTCGTATTTTGATCAATGGGGCGGAACCGGAGGAAAATATTCGTTTCGGTGTTGATAACCGTCTTGTCGCCCAGTTGTCTCAGAATATGAATTTTGTTGTCGATCTATGTGTGGCTGATTTTTTGACTCTCCATGCGGAAAGCCGGATGGTTGACAACCCTCACATTATCACTGAACGGATTTTTCAGACTGCGAATGAGCTTGCCGGAGAAAAATTTACTCGTTCAACGCCTGTAACCGCGCTCAGCGGAGGGCAGTCTCGCGCCCTGATGATTGCGGATACTGCCTGCCTGAGCCGTTCGCCAGTGGTGCTTATTGATGAGATAGAGAACGCGGGAGTGGATAGGAGTATGGCGCTTGAGTTGCTTATCCAACAGGAAAAGATTGTGTTACTGGTTACTCATGATCCATTGTTGGCGCTGATGGCTCCGCGTCGTCTGGTAATCCGGGACGGCGGTATGCGCGAACTGCTCCAGCGTAGCGAGGCTGAACTGGTTTCCATGGAAAAACTCAAAACTATGACCGCCGGTTTTGAACGTCTTCGCAAAGAAATGCGCCAAGGCAGCGAGCTTAAACTGTAAATTAATAAGACTTCGTCCGGGGAGTTTAGCCGATATGGCTGGGATGATGTCAAATTCATTCTGCTTTTGCTCATTTATATTTTGAAAAATACCGCTTGCACACTTATGTTATATGCTGAAAACAAAAACAAAACTATTTAACGTATAAACTAAGCGGAAAGCAATTATATTATGAGTGCACCAAATCTGGAAGAAATTTTTATCGAGTCGGCGGAAAAACCTACACCGGAACTGCTGGGTAAACTCCTTGGTATCCTTAAAGATCATAATGATATAGAGGGGGAGGAAATCTCTAATCATATAGACTTTCTGTTCGAAAGCTGGGCGGATGATCTTGATCCTGTCAAGGCTGAATTCATCATATCCCTGGCGGAACTGGCGCCTGCCGATACATCGGTGTTCCGAAAAAATATAAATGATTCAGTTAAGAAACTGCTGCCGCCGTATATCAATAAAACCGGATTTATCCGTTCGCTGGGATGTCGTGATAATAATGTGAGCCTACCGGAAATTGTTGTACGTTATCGCACCATGTTGCAATTGAAAAATGGCGTATTCACCTATCAGCCAGACTCGCATGTATGGGGCGTGATTACTAATATCGATGAGTTTTCCGGTTCTGTCGCGATCAGTCAGTTGAACGGCACCAATTCTTTTGCCGTTCCGCTGGAAGTGGTGTTGTCCAGAGTCAAACTCTTCCATCCCGGTCCTGAAACTAAAAAACTTGCTCCTGTAGCTAAACCTATGCGTATCGTCGCTCGGGAATATCAGGAAATAGCCATGAAGAACGCGCTTAACGGTTTGACTGATGATGAGCTGAAAAGTATTGCCTCACATACTCTTATACCTGAATTTATGCCTGCGGATCAGTTTGAAAGCTGGTGGAAGTCTGAAGCCGGAAGTGTTGTGGCGGGCTTGGGACGCCGTCCGAGCGAGGCGCGTAGTGTGCATGAATTGCATATGTTACTGGAGAAGCTTGAAGGCGTTGAAGGTTTCAGTTTTAACTCTTCAGATGCAGAAAAACTTACCGCACTGTTTTCCCGTGTGAAACTGTCTTCGGCTTTGAAAGACAATCTTATGCTGATAGAAGCCGTCGCGATGTTGACTAAGTATATGGATAAAGAATCCTTATCCATCGCTCTTGAACCGCTTAAGACCAAAGTTGTGTTCTGGCCGGCATCGGCTGACAATATGAATTTGAAAGACCTTGAGGTATGGGGTAAAGTCCCGGTCAAGGTCATGCCTGAATTTATCAAGGCATGTGAGGATATTTTCCCGCAGGAATATTTTGCCAGTTACGCCACGCATCTGCCTTTGCGCTGTCTGAATTTGTTTTGTGAGCATATTGATGACGAACTGCTCACTCAGGCGATTCTTGACTCTCGCGATTGCAGTAGCGATATATTGTTGTGGATATGGAAAAACCGCAAAAGCCATTCGCGGCATCTGCTCAGTATGGTGAATATCAAGAATGTCGCCAGCGCGTTGGGACAGAACAATTTGCCTGCCGCGTGGGGCAGTGCTCAACGGGAATTGAAGAAACAGCTTATTGATAAGAAAGATTTTCAGAATCATATTATTGATCTTGAAGATGATGTTACTGAAATAGTTTATGCCTTGCAGGGCGCAAGGTTCTTTCAGCCGGGAGAACAGCAGAGTCTGCTGGTAAAGCTGTCGCGTCTTTCCGATGAGTTGCGTAATATTCTCGAAACAGGGCAGGGCAGAAAGCTGATGACCGGCGGCGGCAAGCAGACCGAAGAACAGCAGCAGGCGGAATTGCCGCCACAACCGATTATCACTTCGGTCTTTTCCCATCGGGCTATGCTCAAAGAGCTTGATGAGATCGTAAAGGTGCACATTCCGGAAAACCGCGAGGCGCTTAAAGTTGCTCGTGCTCATGGGGACTTCAGAGAAAATGCCGAATATGACGCCGCCAAGGAGAGACGTAATTTCCTTTCGCGTCGCAGAAATGAATTAGAGGCGGATATTCTTAATGTCCAACCTACTAATTTCAGAGATATTGAACTCAATGACCGTATTGTCATCGGTTGCTCAACCGTCTTTGCCTATGAAAATGGCAAAAACGAGTTGTTCCATGTCGTCGGCGCCTGGGACGGTAAACCTGAGCAGAACTGGTTGTCTTACAAGACCCGCTTGGGAGAAAGCGTACTGGGCAAAAAGGTCGGAGATTCTTTTCAAATGCCTGATGGACGTAATGCGGTCATAAAGGAAATAAAACCATTGCCAGCTGATATTATCGAGATGCTTGCCGACGGGGAATGATAAGTCCCAGGGCAATAGTAAAAAACCGTAAACTGCTCCGGCAATGGCGCAGACTTTCCGGCTACAGCTCAAGGAAGATCATTTCCAGAGGCCGGAAAGTCGATATGTGTGAATATGTAATCCCTGTCCAACATCGGGAACTTGACGGTAAGACTATTTTTTTCTTTTCCGATCTTCATTGGGACGGAGACCATGTCGTTGGTGAGGAACTTATACGCTGGAATGCCGATGTCTATCCTGATTGGGTAATATGTGGTGGCGATTTAATCTCATATTCGTGTCATATGCAGAGTGCCTTGGAGCTGATTTCCCGCCTGAAGTGCAGAAATACGCCACTGGTTGTTCCGGGTAACTGGGATAAGAAGCGTTATTCCTGGTTTCCGCAGGAGCGCTGGGAGGAGTGTTACGCCCGGGCTGGATTTAAGCTTTTGCTTAATAGTGAATGGAATGAACATGGCGTCCGTTTCTGGGGCACAGATGATTTTAAACTGGGAAATCCTGTATATGTCCCGGCAGGGAGTAAGGATGACTTCTCAATATTGCTGGCACATAACCCTGATACTCTTATAAAAATTGATGCCTTGCTTGATACTGTAAATCTTGTATTATGCGGGCATACTCACGCCGGACAAATACGTGTGCCCAGGCTGGGGGCGCTTCGGACTTCGTCGCTTTACTGGCGCAAGTTCGACTGCGGCGAATTCCTGCATACTGGACGTGGCACGCATATGCTTGTGTCCGCCGGATTAGGGTGTACCGGAGTGGATTTCAGGCTCTTTGCGCGGCGCGAAGTTATGCTTGTCAGATTGAAATATGTGAATCAGTCCGCAACCAGTTCAGTGAAGTAATTGCCTCGTTCCTGATAGTTTTTAAACATATCCATGCTGGCGCATCCCGGAGATAGCAACACTATATCACCGTGTGAGGCATGCGCCGTGGCCGCCGCTACCGCTTTTTCGAATGAAGAACAGAACATACAAGGTATATTGTCTTTAAGGGTTTCATATATTTTTGTTCTGCATTCTCCCATTATAAACGCTTTTTTTATAAAATTTGAAGCCTGTCGCAGAACTGAGAAATCCATGCCTTTGTCCAAACCCCCCAATAGCAGGCAGACATTGTGATCACCGCCTACTGTATTGAGTGCCGCTAGTACAGCGGCAGGATTGGTGCCTTTTGAGTCGTTTATAAATCTGATGCCGTCGCGTTCCGCGACTTGCTCAATGCGGTGGCGTCCGGGATTGAAATTTTTAAGCGCGTTGACGATGTTTTCAGAAAATGCGGTATCGCTGCCGCAGAAGGCTTCTATCAGAGCTAAAGCGGTGATGATATTTTCGTGATTATGAGCTCCTTTCAGCATCAGGGCGTCCAAATCGATCGTATGCCCGCCAGTGGATTGCAGAGTGTTGTTTCTGATATATATACCTGGAGGTCTGTTCAGGATTTTGATGTGCTCCGGCGGAATCAATTCTGGGGTGTGATTCAAGGTTGAGCCTGTGATTTTGCACTTGTCGTCTGCAATCCGGTTGAATATCTTAAATTTCTCCGCCGCGTATTTGTGTATGCTCCCGTCATAGCGGTCAAGATGGTCTTCGGCGATGTTGATTATCGCCGCCGCCGCAGGGCTGAATGTGTTGATTTTTTCAAGCTGGAATGAGCTAACTTCCAGAACTCCCACATCTACTTTACGCTGACCGCTTATTTCTTCGAATACAAGTTGAGATAGTGGCACACCGATATTGCCGCATTCGATGGCATTGTACCCGGCCGCACGCAGAAGTGTGGCGCATAATTCGGTAGTTGTGGTCTTGCCGTTGGTACCGGTTATCGCCAGCAGAGGAAATGTGCAGTAGCGGAAACCGAACTCCAGCTCGCTGATAAGAGGTTTGCCGGATTGGACGGCGGTTTGATATAATTCTGATCCCGGCGGTACACCGGGGCTGAGGATTATTTCTTCGACGGTACTTAGACAATAACCCAGATCATAATCAGCTGTAATCCGGTCATCGGCTATGATAATATCATAACCGGCAAGACGGGCAAGACGTTCCGCAGCGTTGCCGCTTACTCCATATCCTATTATTGCTATTTTCATTGACGCAGAGATGTTCCCGGGTTAATCCTGTCCAGCTTCTTTCAGACCCTGATTATGAGTGTTATAGGAATCATTAATCCTTTGAACCGGACGGTATGAACTCAGCGGACCGGAAGGACGGTTTGCTGGAGGATTACTGAATTTGTCTTTGCTGCGGGTGGAAAATCCAGGTGCTGCGGACTTGCTTGTCGCCTTAGCCGTAGGCTGTGGCGCTTTTTTCATTTCTGCCTCAATGCGTTCCAGGGTTGCTTGTTCGCGAGTTCGCATTTGTTCTTCTTGTTCCACCTGGTGTTTTACGAAAAAATAGATTCCGGTACTGGCTGACGCCACCAGTAAAATAGCGATGATTAATGCTTTCATTGACTCTACTCTCCAACTTCTATAATTAACATGTATGATTTTGTATACATTAAAACTACATCCTTTTTTCTGAATTGTCCAGTCATATTATTAATATTAGTATATAAAAGAGCGCAAATTATTGCCGTCTTTGCAGCACGAAGTGTGTCTGACTGTTAAATATAGTCCGGTATTTACCTTCATTAATCAGCTCGCGCAATGACGCGCCAATAGTTCCGGTCAGCGAAGGAGAATTGTATTTTGTCACCTTTTCGAACAAGATGAACTCTACATCGTTTTTATTCAGTAAATCATTTATATATCGGGAATTATCGGATATTGAGTTTTGCGGGGATAAAAAGAATTTATCCTGATAACCGGGGGTGGCGATGAAATATGTGCCAGGGAGATAAAGCAGGCGTCTTTCAAAAAACACCATAGTTCGTGCTTTTGCTCCGCGAATTCTGAATATTACGTCAAATGCCTGAATAAGGTAATCATTTGAGCATGTGCTCAAATATGAGGCGGTATCGACCTTGCCCAGTACACTCTGCCAGTTGCTTGTGTAATGTCGTCGCCAGTGCCAGGGCGTGGATACCAGTATTGCCGCTAAAATCGTTGTATATATGCAGTAGCGGCGTTTGCCGGAAAATAATACGTTAGAATGAATAACTATTTGCATGATGACCAGCGTTGCGGGCAATAGAAACCGCGTCTGGCGTGAAGTGAAATACCAGAACACCAGCAATCCCGCTACTGCCAGTTGCAGGTATATGTTCCGCTTGCGGCGGCAATCGTTCTTGTCCATAATACTGAATACTATACAAAGCATATACAGCGTTAGAAGAACAGGAAACTGCCAGCCCAGATTGCTGTCAAATACCCTGCCGGAATGGCTGAGATCGTAGATTATTTCCAGCCATGATAATCCTGCCCCGGCGTCCGGAATACCCATGGCATGGTGTTGTTGACTCATTATAAGATTGGCTGGATCCGAACTGAAGTATTTGCCCATATACGGATAACATGGATTGCCGGTATACAGTAGTGGACGCAGGTAAAAAGCGGTCATTATGACTATTCCGGTAAATGCGCACAATAGCATCGGGTGGAATTTATTCCGGACATATATTTGATCTTTTTTTTGCATTATCGTGGGAAGTAGACCGATAAGAGCGGCGATCACCAGACCGGTAAGTTTTACTGACGCGGTTGCTCCGGCAATTATACCGTTGGCAAGCCACAAGCGACGCGCCCGCGAATATTCAGCGAGTGAGAATCCCGCCAGCAGATTCATTAGAATAAACGATTCCACATACACCTCTGCCATAAAGTAAATATAACAAGGTGAGAGCATTAACACCAGAGTGAATATTATTCCCGCCAGGCTTCCCCGTCGTCTGGCTGCGAGTCCGTACAGCAGGACAAATACCATAATATGAGTTATGAAAACCAGTAACCTTGGTGTTTTTAATCCACCGGTCGCCATCAGCCCCTGAAAAATAAAATTGGGCAGCATGGGAAATCCTGAATAGGGTAGATCACGATATACATGCGGGAAACCGTCATTCAACCAGCGCCATGGTACGGTAATCTGGTAACTGAGTTCATCCAGCCTGAGACCGCCGGGCAGATTAAGCGGCACAGATGTCATAAATAACAGCAGTGGAGAGCAGATCACGACGAAAGGCAACATGAATTTGAACGCAGGTATGAATCTTTTGCGTTTGAAATTCCTTGTCATCAAGAACAAGCCACAGACGCCGCCTGATCCCAGCAGAAAAAACACACTTGTACTGTTAAGCATCCCGCAGATGGACAGCAGGTAGAAGATGACGCCCCATAGGTTTATTCCGCAGGTAAATGCGGTCGCCTGGTTCAGTATAGGCTGGCGGAGCTTTATGCCGGAAATTTTGAACAGCGTACAGCCGGCGGCGTATGCGGCAAAAATAAATGCCGTAACGGTAAATAAAGCCATGGCAGTGGAGCTATGGGATTCGATCCATTCAAAATAGTTCATCGTGATACGCCCTTGCTTGCTAGTCCTGTCATCAAAGAACTTATCATAGTACGATTTTGGCGTAAAGCAAGAGCTGTAAAATAGTTTTCACTCGTAACAAAGGCACCGGTCGGGGGCTTTATGCAAGGCAGGAGACAGTGCGTCCTTTGATCAGTTCCGGTTTTATAATAATTTCCTGATAGTCGTTAACATAACATAGAGTTCCGGGAATATCATTCTCATCTGGAGTGCCGGAAGCGGTTAGATTCGTCCATGCCGCCGATGCGTGTTCGTTAAGTTGAATGTTTATCCCGGACAACCATTTGTCGGCAATATCCTCGGGGTTGATAGCGTAGCTCATGATGCTGATGTCGTCAGGGATGCGCAGCCCGAGAGTTTCAAGACCGATTTTGAGACTACGAGCGAGTTTTGAACTTGAAGTGATTATTGCCTGAGGCCTTGAAACCGGATTTAGCTGGACTATCTTGGCGGCGGCGCTGAATCCGCCGAGATCGGCGTCATCGGCATGAAATATATTCGTTTCCGGTAGTCGTATGCTCCGGTCGGCAAATATATCGCGTATGGTTTTGAGATGTTCCCGCTCCATTTCTCCGGTTTCACCGCGGGCGGCGGAGGCTGAAAGGAACGCGATTTTTGAATGTCCGCATTCAAGCAGATAATCCAGCGCCATTTCATAGGCTTTGCGTTTGTCGCCTCCCACGTGCAGATGCTTGAGGCGGTCGTTTTCAAAGGGTATGCCCAGGATGCACAGCGGGATGCCGGAGCGTTCCAGAATGGCGGCATTGGCGGGAAAAGATTTTCTTGCCATGCGCCCCGGTATCCAGATCACGCCTTCGGCATGTATCTGGCAGAGATGCCGGAACGCGGCGGCTTCACGCTCGTCATCATAGTAGGAGAAAAAAGTTGAGAGAGTATAGTTTTCCGCTTCGGACAGTTCCTGAAGTCTGCGCAGAATCGGTTCCAGGTCGGGCGTCGCCACTGTCAGCATGGCTCCGATGATGCGGGTGCGTCCGCCGGATAGGGAGCCGGCGAGTAGATTAGGGACATAGTTGAGTTTTCTTGCGGCTTCCTTCACTTTTATCCGGGTGGCTTCTCTGATACTTTTGTCATTGCGCAACGCCATGGACACCGTGCCATGAGATAGACCGGTCATGCGTGTAATATCGGATATTTTGGCTCTGGGAGCACTGCTCATGTTTATCTTCCGTCTTATTGGGTTCCGGGTATCCGGTATTTTGTTCAACTCCGCCACTGTTTTCATAGTACAGTAATCTTCCTGTCTGTGGATTTCAAATAATTCATCTGGATATATGACCGAATATATCGTCGGGGTTTTCGGCAAGGGCTTCACTGGAGGCTGACGTAACATGACCGTCGACCATAGTGATGTTGGAATTTTTGCCACCGCCGTGACGTGGAGAAGCATAATGTCTTTCGCCCGGATGGCTTGGATCCCAGCCGCCGCATTTAGGACAAAAGATGGCGAGCATGGTCATATTATCCTGCCGCTGACTGTCGCAAAGCAGCAGTTTTTGCGAAGGTTTACGAAATAAGCTTAATCTTTGAGAGCTGCCATAGTTACTCATATGACCTGATTCGAGTATGCCGATGCCGCCGCCCCAGCCCAAGGTTGTTCCGGGCGCGGACGGACAGCGCCATACGCCGGAGACGGTATCACCGATATTTTCATTGCGCCATTCCACGGCGGGGAGGTAACCACCGTTTATTAGCAGGTTTGTCCACCAGGCTTTGCTTATACGATTAGCCCAGTTC
>JAFGXT010000154.1 GCA_016936495.1 Victivallales bacterium
AGATTTAATGTATGTTACATTGACAATTTATTAACAGTTTATCAAAGAGGGATGAAAGTGAATAAATTTTTTAAAAAACTTATTTTGAGGTTTCCGCAACTTGAAAATATTGCAGATAATATAGAGCATGCTTATGAGATTTTAAAGACGGCTTATGAATCCGGGAATACGGTTTTTATCTGTGGCAATGGCGGCAGCGCGTCTGATTCCGAGCATATAGCCGGAGAGCTTATGAAAGGCTTTATCCTGCCACGCAAAGCTGAAGTGGAAATGCGGCAGCGTCTTAAAGATATGTATGGTGAGGAGGGCGTTTATATGGGCGAACGTCTTCAACAGGGGTTGCGCACTATATCTTTGAACGGGCATCCGGCGCTTTCCAGCGCGTTCAGTAATGATGTTGACGCTTCGATGGTATTTGCCCAGCAATTGTTTGTTATGGGTCGTTCAGGTGACGTTTTGCTGGCGCTTTCCACCAGCGGTAATTCTGATAATGTGGTAAAATGCGTACAACTGGCAAAGGCTGCGGATATAAAAACTATAGCTATGACCGGAAGGAATGGTGGTAGATGTGGCGGATTGACGGATTGCCTTTTGAATATGCCTGAGGATGAGACTTATCTGGTACAGGAGTTGCATTTGCCGGTATATCATTGTCTGTGTATGATGATAGAGGATTACTTTTATGGTGAATGAAAGTCAGGAAAAACAGCTTTGTCATGTAGCGTTGATTATGGACGGCAACGGCAGATGGGCGCAACGGCACGGTGTGAGCCGTATTGAGGGTCATAAGCAGGGTGCCATAGCGGTACAAAAGCTCATAGAAAGTGCCAGTGAATTTGGTATAAAATATATAACTTTATATGCTTTCAGCACTGAAAACTGGAAACGTTCACGCGAAGAAGTCAATGGCTTGATGGATCTGCTTAAAGAGTTTATTGATAATAATCTTGAGCATTTACAAAAAAATGGTATACGTTTGCTGGCTTCCGGGCGTATTGAACAACTTCCTGAGCATAGCCGTGAATCGTTGAAAAACGCCATTAAGCTTACCGCGGATAATACTTCCGGTACTTTGATCCTGGCGCTTAATTATGGCGGACGCAGCGAGATTTGTGACGCCGCTAAAAAATTTGCTCATGACGTCGTTAAACATAAAATAGACATAGATGAACTAGATGAATCCCGTTTCAGAGATTATTTGTACCTTTCTGAGGTGCCGGATCCTGATCTGATGATTAGAACCAGTGGAGAATTAAGATTGAGTAATTTTCTGTTGTGGCAGTTGTCATACGCGGAAATCTATGTTACGGATACGTTATGGCCGGATTTTGACCGGGATGAGATGAAAAAAGCTATTGATGGTTATTATCAGCGTGAAAGACGTTTTGGAGGCAGAGGATAATTATGTTTGTTTACAGACTTTTCAGTTTTATTGTACTTTTGAGCATATTTTTTATCTCTATTCTAGTGGAAGGATCGATTGGAAAAAGCGCGTTTTTGATATTCGCGCTTTTATTGTCCTTCGGCGGCGTCTGGGAAATACTTAATATGTTGGAAAAAATTGAGCGCAAATCGTTTAAAAAAGCCGGAGCTTTGCTGGGAATGCTGACGGTTTTATATGCTTTTTTTGCCGAAAATCTCGGGTGTCCGGTATTTGGAGTTATGGCTATAATGGTAGTTTTATGCTGGTTCAGCTTTCTGTTTGCCAATAACAATCGAGATTATTTGGAAAAGGTGATGAATACTTTATCGGGTTATATTTTGATTGTGGTGCCACTGATTCCATTGATATTTATTTATGATTATAAGCATGGTAATGTGTCAGGCGGAATTTTACTGTTATATATGATATTGGTAACCAAATCCGGCGATACCGGAGCGTATTGTACCGGTACGCTCACCCATAAATTGCTAGGCAATAATCATAAGATAGTACCGTCGATAAGTCCTAAAAAATCCTGGGAAGGCACCCTTGGCGGCTTGCTTATCAGTACGTTAATGAGTATAATATTATGGAAATACATGTTGAAACTGGATGATATGATAATTCCTCTTATCGCCGGAGTCATTATGTTTTGGGGTGGATTTTGCGGAGATCTTGCTGAATCGGTGTTGAAAAGGATCAGCGGAGTAAAGGATTCCAATGACATTATTCCCGGTATGGGCGGAGTGTTGGATGTTCTGGACAGTCTTTTATTAAACGCTCCTTTATTTTATTTTATATTTTTGCCTTTAATCAAATAATGGAAATGTTAATTATTTAACAGGGACAGCACAAAATGGAAAAAGAGATTCTGCGCTTGCTTACAAAAAACGCGCGTATGTCTGTGGAGGAAATTGCTGATCGATTGAGCACCGACAGCGAATCAGTAGCCGCGATTATAAAAAAACTTGAAGATGATAATATAATAAAAGGTTATATTGTAGTCGTCAATGAAGAAGAACTTGAAGAACATCAGGTAAAAGCCATGATTGAGGTTAAGGTAACTCCTGATCGCAGTCAGGGATTTGATAACGTGGCAAAACGTATAAGTAAATTTCCTGAAGTTACCAATGTATATCTTGTTTCCGGTGGTTATGATCTTAGAATTGAGGTCGTCGGACAAAATCTTCAGGAAGTGGCTCTGTTTGTTTCAAGTAAACTTTCTACCATTGACGGTGTGATTTCGACAGTAACACATTTCCTGCTCAAAAAATATAAACAAGCAGGCGTTATAATTCATAATGAGGAAGAAAATGAACGACTTAAAATCAGTCCGTAATAAAAATCGGATTGCAGATAATATAAAAGACATTCCCAAAAGTGGAATAAGAGATTTTTTTGAATTGGTAAATACCATGAAGGACGTTATATCCCTGGGGATAGGCGAGCCTGATTTTACAACTCCCTGGACAATCAGAGAGGCCGCTATTTATTCCATTGAAAAGGGAATGACCAGCTATACTTCCAATCTCGGAATTATGTCACTGAGAAAAGAAATATGCAAGTATGTGGATAAATATTACGGTGTATCTTATAAACCGGAAAATGAATGTATTATAACCGTAGGTGTGAGCGAGGCTTTGGATTTGATTTTGCGTGCGGTTATAAATCCAGGCGATGAAGTTATTTATCACGAACCGTGTTATGTCTCATATCGTGCTGAGATTCTTATGGCAAGAGGTGTTCCGGTAGTATTGAATACATATGAGAAAAATGATTTTTCACTTGATCCGGATGAATTGGAAAAAAAGATTACTCCTAAAACTAAGTTGTTGATTCTAAATTTTCCATGTAATCCTACCGGCGCCACACTTTCACAGGAACAAAGAGAAAGAATAGCTGAAATCGCGGTAAAACATGATTTACTGGTCATTACCGATGAAATATATTCGGAATTGACTTACGAAAACCGTCAGCCTACCATAGCTTCTTTGCCTGGTATGCGCGACCGTACTATATTTTTACATGGATTTTCCAAAGCTTTCGCTATGACCGGTTTCCGTATTGGTTACGCCTGCGGACCCGATGACTTTATCGACGCTATGATGAAAATACATCAGTATTCCATGCTTTGTGCTCCGACCACCGCTCAGATAGCTGCCGAAGAAGCGTTGAAAAACTGTATGAAAGATATGGAATCTATGAGAACAGAATATATGCAACGTAGAAACGTCATAGTCAAACATCTTAATGAAATAGGCTTGAAATGTTATAAGCCAAAAGGCTCATTTTATGTCTTTCCGCGAATAAGCGATACAGGTATGACTTCCATGGAATTTGCACAAGGTCTGTTGAAGAAACACAATGTGGCAGTGGTTCCTGGAACGGCTTTCGGAGCGTGTGGCGAAGGATTTGTACGTTGCTCATATGCTTCTTCCATGGAAAATATAGTTGAAGCGGTCAAACGTATGGAATTATTTATAAAAAAATCCTGAATTTATGACATACGTAAATAAAAATCTGCAACAGGAAGCTGAATTTATAAGTAAAATGAATTCCGGTGATACACATGGCATTTATAATACGCTTCATGGTCAGCTTTCTGTTTTGCAGTCCCGCGCTCAAATACTGGTAAGTATTGCGGGTATAGTCATTACTGTAACAGGGTTTTCCGGCAGAGTCATAGCCGGAACCCATATTATAAGTCAAATATTGGTTGTTGCCGGTTTGTTCACGGTTTTGACCAGTGCGGTGTATGTGCTGGTTAACGTTATGCGTATCAATTGGATGACTAGTGTTTTTGCCAAAAACACAAATGTAAATGATGGTGTAATAGCAATATTAAAATTACGTGATAAAAAAAACCATGCTTTCAGAATTGGCAGCATTATTCTTTTTTCCGGATTGGTTTTTTACTGCACTGCCATTTCCATAATGCTTATGAATCCATATTAAAATACTTTATAAAAATTATTTTTAAGCTGAAAAAAATAAAATTTGTGTTATATTTCAATAATTAAAGTATGCAGGGATATGGGGAAGTTTTAATATTAGCGGCTAGTAAAAGCTGATTATTCTCATTCCTTTTCTTAAAGTAAATTAAGCGTAAAATCTTACAGGATAGATAAATGAATAGAAAAAATTTGATGAATTTCTTTTCCTCTTCTCGCGGACAATGGATATTATTGATTGGTTTTGCGATGATTATATTTCTGATAAATTTAAACAGTGAAGGCTTGTTTGCTGCGCAGGAAGGCAAAGCCGGAGTAGTAACAAGAAATATGATCGAGTCAGGAAACTGGCTGAGTATGGAATTCAAAGGTACACATACCGATGAAAAACCCATGTTTTGTTATTGGATTTATGCTGTTTCCGCTAAAGTGTTTGGTATGAATGAGTTCGCTTTACGTTTCCCTTCCGCGTTATCTGCTATTTTTACAGTATTGATGACCGCTTGGCTTGGGATGAAAATATACGGACGAAAAACCGGATTTTTATCTGCATATATATTATGCACTATGATAACTTTTGTTAATCTTGGACGGGTAGCCAGAATTGATATTATACTTACCGCATTTTTTATGTTCGCTATGTTGTGTTTGTATCGTGGATACTGGGAAAAAAATAAAGCCACCTGGTGGCTGTATTTGTTTTATATAACAATAGGACTATCTGTTCTGGTAAAAGGTCCGGTGGGGGCTGTACTTGCGGCGTTTATGATTTTCTGTTATGGTTGCATTTTCCGCAAATGGAAGATATGGTGGGAGCTTAAGCCGATCAGCGGAATAATTATAGTATTGCTTATCGGCGCGCCCTGGTATATTTATGAAGGAATCAGAACAGGTGGGGATTTTACCTGGACTTTTCTGGTGGAACACAATATTAAACGCTTTGTGGGCGGGTCAGAGTTTAAGGATGGAAAACATCAACCTCAATACTTTTATTTTGGTAAGTTTTTTGTAGGGGCTTTGCCTTGGTCGGCCGCTATTCCTTTTCTATTTCTCCAGTTTTGGAAAAAACGTAAAAGTCTGAGACCGGAATCCTGGTTTTTAGGAATATGGTTTGTCAGTATATTTATATTTTTTACTCTGGGCGCGGTCAAAAGAGGGGACTATATTTTGCCCTTGTATCCCGCCGCCGCCATTATTATCGGCCGTTATTTGATGATTCTGGAAAATCTTAAGTTCAAACTCTATCATAAATGGATCTATGGTTGGTTTACGGTCGCTGGAATAGTACTGGCTACTTTTGGGGTTATTTTATCAGGAGTTCTGTATAATATAGGTAAAAAAGCAGTTTATGATGAACTTCCGCATATGAATGCCAGAGATGGACATGGGATGATGACTATATCCAATATAGTCAACAATAATCTTATCGCCTTTATTATCGCTGCGATAATTATACTGACGTTGCTTTATATGATCGGAAAAATACTTGCTGAAGGTAAATTTATCAAAGCTCTGAGCTGGTATCTGCCTGCTCAACTTCTGGTAATGGTGATATATTTTCAGTTTATCATGGTGGCGGTAGATCAGGTCAGTACCAATAAACATTTCTCCCTCAGAGCTGCGGAAATAATTCCAGAAAATGAAAAAGTCGTTTATGTATGGTTTCTTGATCCTGAAATAGTCTACTACCTCAGACGTGATTATGAAGCACCCTCTGCAGAAGAAACAAATGATTATGTAAAGCAATATAATTATTTGATAATGCAGGGTAAGGATTATCGAAGAATGGATAAGGAAAAAGCTCCTTTTAATGAATTTGAAGTAGCCGCTACTACCATTAAAGGTCATGCCAGTCCGAGCGTGCTTATGGTAAGAAAAGGTATTTTAAATCAAAAATCCGGGAAATAAAGGTATTATGTATATAGATCTGCACACTCATAAGATAAATCCTCATGAAAATCTGATTGCGGTGTACAGTACTTTGCCGGATCATTTTCCGGAAAATCATCCTGAAAACTGGTTGATTTCCGCCGGTATTCACCCCTGGCTTTGTAATAAAGATGATTTTGCCGAAGCTTGTGATGTGTTTGAAACTTTGCCTGAAACTCCCGGTTTAAACTGGAACCGTGATTATGATCTTGCCATGCGTCAATGGCTGGAAAAACTTGAACAGCTTGCCGCGAATAATAAGATCATAGCTATTGGAGAAATCGGACTTGACCGGGTACATAATAAAGATATGGAAACACAGAATACGATGTTTGAAGCTCAATTACGTATTGCTGAAAAATATAATCTGCCGGTGATTGTTCATTGTGTTCGCGCTTTTCCTGAAATACTTTCCCTGCGTAAGATATATCACAAGACTCCCTGGATTATCCATGCTTTTCGGAGCAATGTTGAGATCGCCGGACAACTTATCGGTCATGATTGTTTTTTGTCTTTTGGTGAAGCTTTGTTGAAATCCCATGAACTTCAAATGCTTGCGAAAGTAATTCCATTGGAATCTTTATTCCTGGAAAGTGATCAGTCTGAACTCCCTATAGAGGAATTATATGCCGGCACGGCACGGATTATGTCTTTGGATTTATCATGTCTGCAACTTAATATCATTAAAAACTTTAAAAAGGTATTTTTTCAGCAGAAATGAAAGCCGAAGAATATTTAAATTCCACCTGGTGGCTGTCTCGTACTGAACTGCTCCTGGGCGAAGAAGGATTGCAAAAACTTGCTTCCGCCAATGTACTGGTAATAGGCCTCGGCGGCGTTGGCGCATATGCCGCTGAAATGCTTTGCCGCGCGGGTATCGGAAAAATGACTATTATCGATGGCGATAATATTGAACCTACCAACATTAATCGACAACTCCCGGCGTTGACAAGTACCATAGGTATACCCAAAGCGGAAGTGCTTATGGAACGCTTTATGAACATCAATCCACGCTTGAAACTTGACGCCAGAAAATTATTTGTACGCGACGAACTAACCGATGAGATTCTTGAATCCTGCAAATATGATTACGTAGTTGATGCCATAGATTCATTGTCGCCAAAAGTCAATCTGGTGTCTAAATGTATTGAACGTGGTATTCCGGTGATAAGTTCAATGGGGTCCGGCGGTAAACTCGATCCGTCTAAAATAGAAGTGGCGGACATCTCACGCTCCTATAACTGTAAACTTGCTAAAGCTATGCGTAAAAGATTGCATCGACGCGGTATTCGCAAAGGATTAAAGGTGGTGTTCTCCTCTGAGGAAATACCCGATGAAGCGGTATTCGGATATGATTGCCCTGATTCCGGCATGACTAAATCAATGGTCGGTACTATTTCCTTTATGCCCGCCATTTTTGGTTGTTTCTGCGCCTCGGTGGTGATTCGGGACTTGCTTGAAAAAACCGATTCAGAACAGATTTAATATAAAATCATACACCTGATCAATCGATTTTACCGTCGTTATATTCTCTGGACGCTCTTTGCCATATACCAGCAGTGGCACCGGATTTAGGGTATGGATGTGAGTGGACAGATCTTCGCAATTACCGTGATCACTGGATATTACAAGCAAAGTGTCATCGGGAAGCTCATTGTGCAACGCGACGGTAAAGCGGTCGAGTCTGCCTAATATTTCCGGCAGCAATGCCCGGTTGGTCTTGTGTCCGCCACGATCGGTCAGGAAAAATTCGAATAAAGTAAAATCATATTCTCTGGAAATGCCGATAAGATTGTGTCCTGCCTGTTCCGGGCTTATCACTGGAATATTGAACTCCTCTGGAGCACTTTCGTTAGTTACATCATGAAATACCGCTTTGCCCGCGATAAGCTCGGGACTTCTGAATACTTTGCCTATGGCGGATGCGGTCATAACCGTTGTAACCGAACGGAAACGGGTGTTTTCCAATTCCTCCAGTCCGCGACTTACATAAGCGTTGGCAAATATAGGTTTTAAGCCCTTTGCTTTTACCGCCTTGAAAATATTGCGTTCACGGATTAGCTGACGCAATTCTTTACCGGGAAACGCGTGCATATGACAACCCGCATATTCAGGCGCGTTCACTCCGCAGAACAACGAGCATTGACCAGTGGCGCTTTGAGGTATACCTTCCACTCCCAGGCACGCGTCGAGCGGGATGGAATAATCTCTGAACAGCTCAATGAAATCTTTGGAACAATAATTGCCGTATATTGATTGTTCCCAGCCTTCGGGTGGTATGCCGAAGCCGTCGAACATCATCATAATGATTTTACGGCGCGAAACGGATTCTCTCATATTTAAATGTAATTCCTTGTCATGATTTATTAATCTTTGGTATAAACTGTATCTCCGTTACTCTGTCAAGGTTGATTTTGATCTAAAAATGGATATGTTAAATCCATACCGGAGAATATTATGATATTTACCGGATTATTCAAGAGCTTATAACGGTTCTTTTACGGAAAAGCGCGAAATAACAAATATAATAAAAGTGTTGTAAATATTATGAACTGGAAAGATGAATCAGTTATTGTTTTCGGCGGCAGCGGATTTCTTGGTAAATATATCGTCGAACGCCTTATCGGGCTTAATTGTAAAAATATTATAAGCTACTCACGCCGTGGCGATGACGAACTCGCTGCAAAGGGCGTGGACGTCTTTACTGGAGACATAAGAAATCGTGAAGGCGTTATGGAAGCAGTCAGAAACTGCTCAGTCGTAATACATACTGCCGCTAAAGCCGGAATATGGGGTCCGCGCAAATTGTATTATGACGTAAATGTCAAAGGTACTCAAAACGTCCTTGACGCATGTCGTAAACATGATGTGAGAACTTTGGTATATACCAGCTCTCCCAGTGCCACTTACAGCCCATTGGAAGATGTTGAAAACGCCGACGAATATCTTGAATATCCCAAAAAATATCTGGCTTTTTACCCGGAAACCAAAGCTCGTGCCGAACGCGAAGTACTAAGCTATGACTGGAGTGATCTTTCCGCCGTGATCCTGCGTCCACATCTGATATGGGGTCCGAGGGATCCGCACTTGCTGCCGCAGATCATTGCCCGCGCTAAAGCCGGAAAACTTAAAATAATTGGTCATGGCGATAACTTTGTCGACCTCACCTACGTAGTCAACGCCGCCGAAGCGCATATAAAAGGCGCCGAATTTGCCCGCAAATCTGGACGCAATTTCAGAAAAGCTTATTTTATCAGTGATGATTCTCCCGTTAATCTCTGGGGATGGGTCAATAATATGCTTACTGAACTGAATATTGACCCGGTTTCTGCAAAAATCCCTTTTAAAACCGCCTACAATGCCGGAAAAATGATGGAAATGATATATAAATTTATGCCTTGGAGCTACCAGCCTCCTATGACCCGCTTCGTCGCCGGACAGCTTGCGTTTTCCCACTTTTTCAACATCAAAGCGGCAAAAAAAGACTTCGGCTATGACCCCGTGGTGGATTTGGAAACAGCTTTTGTCAATACAGTCGAATGGCTTCAGTCTCAAGAATTATGTGGAGGAAAATGAGGGGTTTATGCCATATTCTGTTAATTATTTCAACCGTGCTGATCTGCGGCGGCTGCGAAGAACGCACCCATAGCTCTGATGAACGGACATTGTATCTGAGCTCCAGTGGCAAAATCGATGCCCTGGATCCGGCGCTTGCTGCAGATCTGCTCAGCCAATACATGGTGGCGTCATTTTACGATACCCTTCTTCAGTACGATTATGCCGCCAGACCCTATAAACTCATTCCCGCCATGCTCGAGTCCATGCCTGTCATAAGTCCCGATATGACCAGCTATACCCTTACTTTAAAGAAAAATCTGCGCTTTGCCGGCAACCCCTGCTTTGGTGGCGATGAATCTCTCCGGCAGATTACCTCCAAAGACGTTGAATATTCTATCCTGCGCATTGCCGATTCCCGGCTCCACAGCCCGGTGTTTTGGATGTTTAGAGGCAAAATCAAAGGTATAGACCAGTTTCGTAAAATTACCTCATCTGCCGCCGCAAATGACTTTTCCATGTATGAAACCGGTTGCGAAGGCATAGAAATAATTGATGATTATACCCTCGTTCTGCACCTCAATTATCCCGATCCTAGAATGTCATATGCTTTGGCTCTTCCCGCCGCCGGTATCGTTTCTAAAACCGCCGTGCAATTTTATGGACAGGATTTTCAGGCAAATCCGGTTGGCTCAGGTCCTTTCAAACTCGTCGAATGGATAAGAGAT
>JAFGXT010000155.1 GCA_016936495.1 Victivallales bacterium
AAAGTTGTAAGCATTTGGGGTACAGTATTATGAATAGTCAGGAAAAAGAAATCGTGATTTCAAGCAAAACCAGGCAGCTGATTGAGCAGATAAAGAAACGCGAAGGTCTCCCCGCCCTTAATGACAATATTCAGGATATTTTCCGGCTTACCGACGATTCTGAGGCCAGTGCCTCAGACTTGGCGGCAGTGATAATGCGCGATTGCGGACTGGCGGCGAACCTGCTGGTAGCGGCAAACTCGCCCACGCTGGCGGCACGCACCCCGGTAAAAACCATCACCTCGGCAATCACCTTTCTGGGCTTTGACCAGATTTATCTTATGGCTTTGGCGTTTTCCGTATTCAAACAAAACATGCACGATAATTTCGATCTCGAATTGCTCAAACTTTATACCAGTTCATACTTTTCCGGCGTAATATCCATGGAACTGGCTCATGAATGCAAATATGAATACCCGGAAGAACTATTCGTCGCCGGATTATTTTACAACCTCCCCAACATGGTACTGGCATACGCTTTCCCCGAAGAATACCGCAGAATGGACGTTCAACTTCAGCGTGGAGTAAACATCGAAAGCGCCTGTTTGCAAGTCTTTGGCGTGAGCTACGAGGAAATATGCGTGGGAATCGCGGAAGTATATCACATCCCCGGCAAAGTTGAAGATATGTTACGCAAGCGCGAGATAAAGGATTCATCCAGAGATATTATTGATGAAGCGACCAACCTTACCGGCATGCTTTTCGGCAGAAAAAAAGGCGGCAAGGCAGAGCTGAAAAAGGCCGAGGAACGTATGCGCAAACTCACCGGAAAAGCCGCCTGCTCAGTAACCGATCTTATCCGCGAATCCTGCGGACGGGATAAAAACATGACTAGGTTCTTCAATCTCAATCCCGACGATATTGACATGATGGTCAGCGTACTTGAGTGGGGCAAGGCAATTCCCGCGCAAGTGGTCAACAAACTGGGAATCGGCGAAGGGCTGGATGACAATCTCCGCCCGGAAGATAAATTTGACAGCACGTTCAACTATTATATGCAGGAGCTCTTTGTATTAAGACGCTCCAAGCCCGATCTGAACCGGGTGCTTATGCTCGCACAGGAAGCCATTTACCATTCATTGAGATGCCCGGACGTGTTCACCACATTCGTAGATCAGAATTTCAAGCAACTCAAAGGCAGACTTTTTGTCGGCGAAGAATCCACCATCTCCGCCAACGACCTGCAAATCCCGATGGAATACAAAAACTCCCCGGTGATAAAATGTTTCATCCAGAAAACGCCCTGCATATGGAGCCGTAAAGACGGCGACTGGCAGATTCCGGGAGAGCTCGAAAAACGCATGAATCTGGAACACGCCATATTAGCCCCGCTGGTGGTAAATGATCGCGCCATAGGACTTTATATAGTAGGTCGCAAAGAGGATATTCCTTTTGCGGCAAAAGAGGAGCTGTGGCTGGCGCAGATTATCGAACAGGTTGAAATGGTATGCGAAAGGCTTCGTTCCAAGACCTTCTGATCTGAACGTCAATCAGATCAGGGCAAAATCAGAAACTTGTTCATTACTGAACTCGCGCTTTGCTTTCCTTCCTGGTTCCGGATATTCCAGCTCCAGAGCTTCGGCTTGAGCAATACTTATATTTTCCACTTCGCCATCACGCTCGAAAGCACGCTCCATACGGACAAATATATGGTTGCGGGAATTCTGTTTAAGACTTTCCATATCGCCGACAATGATCATTTCCCGGCGGCAACGGGTATGCGCCACGTTTATGCGGTTGGCGTCGTCAACGAAACCGATAGAGCCTTTTTGTGTACTCCTGACGTAACTGATTATTACAATATCACTCTCGCCGCCCTGAAAACTATCCACTGTGGCGATGCGGGTGAATAAAAAAGTCTCCCACAATTGCGGCGGAATATCCTTGCCGATTATTGCCATGGTCTTCTCGCGCGACAACATATCCCGAATAAGCTTGACCTGTCTGCGGTAAGGGCTTATCAAAGTTATTTCCGCGAGAGAATATTTACTCATGGCGTCATACAGGCTACGACAGCACAAACGAGCTTCGAGCAGGTTTTCCAGTCCCGGTTTACAGCCCTCAAAAATAAGTTTCTCACCGCGAAGTTCAAAGGGTAACGCACTGGTTTTTAGCAACTTTAGTGTAGACGGCGGATATTTGTTCTGACGTTCATGGTACGGCAATTGATAATACTCCGCCTGTCTGCTGGCACGGACGCCGGCATCATAAAACAAAGTGGAAGCAAAACGTAACAAACGCGGATTCTGACACCGGTATGAGCATTGCAACATCACAATAGGAAAGTCCCGTCCTGAAGCCAGCCATTCCAAAGCGCTTTTACCGATAAGCGCATTCAATTCAGAGGTCATCGGTCCAAAGTCCTGACGGCTTTTCTCTATCACCGCAGGAGGCAACGGAAATGGCGGAAGCTGCTGGTGATCGCCAAACAATACTACCCGGCTGCCCATTCTTGAGCTGAGTAGAAATTCAGGAATAGACGCCATGCCCGCTTCATCGTAAATAATCACATCAAACAGACCATTCTGCTCTATATCCCCCGTCACTACCCGGTCGCGCAGCAATCCCACATGCGTGCTGGCAAATATGCCCCCTGTATTCTGTTGCTGGCGCCTTTCACTGAACCGCAATACATTTTTATCAATCCCGATCCAGCATTTATGCCGTACGTCCGGGGCGATACTTTCCATATTCGCGCCCATACGCAATACCGGCAGATCGATAATCCGGCGACAGATGTTATCCACGGCGGTATTGGATGGCGCGGTGATGAGTATGCGCATGTTCTGAGAGCACAATTTCCGCGCCACTTGTTCCAGGACACTGGTTTTACCGGTTCCGGGCGGCCCCTGGATAATCACCACCGGATTACGGGAATCGACGGCGCAAGACCATGCTTTCTGCTGTGAGGCATCAAGTTTCCCGGGGGCGTCAGCGGCTATTCCGGTATAAATGACAGTCTCCTCCATGCCCAGGATATGGCGCAAGGCGCCCTGT
>JAFGXT010000156.1 GCA_016936495.1 Victivallales bacterium
AGCGGTATTGCCACAAGTATATATACGGGCCAGTAGTGTTTGAGTTTACCGGCAGTTACTTCGATAGCCATTTTACTTCACCTCCTCGTTTACACTTTGAATATTTATATTCTGTTTCTCCAGTTTATCCAAAGCGATCAGTTTTTCATCAAGCAAATAATCACCTCTGAAGCGAATAATCAGATTTTCAAAACTCATAAGCTCACGCAGCTCAAGTGAATTGCGTTGTTTTTTGCTTATTTCCGGAGCCATCAGTCCAATTGCACTGCAATTACGCTGAGCCTCAATATCAAAGTAGCGGCGTTCCGCATCGTCTTTAGCATCTTCCAATTCATTAAGCATCATTGGAATGAGCTCAGTTTTGAATTGCCGCAAGAAGTAATCCTGAGAATCGGGAAGTTGTTTGACGATTATATATTCCAGAATTTCCGCCATCTTAGTCTGTGATCTTGCCGTTACAAAAAACGGCGGGTAGATGGTTTTTCTGGCATCTCCGGCTATGGGTTCAAATTTCTTCATGATTCCTTCGTATTTTGCTTTGATGACCGCCGGAGGCCATTTGCAATGTTCCATCATCATTTTCTGATTGACATTGTAGGAGGTCATATAACGCAGAAAGTCCAAAGACAGGTCAAAATTTTTCCCGGCTTTGGGAATGCCGAACTGTCCGCCGACGCCGACACCCTGTTCACTTATTTCCCCGGTAAAATGACAGGAATAACGGTTTGTAGATCCAATTATCGGAATAGTGATTACTTCCACCTCAAACGGAGAGTTTTTTATCATACTCCACGCGTCCCAGGTGCCCTGAAAATAGAACCCTACTTTACCCGCAAAAAAGAGGAATTTGACTTGTTCCTGATCGGCAGTAATAAACCCGTCTCCAAAATTCTGTCCCGCCTCCTTAATCAGCTCTACTGCAGCAAGCAGGCGACGCCAATCAAGTTTTCCGTCAGCCATAAGCGAAAAGATGGAGTCCGCGTCCCAATTACGGAAAACCGAACCGAAATCATTAATATGCCCGTTGAGCTGAGAGAAATACTGAATAAACAAGCCCAGCAACATGCCTTTCCCGACCCCGGTCATGCCGATAGGGATTATCGGAGTCTGCTCTTTCTCGCCGTATTCGCGCATTTTGCGGCAGGTGTCCATCCATTCATCAAAAGTCTGGGGCATTTTGTCGCTTCCGGTGGCTTTTTTCAGCAGGTCTTTATTGACATACACCCTCATTACATGAAAAAATGAGCCTATTCCAAAATAATCGGCATATACCGGATCGAGCGATGAGTTCATGCCGTCAACAAAAGTATCTTTCCAGGGAATGCCTTCAAGCGGGGTTCCTTTGTTGTAGGGATTGGGAGCGCCGATGTAATCCGACAAGGGAACCATATATTGCGCTTTCATTTGAGAAGAACAGCGTAATTGAATTATGTCAGTCGGGTCTCCGCTTATCATCTGAGTAACGAACCACTGTTGATAACCACGTCCGGGGACAGTGGACTGAATTACCTTTACTTTTTGTCCCTGAGCGGCTTTCATTTTTTCATAGTCCTTTATGACTTGATCGAGCCCATGTCGAAAGCCATCTTCGAGCTGCCAATGTCCGATGATTATTCTTTTTTCATCCGGATCGATAACGCTCCCGCCGGAAGTGTTTATAATAACCATTATTACGGCGATGATATAAAACGCAAAAGCCATAAATAATCCAAGTCGATTGGCAAATTTATTATTTTCCGGCAAATCTTTATTTTTATCTTGCGCCTCGCTCATTATTTGCCTCCATTCGCTATGTTTTTTTCATTCATTTCATTCATGTATCTTTGAACTATAGAAGCATAGCCTGAATTTGGATATTTCTCGATAAATCGTTTATAATACTTTTGCGCCTGCTTGCGATCTCCCAATTGAGTATCAAAAATACGCCCGACCTGAAACGATATCAATTCTGCGGTACGGGGATTGCTGACGCCATTTTCCAGAGCAACCACCAAACGCGTAACAGCCTTATCGTACTGCCTGTTATGGATGATATACCTATCCGCCAGCATAACATTGAGACCAGCAAAATATTTATTCGGACCGCGATAGTTTTGAATAAAATTTTCCAATTTGGCAAATGCTTTCGCAATCATATCTTCATTGCCGGAGCCGAACCAGCCTTCCGTCTGATATATCAGCGCGAAACAGGCGGCTGGAGTAGCAGGGTATTTACTGATGATAACATCATAAACCGGGTCAAATTCCATACCTTCAGCCTGTGAATATACACCGGGACGCATCTGCAAGGTCTGTACGGCGCGGGCATAAGCAAGTCCCCCCTGAATCCGCAAAGGCTCTCTGAAATTGCTGTCCTCATAGATTTTCTTAAGTTCCGGCAAACCGTAACTGAGATCCTGTTTGCGACGGTCAAAGACGGCGGTCAAAGCTTTGACCAGCCGCGCTTCCTGAAGGTCAGGATGTTTTTTCACCAAAGTTCGCGCCAACGGATACTGCATGGAAGCATAGGCTTCGCATATGGCGTCGGCGGGTTCAACTTTAGACGCCGCCTGCACTGACGCCGACATTCCCAG
>JAFGXT010000157.1 GCA_016936495.1 Victivallales bacterium
CTATTTACTGATCTGGCGAACATTCAACGTCAGAACCAGAGTAATTTATTTATTGCCGCCGTAAATTGCGGCTTTTGAACGATCGACGACTTAACGTCTTTACATGGTGATGGGAAATTCAAATGCTACATAAGTTAATTAATAGAATTGTTAAGGCTAAGAATCCCAGTTTTGAACTTGATAAAAACTTGTCAAGCATGACTTTGATCTCCTTATTAGTTGGACGTTCTTGGAATTATTTAAGGTCATTTCGTCTTCTTTTCTATCTAAAAATTCCCAATCTGTTGTTTCTTGGGAAGGGAGTTAGACTTGATGTTGAAAGGAATATTGAGTTTGGTAGGTGGGTTCAGCTTCATGATTATGTTTATTTGAGTGCTCTAGGGCAAGAAGCTCTGGTGATTGGGAACAATGTATCAATAGGGGCTTTTAGCAGAATTGTAATCTCCACTTCATATAATAATCCTGGAAAATATATCAGAATTGGAAACAATGTAGGTCTTGGGGAGTTTGCCTATCTTGGCGGCGGTGGTGGTTTGGTGATAGGTGATGGTTGTATTATTGGCCAATATTTAAGTTGTCACCCTGAAAATCATATTTATGATGATCCTGAAACCGAGATTAGGTTTCAGGGGACAACCCGCAGTGGTATTGCAATAGGTAGAAACTGTTGGATTGGTTCCAAAGTGACAGTATTAGATGGTGTCTCAATAGGTGATGGTTGTGTCATCGCTGCGGGGTCTGTTGTAACTAGAGATATGCCTGAAAATTCTATTGTTGCCGGTGTTCCTGCCAAGGTTATTAAGTCAAGGGTGGATCTACATGGTATTTGATACTGTTTTTGTCCACCTGCTTAATGATTTTTCCGGTAGCCCAAGAGTTCTAAAAAACACAATTGACGCTGTAACTGAACACTCGCGTCACGCCAAGCTTTATTTGGGAAGCTACGGAGATGGTTTTTTGTCCAGTTGTGCTATTCCGGTTTCTCATTTTGGGTATGTGCGTTCAAGCCAAAGATTTTTAACACTGATCTCCTTCCTTTTTAGCCAGATGGTTCTTTTTCTTAAGTTGTTATGTGATCGAAGCATTGATAAAGATGCCGTGGTTTATATCAATACTGTGCTTCCTTTTGGGGCGGCTCTATATGCTAAACTCTCCGGTCGAAAAGTTGTCTATCATGTGCATGAGATTTCTGTGTCCCCTGCAATATTAAGGTTTTTTCTTTTAAAGGTTGTCCAGTTGACGTCATCTGTCAATATTTATGTTTCTGATGCCCATATGATCGCTTTGCCGGTTCCAGGTGTCCCTGCAAAAAGAATTTATAACGCTCTCGATAGTCGTTTTTTGGAGCTAGCTTCCGACACGGTGTATGCTTCCAGATATAATGACTATTTTAATGTTTTGTTGATTGCCTCTCTTCGAGACTATAAGGGTATCCCTGAATTATTGAATCTTGCTGCAAGTGTCGTTGAGTACAAAGAGATTAGATTCAAACTGGTTGTAAATGATGACGAGGATGCTATCTCAACGTATTTCTCTGGTAAGCAAATCCCGCCTAATCTTATTATTTATCCGCGTACAAATGATATTGCGATATTTTACCAGCAGGCTAATCTGGTTCTTAATCTTTCACGTGTCGATCAATGGGTAGAAACTTTTGGTTTGACTATTCTTGAAGCAATGGCTTTTGGTATCCCCGTTATAGTTCCCCCCGTAGGAGGGCCAAAAGAACTTGTTGATGATGGAATCCAAGGATTTAAAATTGATTCCTATGATCTGGATTTACTGAAGAAAAAACTTCTTCTTTTGTTCCAAGATGAAACTTTGTGCGAAAAGATGTCCTTAGCCTGTCGGAAAAGAGCAGAAGGATTTTCGCCTGCCATCTATGGCCGAAATATTGTGGAAGTTTTAGACCATGTAGGGAACACTAAAAAATGAAGAAAGTAGCGATTGTTGGTTCAGTTGGTTTGCCGGCAAAATATGGTGGTTGGGAGACCTTGGTAGACCATTTGACACGCAGATTATCCAACTCCTTTGAGTTGACAGTGTACTGCAGTGCAAAAAAATACCCTGAGCAGCTGACGGAATATAATGGAGCAAGGCTGAGCTATATAAATCTAGATGCTAATGGTGTGCAAAGCATTTTTTACGATCTTCTGTCAATGCTGAAGGCAATACGTTACGCTGACTGTGTAGTTGTTCTTGGTGTTTCTGGTTGTGTTTTCTTGCCTGTAATAAAACTGATTTCGTGTAAGAAATTTATAGTAAACATTGATGGACTTGAATGGAAACGGGAGAAGTGGAGCCCTTTTGCCAAGTGGTTTCTTAAACTGTCTGAAATTGCTGCTGTTCGTTCTGCTGATGTTATTGTTGCAGACAATCAAGCTATTCAAGACTATATAACTACCGAGTATCATCGCAAAAGTGAATTGATCCCCTATGGGGGAGACCATGCTGTTCGCCCTGCACGTAATGATGAAATTTTGTCAGACTATGGTTTGAATAAAAAAAAATATGCTTTTAAAGTTTGCCGTATTGAACCGGAAAATAATCTTGACCTTATTTTAAGGGCCTTCGAGTCATATAATGCGTTAGATCTTGTGATTGTAGGCAACTGGGGCAATAGCCAATATGGTGTATTGTTAAGAGAAAAGTATGATCATCTTTCTCATGTTCACATGCTGGATCCAATTTATGATCAAAAAATCCTCAATCAACTACGTTCGGCTTGTTACGTGTATATACATGGTCATAGCGCCGGTGGCACGAATCCTTCACTTGTTGAAGCCATGAGTTTAGGTTTGCCTGTTGTGGCATTCGGGTGTGATTTCAATCAAGAGACGACTCGGGGGGATGCTTTGTTCTTTCACTCTTCAGCAGACTTAGTACGTATTCTCGAGTTTCTGGATGATGATCTACGTGCTGCCAATTCTCGGAAAATGAAAAAAATAGCGGATAAATTTTATACATGGGATAAGGTTTCTTCATTATATGCGAAGCTTTTTTAAAGAACTGAGCTTCTGTAATCCTGATGTCGTTTATAGACAGATCAAAATACGGCCGAAAGGATAGTGCTTCTTGAAAAATACTTTGATTGATAAAGTAACAGGATTAAACATATGAAAATTCTTGTCGTCGGTGCTTCAGGTTTTGTCGGATCGGCAATAGTTGCAAGTTTGTCCGGTCAGCCAAAATTTAAATTATGCGCTGCTGTTCGAACAATGAATCAATCACATTTATCAAACGTTGAAGTGGTCAAGGTTGGTAGTTTGGAGCCTACAACTGCTTGGAATGCCGCATTAAAAGGTATTGACGTGGTAGTCCATACTGCCGCGCGTGTTCACGCGATGCGGGAAGAAGCCGCTAATCCCCTGTCAGAATTCCGAAGAGTGAATGTTGACGGAACATTAAATCTGGCTCGTCAAGCTGTAGCAGCAGGTGTAAAGCGTTTCATTTTCATCAGTTCTATCAAGGTCAATGGCGAATGTACTTTGGTGGGTAAGCCGTATATGGCTGATGATCCTCTCGCGCCAGAAGACCCCTATGGAATCTCCAAGCTTGAAGCAGAGCAAGGATTGATGCAAATTGCAGATGAGACCGGCATGGAGGTGGTTATTATCCGTCCACCGCTCATATATGGTCCCTGTGTTAAGGGTAATTTTAAAAGCATGATACATTGGATGGGGAAAGGCATTCCTTTGCCCCTAGGCGCCATTCAAAACAAACGCAGCTTCGTGGCTCTCGATAATCTAGTGGATTTCGTAACTACCTGCATCGGCCACCCCGCCGCCGCGAATCAGACTTTTCTTGTTGCCGATGGAGAAGATATATCTACTACGGAGCTTTTGACGCGGCTTGCAAAGGCTATGGGAAAGCCGTCTCGCTTGATTCCCGTGCCTTCATCTGTTTTGGCTTTTGCAGCGAAACTTATTGGAAAAGAGGAGGTAGCTCAGCGTTTACTTGGCTCACTTCAGGTCGATATCAGTAAAGCTAAAGATCAACTGGGCTGGATCCCTCCGGTGAGTGTCGATGAGGGATTGAAGCGTTGTGTGGGGTCTGAAGTCCAGGAGCCACGGACGGCTGGTTTCTCATTGCTCCGTATTTTCGATATTGTTTTTTCTTTCATTGGTCTGATCCTGTGTTTGCCAATTTTTATTGTCATCTTGATTCTCGGTTGGCTTGATACCGGTTCCCCGGTTTTTTGTCAGCAGCGGGTAGGGCGAAATAGGAAACCATTTACCCTTGTTAAGTTTCGGACCATGAAACTTGATACGGCGTCGGTGGCCAGTCATCTGGCTTCAACTTCATCGATCACAAAGTTGGGCAGTTTTTTGCGTAAAAGCAAAATTGATGAGTTACCACAGTTGTGGAATGTTCTTAAGGGGGAGATGAGTCTGGTTGGGCCACGTCCTTGCTTGTTCAATCAGGAGGAGCTGATTCATGAGCGTGAAGCGCGGGGTGTATTTAATGTGCGGCCTGGAGTGACAGGTTTGGCTCAGGTGAACGAGATTGATATGTCGACACCGAAGTTGCTGGCGGAAACCGATGCCAGAATGATAAGTGAAATGTCTGTAAGGAATTATTTTATGTTTATCCTGCAGACGGTAACGGGGAAAGGTTCTGGTGACAGGGTAAAGAAATAAGGACTGAATTGACAGGGATAAAAACGGATAAGGACGGATAAAGGCTTAAGAGCGTATGCTTTTTGTTTACATCCTGAACATCCTGTGCATCCCTGTTGAAATGAGGCTTTAAGCTCAAGGGCTGCATAACAGGGATAACAACGGATAGTCAGGATAACGGCTGAAATCTTATGTTTTATGCTTTTGGTCTACCATCCTGAACATCCCTGTTAAAATAGTCGATCGTTCAAAAGCCGCAATTTACGGCGACAATAAATAAATTACTCTGGTTCTGACGTTGAATGTTCGCCAGATCAGTAAA
>JAFGXT010000158.1 GCA_016936495.1 Victivallales bacterium
AAGTATATTTATTAATCGGCATACAGAGGGGAGTCTTGCCAGGGTGAAAGAGAAAATCAACAAACGCAGATTTCCATATGAAATAATTGTCGCAATCGGCATTAACATCATACTTCTGACGGTCATTTTCAGTCTGCCTGGCGAAAAGCAAAAAGCTCATCCATTAACCGTCAAAGTGGACACCAGCAACTTTACGCCGCCCAAGCCCAAAATCATACCTGAAATCTCGAAAGAAGAGCTAGAAACCAAAGCTTCAGATGTTTCAGAAGCTGTCGAAGCCACCTCTCAAAGCAATACAGAGCAATTAGCGAAAGGAGCCATGCGAGATTTCACGCCGCACTTTCAGTCCACTGGGAATTTAGAACAAAGCGCTACGAAAAGGCGTACGGCTTTGGACAATATTCAGAGCGACATGGATTTTTTTGAAGGGCTGAATAACCTTAGTTCCAAAGGCGGACGTGATTCTGGAGGATTGCCGCCTGGGCATCGGATCGGAGAATCTTTTCAGTCAAGATTAGACAAGGCTGGTCGTCCCCGGCTATTACGGCGCTACGGTGGAAGCAAGGAAACCGAGGACGCCGTGGATAAAGCATTGAAATATCTGGCCTCAATTCAAAACAAAAACGGCAGTTGGGGTAGTCCGGATAGTTTCAAAACCGGTGATGCGGCGGCATTGAGTTCACTGGCATTGCTGGCATTTCTGGCTCACGGTGAAAATTGCAATTCTGAACAATACGGCAAAGTCGTCACGAAAGGAACAGAATTTCTGACCGAGCTGGCTAATACCGAGAACATCGAATACGCCGGAAAGAGTTTTGGGCACGCTATTCTTACTTATGCACTGGCGGAAGCCTATGCTCTGAGTGGCAGTATGAACTTGGAACGGATTTTAAAACAGCGTATTCGGTTAATAATTCAACGGCAGAACAGTTTCGGTTCCTTCAATATCAATTATGACAACACTCCTCAGGCGGCTCCGTCCGGAACGGATACTGAAGTTACGGAGCGCGGCAAAAATAAGAAACGCGAAAAAGAGCAACTTGAAGTCGATCAGCAAATTATTGTGGGAGAACCAGCCTGTGATTTATCCTTGCTTGCCTGGCATATTCAGGCGCTTGCAGCGGCTAAAAATGCCGGACTTCAACTTGAAGGGCTTGACAAATGCCTTGATCTGGCGACTGAGGCGCTGATAAAAATCCATCAGGGCAAAAATGGCGGATTTTCTCAAGGGATCAACATGAAACGCTTCGCTTCCAGTGATAATATGAATCCAGTCGGACTGCTTACGCTTCAGTTGCTGGGTTCCGGCTCCAGTGCTCCGGCACGAAACACCGAAAAATTACTAAAAAAGACCCAGTCTCCGCGCTGGAAAAATAGTGCACAATTTCCGCTGTATCGCTGGTACTATCAGACGCAGGCGTTGTTTCAGGCGGAAAAGGGTCGTGGGCGCGATTGGAAAGAATGGAACGAGAATCTCAAGAAAGAATTAACCTCCAGTCAGCAACCGGACGGAGCGTGGGGAACTCCTGGCGGCGATAAAAGTTTTCGTTTGAAAAACATCGATGATCTTACTATCTATTCCAGCAGTTTGTGTGCTTTGATGCTTCAGGTGTATTACCGTTATCTGCCTGGATATAGCATTGCGGAATCATCGGAACTGAAATCAGGACATGCGGATGAGCTTGATTTAGGTTTGAAGGGACTTATAACACGGTTGCCGGGAGGAGCGGATCCGATGGCGGCGGTGATTCTTGGGGTTGGTCCGGTTGATATGAATCCGGTGTTTTTCGGTAAGTTCAACGGAGCGCCTGAGCAGGTAAAATCTCCGCAGGTTCCTGATGAATTCAAGGTCTACGCCTCGTTCTCATCGACGCTGTCGGTTCGCCGGGCGGAAGACTGGCCGCAGACGTTACAGCCGAACCAACGTATTGCCATGTTCTTTGATGAGCTGCTACCGGAAAATTTCAAGGGACATTTGCAGTTGAGCATGGCGATAATAGCAAATCATAATGCTCGTAATCAAACGGAAGATTCCATCGAAGTGGTATTGAACGGAAAAAGGCTTTACAATTCCATAATTCCCAGCGAAAAGCAACTGGTGAATGTGCTTATACCATCAGACTACATGCAATCATTCAATAATATTCTGCAGATCCGTAATAACGGCAGCGGGACAATAGCTTTTGACGGGGCAACGCTCTCGGCAGTAACTAAATTAGGAAGACGCATTTATCTGGCGACGGAGAATGTGGGAGAATTACCAGAGGATATTCAGCATTGTTTTAACGCTGGAATCGTATATGCAGGTGCCGATTTGAACAAACTGCGTAGCGATTATACCCGTACCCGCATTGCCGGAGCTGATACATTATTTCGTATTGATAAAGACATTCATGTTGAAACATTACGTAAAATAATCAAACAGTATGGTCAAAAGGTCAAGCTCTGGGAGTTTATCTGCAAGGATCAGAAACTTTGGGAGAAACAACTTGAGGAGCTAAAAAAGCTCTGTCCGGAAGCTGAAGCTATTATCCGCAACGGGATGGCAGAGCAAGGAGGAAGCAGTTTTTCTGTTTCAGGCATCATCGAAACCAGGCAGGCGCTCCCGGCTATTTCTTTGCTCAAAAACTATGATTTACATACACCCTACTGGGGAAGCTGGTCATGCGATGCTTCCGAGCGGATGGGTAACGAATTTATGCGTCACTATCTTTGTAGTTCCGGCAGAAATATTGTCGAATGGCTGGCCGGAGGAGGTTCCTCGGTAATCCTTAAGAACGTGTATGACGGTGGGATGTTTTATGATCGGATATTTAAAACTGAGTTGCCGCCAGCATCGGCATTGCGTCAGGCGTCAAAGCTGTTTGATGGAACACCGCGACAGCTTCCCGCCTCAATATTTCCCAAGACAGGAGATAAACCTTCATTTGCCACCAGCGTGGCTGCGGCATATAACTATCCCGGAGTAGCGACAATAATAGTCGGAAAACGTTTTGCTATCCCTACTGAAACCGAAGTGCTGGTGATCGTTCCATGGGATGGTCCCACGGAGATGATTATAGAAAAAGGATTTATGCACAAAAATTCTCCATTTTGTAATTTTGCGGCGGGGTTGGAACGCAGTACGACACAGGTGAATATAGAAAATCACACATTCAAATACTCGGCAGTGTTGCCGGAAATGACCGTAATCCGCCTGATTCGTAAGGGGTCAAAACTGCCGGATGAACGACGCAGCATCAAAAGATATGTTCCCCCTTTAATCGACTTTGATTATACCTCCGCAAAGATATCCACTCCTGATTCATTGATTAATCGGAAGAAATACCGCTTTGTCAGGCTGCGCCACGGCAACGGCTTTGCAACTTCTTTGGGGGATAACGGCAGTTTTCGTTGCATTCCGGCAACCGTCGAAGAAAACTTCAAACCACATGAAACACAAAGTACTGAAATCAGTTTCAACGTGAATCAACAAGTCAAAGACCGTCATGACAGCGTTTACCTTTCATGCGGGCAAGCCTGCGACAATCCGCAATACCTGAACTTCTATGTTTACTCCCGGATCAGCAGCAAGCTCAAACGCGATATGACCATGAGCGTTCCGCTAAGATTTATTTTTTCAGGAAAATGTTTTAAAGTTAATATTCAGGTAAACCGTTGGCAACAGGTATATGTAAAGCTGGACGACAATATTCCAGCTCCAGATTGGCAATTTATCCGGATTCTGCAACCGGAATATCTTAGCGGCAGCCAGATCACTGCGGTTAGTTATGAAATAAACGATGTGTCTCTGCTGACGACCCCACCATTACCTCTGCCTGAAATTGGAACAAAGAAATCCGCAAACTCAGTCGAGGACAAAAAATCCGACAAGGAAACACCACCAATGGTGCGCGTGAAAAGCACTGCGAAAAACAATAAAAGGTGAAACTATGAAATACTTCTTGATATCCAGTTTGATGGTTTTGACTCTGATCTTACGTGCCGGAGAAATAGACATTATTTCCATGGCAAAATCAGGAAAAATCACAGAATCCAGAGAACAACTCAATAAATTACCAGCAGGAATCAAAAAAAGCATTATTACATATAAGCTGGCGGAATACTGTTTTGATCAGGGAGAACTTAAAACGGCGGAGGAATTACTCAAAGAGTTTATGGCAACAGCTGATTCTGTCGAGTACAGAAAAAAACTCTCAGGATATACCAGACGCAGTAAAACCATGTTGGAATACATCAGCCGCTACGGCGACGCAAATGTGACGAAAACCCTGAAAAAGGCTCAGGCTCTCGTTGAACAACGCGAATGCTCCAATGAAACACTATTGGATAACATCAGCGTATTCTCAGGTCGAGCGGTCAACTGGAAAGAACGGGGGATTGCTGAATACGATCAGCTGATTCAACTGATTCAAAAGTTGCTGGATCGGATTGAAGACAAAGGAAACACAGAGGTAGCGGTAAAGGTCGCGCTACTCCGCTGCCGCCTTTTGAGACTGGAGGGAGATAACCGCCAGTGCCTGGAAATTCTCGAACAATGTTTGCGTTATTATTATCCAGAAACACTGAAACATTATTACCGTCCGCAACCCTATCCGGCGGTAGCGCGTCGCCTTTTACGTGAAATGGGAGAACAGTTTGCCACGCTTGCGGAAAAATCCAATAATACTAACGAAAAAATCGATTATTACACTCGAGCCGCCGCCAGTTTTGTGAAGTCCACCATCAGACTGCCACTTGACAACGATGAATTCAATATTGCCAAAGAACACATTCTTCGTTACAGAGAAGCCTTACGTCTGCTTGGATATAAACTGAATATAGACGCGAAATTTCTCAATCAAAGTGCGTCGCCGGAACTGGATATCTATCGCGGGATGTTGGAACAAAAGCGTTTTGTGGCTGCCGTAAAAGCTATGCAGAACTTAATTGTCAAAAACCGGGACGCCGGGAAAGATATATCGCCAGAATTGAATTTGCTTTACGCCCGGGCCCTATGCGGTGCCGAACAGTATACTCAAGCGGTTGAAATTTGCGACAAGTTGTCTGTAGGACAAGACTTACCACAGGATACCGTCGATATCATAATGGATATGGCATATACCGCGCGTGGTAAAGGAGCTGAAAATGAAGCATTGAAGTTTTTTGTGCGGCTGAAAAAATTGGTTCCATCACATCCGGATAGAAAGATGTATTTGCAGGATTGTGCGGCTCTTGCCATAAAACTTGAGCAATATGAAATCGCAGCCGAATGCTTTCTTGAACTTGCCTCTATACATAACAATCCCGATGCCAAAGCTCTGGCATTATTCAATGCCGCCCAAAGTCAGTTCAAGTTGCATGATTATTCACGAGCGATTGAAACCGGCAAACAGACGCTGGCACTGCCAGGCGTCTCCACACAGTTAAAGCACAAAATCGGTTTTCTGATCGGACAGAGCGCAATGATGATGGCAAAAAACCAAACAGAAGATTCGGAAAAGTCACATTATTTAGCCATAGCTACAGAACAATTCAATTCTTTATGTAATGATTCCACCCTTGACGAAAAACTAAAACAACAGGCGCTGCTGCTTGGAGGCATAGCCTCGTATTATGATAAAAAA
>JAFGXT010000159.1 GCA_016936495.1 Victivallales bacterium
CTGCCGATCAGCCTGGCAAACCGCAGCTCAATAAATGTCCGCAGCGGAGTTCAGCGTATGTTCGGCTCGCGCATATTCGGCAAACCATTCACCATTACCGAATTCAACCATGCGGCTCCCGACGTCTTCCGCGCTGAAGGCGGAATAGTTACCGGAGCCTATGCCGCGCTGCAAGGCTGGAACGGACTCTACCGCTTTGCCTACTCCCACCATGCGTACAGACTCATGAAACCGCATGCAATGAACTTTTTCGACACCGCTCATGACCCCATAGGTATGATTGGCGACAGAATCGGCGCGATCATACTATTACGCGGCGATGTCAAAGAATCCGAAATAACTATCCCCTGTCTCGTACCTGAAGATTATATGCGCGATCCCGCCGGACTTAAAGATCAGCCTTCACATGCCATCAATAATGTAGGACTTTTCGCAAAAACCGGAAGTGTATTATGGAAAGCAGGCGCAAGCCTGCCGGAAAATACCATTGCGGTCATGGGCGTAGGCAAACCGGTAAAAACCGGAGTACCCTACTTCTCCATTGAGAAGGCCGACGCCTTTGAGAAAATAGTAAAGGCCGGACTGGTAAAGGAAAATAAAGGCTCCATCACCAGCTCCACCGGAGAATTGGAAATAAACTCAAGCGCGGGATATTTCAAAATGCGCTCACCACGCAGCGAAGGCTGCGTACTACCCGGCAAAATGGACTTCAAAGGCAATTTCATGCAAGTCGTCAACAAAAACGGATTCGTGGTGCTTTTCGCCACCAGTTTAGACGGCAAAGAACTCAAAAACAGCCGCAGAATACTGCTGGCGCATATGACCGATGTCCAGAACAACAAAACCAAATTCCGCGACAAACGCATGAATATACTTGAAAGCGATGGAGAACTCCCCTTGCTGGCAAAACGCGGCAACGCGGAAATAACCCTCAACACCGGAAACGGCGACAAAACGGAAATATGGGCAATAAACCTGGACGGAAGCCGCATAAGTCAGGTAAAGACCCAAGCCACCTCCAACGGCATCGCCTTCACCGCCGATACCTTCGCCTTCAAACAGCCGGTATTTCTGTATGAACTGACACGTTAACATCAAACATGCCGATGTCGACACACGACGTCGGCTAAATTAATACACAATATTAGCGAGAACAATAAAAAAATGTACAGTTTCAGCAAAAGAAACAGTGAATCCCTCAATGGAATATGGGATTTCAAATTCAACGACGATCACAATTGGAACGATGAAAACATCGGAAGCATAAACTACGATGACCGTATCACGGTACCATCGGCGTTCGATGCCATGCCTGCTTATAACGGCAAACGCGGCGTAGGCTTCTACCGCCGCTGCATCAATGTGCCGTCAGGACGCCGCGCGAAAATCAACTTCAACGCGGTCGGCATGTACGCGAAAATATTTATTGACGGGCGCAAAGTCGGCGAACAATACGCCGCATACACTCCGTTCAGTGTAAATATTCCGGCGGAAGACAGAGAGAAGAGAGAGCTGGTGGTGATGACTTGCAACCGTTTCGATTATGAAATATACCCTTTGCATGAGATATTTTTTGATTTCTATGCCTATGGTGGTATTTTTCGCGATATAGAACTACAAGTGCTCCCGGACGGCGATACGCTCGACTGGCTCGGCGTTGATACCCTCGACTATCGCAGCGGAGAAATAAAAGTACGCGTCAAACCGGTAAAACCAGGCAATGTGCTGAAAATAAGCTTTGACGGCGAAACGCCGGAAACACTGACGGTTGACAAGGTATCCGGCAACGAATTTGTCTTTAAACACCAGCTCGCGGATTTCACCCCATGGTCGCCGGAACTGCCGGAACTACATACAGTCTGCGTCGACAACGGCACTGACTCCATCAGCACACGCTTCGGCATACGTCAGGTAGCAGCTCAAAACGGCAAAATACTGCTCAACGGCAAAGCCGTAAAGCTACTGGGATATTGCCGTCACGAAGCGCATCCGCAATACGGCCCCGCCCTGCCCTTGTCGCAACTTATCGCTGACTTACAACTCCTGCGCGGACTGGGATGCAATTTCGTCCGCGGCTCACACTACCAACAGGATCCGCGCTTCCTTGAACTTTGCGACGAAATGGGATTTCTGGTCTTCGAGGAAAGTATGGGCTGGGGTCAAAGCGTGAAACACTTTACCGATCCGGTTTTTATCGAAGCTCAAATAAAACAGACCGCCGCCATGATCGAAACATCCTACAACCATCCTTCAGTCATCATGCGCGGCTTCCTCAACGAGGGGGAATCTGACAAAGAAGAATCCCGCGGTTGCTATGAAGCGCTGGTCAAATTACTGAAAGCCAAGGATCCGCATCGGCTTATCACCTACGCCAGTAACCGCGAAGAACGCGATCTGTTTCTGGAAATGGTGGACGTGATATGCTTCAACATCTATCCGGCGTGGTACTCCGAAAACCGCTCCAATGAATCACCGCTGGATGAAATCATACCGCGCATACACCGCAATATCAATCACCTGAAAGAACGCGGCCTGGCGGACAAACCTTATATAATCTCAGAAATCGGAGCGGGTGCCATTTACGGCTGGCGCGACCCGATATGCGCTTACTGGTCAGAGGAATACCAGCGCGAATACCTGTCCATCACCTGCAAAGAGGTATTGGACAACGATGCCATCGCCGGAGTAGCGCTATGGCAGTTCTGCGACTGCCGCACCTATCGCGGTTCCGGTGCGCTTGGACGCCCGCGCTCCTTCAACAACAAAGGCACTTTTGATGAATACCGTCGCCCCAAACTGGCCGCCGAGGCGGTCGCAAACCTGTTCAAAGGATACAAAAAATGAGCATTCATCCGGAATTAGAATGGAAGCGCCTTACCCCGAAAGGTGCGCATCACTTTTTTGGCTATTATGACCGTTGCGCCTGGAATCATGACCAGACCTTGCATCTTACGCTCAAGGTTCCTCAGCGTGACAGACTGCCGGCGCCGGGTGAAACCGCCGAAATAGGAACCGTAAACTCAAACGGAATCTATACACCGCTCACCACTACCCGCGCATGGTGCCATCAGCAAGGCAGCATGACCCTGTGGTTGAAACACCGTCAGGATTGCTTCATTTATAATGACTTTGACGAAACCAGCGGCAAACTGATCGCCAGAATTTATCGCCTCGGACATGGTATAGATGGAACTTATGAACGCCCAATATACGCCATATCCCCCGACGGACGGTGGGGCGCATCGTTAAACTTCGCCCGCATTCCCCGGCGCGGTTACACCTATGCCGACGCACTTCTGCCACGTGAATACTGGCCCGATCTTGACAACGATGGAATATTCCGTGTAGACCTCCATACCGGGGAAACCCGCCTGCTGGTTCCATTCAGAAAGATGTTCGAGTTGCATCCAACCCCTTACACCCTTGAAGATATGTACGTATGGCTGAATCACATCATCTTCAACTGCGACGGCTCACGCCTGCTCTGGCTACTCCGTCATTGCAACAACACCTCCGAGCCCTTCCCCTGGCATACCCACATGTTCACCGTGGGAATCAATGGCGAAGACCTGCGCTGTCCCCTGCCGGAATTCTATTGGAATGGCATGATCTCACATCAGATATGGGGAAGAACTCCGCATGAAATACTCATCGACGCCCGCTGGGGCGGCAAAAATCACGACTGCGTGGTGTTCGATGAAAGAGAACTCCCTTTAAGAGCTCAACGCCTCAGCTCAGGAATGGGGCCAATGGCTCATCTGGTGTTCTCGCCGGACGGCAAATGGATGCTCGCCGACACCTACCCCGACGGACAATCACGGCAACGCCTGGCGCTGATCAATTCCGAAACCGGAGCCATCACCAGACTGGGTAAATTTCATCACTGTCAATCTGCTAAAACCATAGTGGACGTGCGTTGCGATCTGCATCCGCGCTGGTCTCCGGACGGACGCATCGTTACCGTCGATTCCATTCATGACGGCGAAACCGCGATATATATGCTTGACGTCGGCGACATCATTGACAAAATAAAACAGTTATGAAAATTTCTTGAACCCAAACGCCACAAAATAATGTTTACTTCTGGCATTTATCGACTATAAGATGTATTTTACAGGTTTCATATGGAACTATAAAATAACAGCAACACCATTCCAGGTGACGAAAAATGTCAGATTTAAACAAAAAAACAGTATTGATAACCGGGGTATCCAGCGGGCTGGGACGCGCTATGGCACAGGAATTCAACAATCAGGGCTTCCGTGTAGCCGGAATATCCAGAAGCAAACCGGAAAAATATGTAGACCTGTGGATCAAAGCGGACATCACCAGTAAAGAAGAACTCGACGCAGCAGAAAAAATCATAACAAATGAACTCGGAAGACTTGACGTACTGATCAACAACGCCGGAATTGGCGGCTATGAAAAATGGGAGAACCTTCCAGAAGAAGAACTCCGTACCATGTTCGAAATAAACTTTTTCGCGCCGGTACGGCTTACCAATATGCTCCTGCCCATGCTGCGTGAACGCGAAGGCACAATAATCAACATAGCCTCGATAGCCGCAAAACTTTACGTGCCATGCATGGGAGCTTATTGCGCCTCCAAAGCGGCGCTCAATCTATACAGCGACTCTCTGCGCGCAGAACTTATCAGCTCCAATATCCATGTTCTGAAAGTTATGCCCGGAAGAATAAATACCGGATTCTCATCCCGGGCCGTCGGCTCAATGAATCCTCCGGAAACTCCCAGCGGCGGCAGCTCCGAACAAAAGTTCGCGGAAAAGGTATTCAAAGCCTGTATTAAGAAAAAAAGATTCCTCATCTACCCATGGTGGTATTCACTGTTTCTACTCATCCCAAAGCTCATTCCAGGTCTTTATGACCGCAAAAACAATGAAATGTGGGGCATTTAGACGTAATTTTTATTGAATTTCGCCTTGCATTATTCTTACGCCTGTTGTATCTTTGTTTGAGGAGCACAATCACAGGCATTTCTTTTTTAGTTATATTTTATAGAATAAAAGGCAATTGGGAATATGGAAGACTTTGTCATAAGAACAGAAAACCTCACAAAAGTTTACGGACATCTCTTCTGGAAAAAGAAAGAAGCTTCACTCGAAAAACTTAATCTTCAAATCCCGCGAGGTTCAGTCTTTGGCTTTCTAGGTCCTAACGGTGCCGGAAAAACCACCACCATACGTTTGCTGATGGATCTTATCAAACCATCTGAAGGTCAAGCGTGGGTACTCGGTCAACCTGCCGACAATGTAAAAGTAAAACAGCGCATCGGCTACCTGCCGGACGGACCATCATTCAGTACCTATCTCAAAGCATATGAATTTCTCAATATCTGCGCGAAACTATTGAAAATACCTTCATCGGAACGCAAAAAACGCATCTACGAGGTTTTGGACATTGTAAAGATGACCGAACATGCCAATTCAAAACTTGGCGGCTTCTCGCGAGGAATGATACAGCGCATCGGCATTGCCCAGTCTATTCTCAACAAACCGGAGTTGCTCATACTCGACGAACCTTTGGTCGGACTTGATCCTCATGGCAGACAGGAACTCAAGGACATCATAAATGAACAGAAAAAGGCGGGGACTAATGTATTCTTCTGTAGCCATATTCTCTCAGATGTAGAGAAAATATGCGACCATGTCGGCATATTGTCCAGAGGCAAAATGCTATGCTGCGGCGCGTTGACCGACTTGCTGTCCGAAACAGGATACAGACTTGTAATAAAAGCCGGTCATGACGACATAATGCAGAAATTCATGCCGGAGGCGTCATCAAGTTCAAAACTGTCAGATGGAGGTTGGGAATTGGTATTTAAGGAGAATGTAGAGGTAAAAAAATCTATAGATGAATTAAAAAGAGAAAAACCGGACGCGATAACATATCATCCGTCCAAAGAAAACCTGGAGGATTTTTTCTTCAGACAAATAGCCAGTACGGACAAGCGAATTTAATTTTCAGCGGTAAAAAACAACAACACATAAAAGGAGAGTTACCATGAACGAAATAATGGCAATTGCCGGTAGCACGTGGCGAAGAATTCTAAGGATGAAAGTAGTATATTTCCTGATTGTATGCGTATGGATACTGATCGGAAGCGCTATGAACTACGACATCCTTTCCCTGGGAGAGGAAAAAGAATTGATGATCGACGTATCTTTACTACTCAACACAATAGCAATCGCGTTGATTGTTATTTCAGTAACCTTTGAAATCCCTCGCGAACTACACGAAGGTGCCGCAGCGACTATGCTCACCAAACCATTGGGCAGAACTCAGTATCTGGTCGGCAAATTTCTTGGTTCAGTAATCACCGCCATAATCATCGGACTGATCATCGCCGCCGGTTTCTTTGTGTTGTTCTACATGGTTTTCGGCGAACCTCTGATTATCAGCCTGCTTCAGGCTCACTTGCTCATCATAGCCAGTTCAATCCCCATGACGGCAATAGCGGTACTGTTCTCCATGATCTTGCCGGAAATGATTACTCCGATCATTACCGCCATCGCATTATGGTTCTCGTTCTCAACCAGTCACCTTGCAAAATATGGCTTTATGAAGATAATCTATGGCGGCGTCCTGCCGGATTTGGATCTGTTCAACTTCAAATCCGCGGCAATGATTACAGCCGGCTGGAGTTATGTTGCAATGGCAGCGGTATGGGGCGCGATCTTCAGCGTATTCGCGCTGACGCTTTCCAGCCTGATCTTCAGATTCAAAGACATCAAGTAAAACTCCAGGAGGAAAGAAAATCATGAAAAAAACAGTTGTTAATCATATCATTATAATGGCTATTGCGATTGTCGCAGGCGGCATGCTCGCAAAAACGCTCCACGAAAAACAAATCAGCACGATTCCATCAAAAAGCGCAATTTCAGGAGTGCCTATAGGTGGATTCCATAAATTCGCTTCCGACGTAAAATGGATGCTGTTCATCAACTACATGGGCAGCCTTCAGACCATCAACGAAGACAATAAAGACGAAGTGGTCAAGCGCCTTGAACAGATCATTGATCTGAATCCGAATTTCGAACAAGCTATCCACATGGGCGCAATGTCCTTGTCTAACGCGTCTCCCGATCAGGCGGTGGAATTTCTTTCACGCGCCATCGCCAGCGAAGATCCAACCCTGAAGAAAAACTGGAAACTGCCTTTCCTGGCGGGATTCATTCTCATGCACTACAAACAGCCAGCACAATATTCTGAAGCTGCAAGGTATTTCCGCATGGCATTGGAACGTTCTGAAGGCAAACCGGAAGATTACGTCATAAACAGCTACCTGCGTGCCCGCGGCAACGCCAACGGAATAAAAGACGCTAGACTCGCACTACTTGATTCACTCGTATTTGAGTGGAAAAAAACCAGTGGCGATCTCATGGAAACAACTATTATTCCAAACATAACAGAAAGACTTCTCGTAGCAGCGCAAGCCGCTAGAGACAGCCATCCCGGAGACGAAAAAGTTACTGCTATAGTCACCGAAGTTTCCGCAACTCTCGGAGACAAACACATTTGTTCCTCCTGTCTCCACAGCTATGGTCCCGGAGACAATTTCTGCGCACATTGCGGTAACAAAGTCAAACCTTATGGTCAGTGCTCAGCTTGCAAACACGTACTCAAAGGTAACTTCTGCAGCAACTGCGGAGTAAAAGCCAAATAAAAACAGCCATGATTAAACTACCTGTTAAAGGAAAAATTCTGGCAATACTGATTTCAGCGTTTGTACTGTATTTTTACTCTGAATCAGTATTGCGGCAGGGAGCTGTATCAAGCATTGACTCCGGCAAGCTCAATAAAGACAGTCTACTGTCCGAGCTGCCCGGAGCATTGCGCGATGAAGTCGACTACCGGATAACTTACATGCAGTTACAGGAACATATCCGCACTGCTCGTACGGACATCCAGAAAGCCACGGCATTGTCCAACATGGCTGACTTCATCAAAGACCCCGCAAAACGAGCGGAACTTTTCCTTGAGGTATATAAGAATTATCCCAATATTCCGCAAGCATTACGAGCATATGTTTATTTTCTGGAGAACAACAGTTCCAAAGAAAAAGTCAGTATCGCAGATTTTGTCGCCTATATTCAGACATTGTCGATATACGACAGATATTACGCTCTATCTCTGGGGTTCACTAAACTCCGTGATCTAAATGTCTCCCTCGAAAAACGTTATGAGTTCCTGAAACATCTGCTCAAGACCAAGCCCGAATTTCGGGAATATTCCAATATGTACGCACTGCTGGCGGATATATGCTCACAGTTAAACAAGCAGGAAGAGTACAAACTGGCGATTGAACTGGAAAAGACTTCCCTCAGCAGTCCCATGCTGGAGACGATGTACGTCGAAGAAATGGAACGAAAGCGCAAAGAAACACTGGAAGCGGATCAAAGCAAGCAGGAGAACAAATAAGTCATGTGGGGTATTGCAGAATTTACACTCAGGAAAGCTAAAGAATCGGCTTTCATAATCATGTTCATTCTGGCGGTGCTGGCGGGATTCATGCTTACGGACACCACCGGCGGAGCTTTGGACAAAACTTTTGAAGCCAGCGGACTGGTAGGGCAACTAATGTCAAGCCGGGAAGGTTATCCTATTCTGGCGAGTTCTTTTTCTGCTATTATTTTCACTTTACTGCTGGCGCTCTTCGCCGGAGCCACGGATATACCGCGCGATATTGAATCCCGGATGATCATGCTGATGTTGTCCAAGCCTATTACCCGGGCGGACTATCTGATAGGCAAATATATCGGATTGCTGGCACTGTGTTCGACCATATATATCACCACCCAACTGGCAGTATACCTGGGACACTATTTTTCCACGGGACAACTTTATCCGCTGGGGCTGATGGTGAAACAATTCTATCTACTGCTGATACTACTGCCTTTTCTATCCATGATAATCATGATTTCGTGTTTTGTACCTGACATAAGCGCAATGGTCGTCGGTGTATTTTATGTACTGTTCGCCATATCAGTAAGCGTGGTTCCAATTCTAATGGCACTGGTTACTAAAGACATGGAGCGAAGCGTACAGACCTACATCGTGGAATCGGCGTTTTTCATACTTTATTATATGTTTCCGAATTTCATCTATTACTTCCAGACCTTCAGTACCATAGGTCTTATTCCACTCGCACTGGTGATATATTCCATATCTATCTCCACCATTTTCCTGACGATAGGGACAATCAGACTTAATACCAGAGATCTTATCTAGATATGCTTCGGGCACTAATATTCATGATTTTCCTGGCGCTGTCGGCAAGCACAGCACAAGCCAGGATCTATCTTTGGGGTTCTGGTCGTTCCGGTGGTGGAACCGCAGAGCTGGATCGAATCCTTAACCCAGCCGGAGTATTAAAAGAACCGGTCATAATCAATGGCGTTCGTGCCGAATTGCGGGTCGGACTTATCGGAGAAACGCTGAACGACTGCCTGAGAATCCTTAAAGCGGCGTTCCCCGCCGCTGAATGCGCCATGGGGTTCGGCAACGTCAAAGTCACCATCAAAGACAGTTCGTACCAAACCCGTATACTGCTGATAAACACCGGACTGGGAAATCCACTGGTACAGTTCAGCATCCGGATTCCACGGCAGATACCCCGTGAGTTCGCCTGGCCTGCCGACCTGCCACGTTGCAGCGACGCAATCCCCTTGCAATATATACGTTATCCTGACAGGAAATCCGTCTACGGCGCGTTTTCCACCACGCTTAACAGTTCAGTAGCAATTCAGGAAATAGACGCGACCATGCGGGCGTCCGGTTGGACTCCCGCCACAAGAGGCGGAAGTAATGACACAGGCGGAATTTTTATAAATGAGAAGACACTGGAAATAATGATCGTCAATTTTCACAATGGTCAAGGTAGTATTTTCAGAAAACCACTGGATACAAAGTAATCATCACATGGAATTCAAAGAAATAAAAGACAAGCTGTTTGACGCTTGGGCGGAATACAAAAAAACAGCTCACAAAAGGAGTTTCTGGCTTCCTGATTTATCTCTGTTCGGAGTCATCAGAATGGCGACGATAGCAGGTGCAACCCTGTTATTCTTTTCCTATATATGCCGTCCTGCATTCATCAATGGCGGCAGTATGAAGCCCACCTATTCCACTACTGGATTGAATTTCTGCTGGAAACCGGCATTCTGGTTCAAAGAACCGCGCCGGGGACAGGTTGTAGTGGCAAAATACGCCGGAGAGCGTATAATGCTGTTAAAACGCATTGTAGCACTGGCCGGGGATACAGTTGAGTTCAAAAACGGGATACTACTAGTCAACGGTGTAGAGCAAGAGGAACCGTATGTTAAATATCGGGAAGCGTGGAATCTGCCGGAGCGCAGGGTGGAAAAGGGCAATGTTTATCTGGTGGGAGACAATCGGGGCATGCCCATAAACGCACATAAATTCGGGCAGATTTCCACACAAAGAATCATCGGAGTCCCATTATGGTAAAAAAATTACTGGCAGGCTCATTACTGGTAGCTGTGGCAATCGCCGCCTGGCTGATCATCATGAATGACAGCGATGAAAAACGTATCATAAAAACACTGTCAGGTCTAACCGACTGTGTATCCAAGCACTCTGGAGAAAAGACTTCCGTGATGCTGTTCAAGTCTCAAATCCTGCCGGGATATTTTGACGACATGTGCATATTAAAAATCGACGATTCTCACCTGTCTGGAGCCTACACTCCTGAAAGCATAAGTTCAAATATGACAAGAATAAGAAGTTTTTTCAAGGAGATATCCTTAAACTTCTATGACACAAAAATATCCTTCCCCTCCCCTGATAAAGCAGTAGTAACTATGACCGGGCACCTGACCGGAACACTCAAGCGCGGCAACCGCATCAACGAATCAAGAGAACTTAAGGCAGAGTTGCGCAAAAGCAATGGTAAGTGGCTTGTTTACAATCTTGAAGTTCAGGAAATACTCAAAAAGTAGCCACACCGCCTGGTTTTATCATAAAATCATGCAAAAATGCAAAAAAAAACGCAAAAAATAGATATTTCCATTGACATTTGAAATAAAAAAAATATACTACTTTTCAAATTTAAAATTCGAGAGAAAATATAATTCAGCTCCCAGGACTGAAGGCAAGGAAAATCTGGGTTTTCCGGCGTAAGTTCTGAATGAAACAGGAGGTTATCCATGGCACGTACGATTTGTCCCTATTGCGACATCGAAGTAAGTGAAAGTTCAATTGAAGCCGAAGACGGCTGCTGTCCTGAATGCGGCGCGGCATTGACCGCATCCTCATTGTGGGACGGCACAGGCGGAGATGATGATTTCGAGGAAGATGATGAGCTTTTCAATGAAGATTTTGAAGAAGACGACACTGACAGACTGATTGATATCTTTGATGAAGGCGATGATTTTGATGACGAAGAAGAAGAGGAAGAGTTTTAAGTAATATTCTTTTTGCAACTTCTTATCACTGAAACTGATTCAGCCATTCCACTATTACGGCGGAATGGCTGATATTATTTGTATCGTCCCTTATGTCAGGCTGCTTGACTTCCTGCCCCAGGGGTATTTGAGCAATGAACGCTCGGAAGAGCTTGCAATCATCGCTAGTAGCTCAGTAACCTGAAAGGGCTTATCAATGAGTTCATTGCAACCGGCGCTTTTCATCTCGCTAACAGTGGCTTCGTCGGCATAGGCACTTATTCCAAGCACCACGGGAGGCAACAGGTTTTCGGTATTGAGCTTCTGAAGCAATTCAAGACCGTTTACATTAGGCATCATCATATCGGTAACGAGAATATCAATTTTCTTATTTTCTTTTATATCTTTCAGAAAATTATAAGCTTTTTCCCCATCTTCCACCGCTACAACATTATAACCGGCACTGGCAAGGATAAACTCAAGCCCATTCCTCAACCGTGTTTCGTCTTCCGCAAGCAGTATCCTTTTTTTGCGAAACATCATAACTTCTCTCCTCTAAACATGAATTTCCCCTATAGTCCCTTCACACACCATATTAACATATCACGAAGATATCATGCCAAAATATAGTTTTTACATTGATTTACCCACGTTTGAGCTGTAATATTATCTTAATATTATTTTTACCAACACCTAAACCCTAAACATTATTTGTACAATATTCCACAACACAAACATTAAAACGTTAATAATAAAGCATTTAAGCAAAAACCACAATGATTGTCAACATCAATAAAAATTGACATACTTAGATATAACTAACAGCATATGAAGAAAACTAAATCACATTCATCAAATTCACCACAAGCCATCGCGCTGGCGCTGGGAGCAAATCAAGGAAACCTGAAAACTGTTTTCCTTGACGCCGCCGAAGCATTAAAGCAGGCGGGATTGGAAGACATAAAGCTTTCGCCTTTTTATAAAACAACTCCGGTTGGCTGCGCCCCGGGAACACCGGACTTCATCAACGCGGCGCTTACAGGGACATGGCACGAGAGTGTAGAGAAACTGCACGAGCTATGCAAGGAACTGGAGGAAATATCGGGACGTCCACGAAATCATGCCCGCAACACCTCACGTCCATTGGATCTGGATATAATATTTTTTGGACAGGAAAGCATAAACACACCTGAGCTGACCATTCCTCACAAGGAAGCGGCAAACAGACTCTTTGTCCTCGTTCCGCTTTCGGATATAGCGGGGGACTGGATGTTCCCGGGCATGAATATGAATGTTGCCGAAATCCTTGAGCCGTATAAAAGCTGTTCAGAATTCAGGCAACTATGCGAAGGACGTATTGATTTCAACTGAGTTTTTTCTTCCAGAAATCGATTTGCATGCTTACGTTTTTCGGACCGGTGGCTCCGGTTATTTCGCGACGTTTCACGCTGTCTTCAGGAGAAAACAGATTCAAAAACTCTTCAGTCGCTTCAGGAATGGTCTCCTGCATTTCTTCCAGAGTAACGGCGTTAAGTTCGCAATTATGCTCCCGGCACCATTTGACAAAAGCGCCTACCCGATGATGAGCGTGTCTGAACGGCACTCCCAGTTCGACGAGTTTTTCGGCAACGTCAGTAGCCATCAGCGCCGGATCGGACGCGGAGGCAAGCATGTTATCACGATTCACAGACATGGTCGCGATCATCGGCGGAAAGACTTTCAGCAGCATTCTGACGGTATCGACGGCATCAAACACTGGCTCCTTATCTTCCTGAAGGTCGCGATTATAAGTCAGCGGCAATCCCTTACAGAGAGTGAGCATCGCGACAAGATCGCCATAGACGCGTCCGGTCTTACCTCTGGCTATTTCAGCAATATCAGGATTTTTCTTCTGAGGCATCAGACTGGAACCGGTGCAAAAAGCATCGCCCAGCTCAATAAAGCCGAATTCCTGTGAGCTCCACAGAATAATATCTTCAGAAATTCTAGAAACATGCATACAGAATATCGACAATCCGCCGAGGAGTTCGCACATAAAATCGCGATCGGCGACGGTATCCATGCTGTTTCTTGAAACATAATCGAAGCCTAGCTTTTCGCATACATATTCGCGATTTACCGGCAATGTGGTACCTGCGAGAGCTCCCGCTCCCAGAGGTAGCATATTCATACGTTTACGGCAATCAGTCAGCCGCTCGGCATCACGTGCGAACATTTCCACATACGCCAGCAGGTGATGTGAAAACAATACCGGCTGAGCGTGCTGGAGATGTGTGAATCCGGGCAGAATAATGCCAAAATGCCGGTCAGCGGCGTCCACCAGAGCTCGCATCAGATCATTTATGCCGTCAATAATGGAAGTTATTTCATCGCGCAAGTAAAGGCGAACGTCAAGGTTGACCTGATCATTGCGGCTTCTTGCTGTATGAACTCTGGCGCCTTCATCGCCAAGAGCATCGATCAAAGCACTCTCGATGTGCATATGGATATCTTCAAGTTCAGCGGTAAAAGTAAAATCTCCGGAGTCAATGCGTTTTTCAATGCGATCGAGTTCCACGGCAATTTTTTTCGCGGTACTTTCCGGGATAATGCCACAGGATGCAAGCATGGCGGAATGCACCTTGCTGCCCTTTATGTCATATTTATAAAGTCTTTTGTCATATGATACAGACTCTGTGAACAGAGCCACGTCCTTATTGGCGTCTTCCGCAAAACGTCCGCCCCAAAGTGCCATAATATCCTCATTCTTTATTTAAGATGTTTTACCATGCTTCGGTAGTATATTCAACCATTTGTTTAGCAGCTTCAAATGCAGCCTGACGTATCCCCTGGCGCATCATTGTATTATAATCACCGAATCCCTGAAAGTCCGCGGTGCCGGCAACTGTTCTTTTAGCGATAAGCGGATCTTTCATGGATGGTATTATCACGACAAATTCGGCAGCAAGAGTAACCCGCCATTCAGCGGCTCTGAAAATGCGGTCATCATCGGTGCTTGTCTTTGCTATCTCACTGATACTTATTGAGGTTACTTTACAATGCAATATGCAATCAGCAGTACTTATATTTTTAACTTTCAAGGAGCCGTCAACGCAGAAAGCCTCGGCGAGCGCGCCACGCATTTCGGATGAAACATAAGGAAACAATGTATCATTGGTAACCTGAGAAATAGCTATGGACTTAACCTGCGGGTGCATAAGGGATCCGAGTTGATATCCGCAACCGCAGAGCGACAGCAGAGTTATGGAGATAACGGCAAACCGGACTGAACTTAAAAATTTTGCGTACATAATCAATCCTTTCCTATCTTAGAGCGGTCAATTTTTATCGTACTATCGAGCCCGAGGTCTCGAACGGGCAGAAGCCAGCGTCCGCCGCTGTTTTCGGGGGCGATCATTATCGGTTGAGCCTCAACGGGGAGGCTTTCAGTTACATATTCCTGTTCGCGAGGTTCTATTTCCGGCCTGAAGGAAAGCGGAACAAAACGATTGTCCAGGCGGGAAAGCATTTCTTCGGATTTATCAGCGGGAATGGAGTCAGGATATTCACGCAGCACTTTATTCAGATAACGTTCAGCGGGTTCTGTTTTTCCAACGCGGTTATAGTATCGGGCAAGGCCGTAAAGTCTTTCGGCATTGATGTCCCTGGATTCGAGAATGCGTTTCCGCACCCAGTCAGCCTCTTTTGAATCTGGGTATTTGCGCAGATAATCAGCCATGACTTCATTGGCTTCACGATTATACGCGCCATCGCCGTCACCATAGCGGGCAAGATACATCAAAGCATTTGCAAGTTCGAGGAAGGCATATCGCCGAGCCTCGGAATCGGGATAATCGGTGGTAAGTTTCCGCAGGAGATCAATGGCTTTCTTGATGTGTTGCTGATCAATATACATCCTTGCCAATCTAAGAGAAGCGACAGGAGCGCGATCAGAAAAAGGTGCATGATCCAAAGCGCATTTATATATTTCGGCGGTATGATTTGAGCCGGTGAGCCATGGAATCCAGCGCAAAGAAGCATAAGCGGGGTCGCGATGCCCCTTAAAAAATTCATCACCGATGGCATATTCCCTGTCAACCATTTTTTCATAATCCACTTCAGAAGGGTAACTTTTCAGCAAATTTTCAATGCACATAAACTCATTTTTCAGGAATCCGGCTTTACGGTAGGAATCTGCCTCGCGTAAAAGCGCCTTAACCTTCATGGAGCGTTGATCAGAAAGCATTCTGGCGGAGCTGAAGTTCTCGGCGGCAAGCATATAATCCTTCTGTTCGTAGGCTTTTACGCCCTGCTGAAACCGCGCTTCAGCGTTTTGTGTATCAGCCCCGCACACCGCAAGTGCCGAGACCGCCAGCAACAGCATAAATATAAAACGTAAACTCATCCTCACCTTCCAATTTTCGATAATATTTCAAACCGTCGATTATTCCGGTATGATCACATAAGTTTGAATCCAGGCAAATCCTGAACGTCAACAAGACCGCATACTCTGTCATCGTCATCAACAACAATAATATCATTGATTTTTCTGGTTTCAACCAGTTTAATCACCTCTATCGCCAGTTTATCTTTGGCGACGGTAAAGGGATTGACCGTCATAACCTCGCCAACTTCACGATTAAGCACCTCAAGATCATCTTCCACATGCCGGCGGAAGTCGCCATCAGTGAATATACCTTCGACACGGTTCTCATCGTCCACGACCACTGCGGCTCCGCAACGGCGCCGGGTCATTTGCAGGAGAGTTTCCCTGACTTTGGTATTTCTTTTTACCAGGGCATAGCGCTCGCCCGATCTCATTATATCGCCGACAGTCATGGTTACGGCGCGTCCTATAGCGCCGCCGGGGTGGAGGCGCCCGTAATCTTCTTTTCTGAACCCGCGCACATCCAGAAGCACCATTGCCATAGCATCTCCCAACGCCAACAGCGCGGTGGTGGTGGTGGTGGGAGCGAGATTAAAGGGACAGGCTTCGCGCGGAACTTTCATTTCAACGCACAGATCACTGATCGCTGCGAGCTTGGAACCGGCGTCACCGGTAATGGCGATGATCACCATGCCCAGACGTTTGGCGGGGCTTAGCATTGCCAGCAGCTCTTCAGTTTCCCCGCTGTAGCTGAGAGCGATGAGAATATCGTTTGCCTGCATGATTCCCAAATCGCCATGCAGAGCTTCAACCGGGTGCATAAACACAGAGGGCGAACCGATACTGGACAAGGTGGCGGAAATTTTTTTACCGATATAACCACTCTTGCCGACTCCGGTGATGACCAACTTTCCACCTGAATCGAGACAACTTACGCATTTTTCGATCATAGCGGTAAAGTTGCCGTTGATATTATCGCGAAGAGTCTTCAATCCATCTATTTCTATATCCAGCACGCTTCTGGCGCGATCAATAATGTTTCCCATTTTCCCTTTACCAATATGATTTTAAAGGTTCATCTATTCAACAAAAATAGTAATTTACACTTATTTAACAAAAATAACAGGCTGAAAGCTGATTATTTACAAATAATCACAATTGCCGTATCTGGTAAATACCTTTGTTCTGGAGGATTGCGATAATGCCTTTGTCGCCGATCAGGTGTCCAGCACCAACAACGACAAAGGAGATGTCGTCACGCTGAAGCAACGATTCTATCTTGGACGCCATTCTGATGTTGCGGTCAAAAAAGAAGGTTTTCATAATCGGCAGCATGGAAGAGTCTTCTTTTATGGGATCCAGTAACAAAAGCTTATTGAGAGCCTCCACGTCTCCGCGTTTCCAGGCGGCAACGACAACGTTCATCAGTTTTCCCATCCGATCGAGATCGATCAGGGTACGCTCCATAAATTTATCGGCGTCAGCGTCTTTTATACTGAGAAACAGCCCCATTTGTTCTTCGATAGATTCAAGTTCAAAGACATTTTTCTGTCCTTTGACCCGGCTAAGGAAAAAGTTTTCTATTCCGAATTTAGGCAGAAAACCGAGTTCCATCAGTCTTCTGCTGGTCAGGATTATCGAGAGCAATCCGGGTTTAAATTTCAGGATGGCGCCGGAAGCCATATTATTTTTTTTCAGATAATTTTCTAGCATACTGAAGACGCGTCGGCTAAGATGGTCTTTTATTGATTCCTTACCGGAATACATAAGCATAGGCACAAATTTGTTTTGTTTTTCCTGATTAGCTATTGAACCGGCGTCTACCTCCACCACTAAATTGGCGGAATTGTCAAAAGCTTCGATCACGTCGCGCGGCAACGGATACACGTTCTCATCGGCAAAGTGTATCGAGCCCATAAGGAATATGTGAGTCTTATCAGATTTTATCTCATAAAAGACTGTTCGCTCCGAGCCGCCGCCTTTAAATTCCTGAGCATACACTCCGACGGCTATAAACCCGGATACAAAAGCCATAACCAGCATAACGGCGAATTTTCTGAACATGGATACACCTCCAGTGTTGATTTTTTATTTATGCGTCGGTTTTTTTCATCAAAAAGCCGTAAACATCTGTTAAAATATAAAATCACTAATGAGTTTATCAAATCCTGTATGAAAATACTTTGCATTTCCTTTGTTTTAGCAATATACTTTGTGAGTGACGATAAAAAAAAAACTCATCAGCGGAAGCATAATGGCATGAAAGTAAAACTGACAGGCAAAAATCTTGATGACATCCGCCCTCTGCTTGAAAAAGCCGGGGTCGAGATAACTGACACAGATTTCGAGCTGGTAATACCCCACGGCGGAGACGGCGCGCTACTGGGGGCGGAAAGAGACTATCCAGACATACCCAAGTTCCCTATCAGGGATGCCCGCACCGCGAAGCTGTGCAATGCGCATTCATACGCAAAACAGATAGCCATGCTCACAGAGGGAACCCTGAATAAAACCATGATGACCAAGCTCGAAGGCTCGTGCCCCGGCGGAAAACTACTGGCGCTGAATGACATATTCATCCATAACACCGATCGTGTAAGTGCAGTGCGCTACCGGGTGTGGATCAACGATGAACTATATGTGGCTGAGGTAGTCGGCGACGGTCTCTGCGTCGCCACGGTTCACGGCAGCACGGCATATTACAGGAGCATCACCCATAGTATATTCCGCGTCGGCATAGGGCTGGCGTTTAACAACAGTACGGAACCGACCACTCATCTGGTTCTGCCCGAAGATTCAAGTATAAAGGTGGAAATAATCCGGGGCCCGGCATTACTGGCGGCAGACAACTCACCGCAGATATATCCGCTCAAAGAGGGTGATTCCATCAGTATACACCGGCATAGCCGTCAAGCAGCAGTCTACGGGCTGGAGCACTTCATGTGTCCCAAGTGCCGTCTGCTGCGACACCCAAACAAAGATCCGTTTTTAAACAGCAACATCAACTTCCTTTCTGAAATATTATGAAAATTCTGATCAGCGCAGGCCCGACCAGGGAAAAAATTGATCCGGTGCGGTTCCTGTCAAACCGCTCCAGCGGAAAAATGGGCTATGCTCTTGCCGAAGCCGTCCGCGACGCCGGACATGAAGCCATACTCATAAGCGGTCCGGTAACCCTCCCTCCCCCAGCAATGGTGGAGCTCATCAAGGTGGAATCAGCGGCGGAAATGGCACAAGCGGTAAAACAACAAGCGCGGGAAGCAGATGTAATCATCATGGCGGCGGCAGTGGCTGATTACCGTCCGGTCAAGGTGCATACGAATAAGATGAAGAAGCAAGCGGGAAATCTAATTTTGGAGCTGGAGCGCACCGAAGACATTCTTGCCTCTCTGGGAAAAATCAAAACGGATGGTCAACTGCTGGTGGGCTTTGCCGCCGAGACCAACAATGTTATAGAATACGCAACGGACAAGCTCAAACGGAAAAATCTTGACTGGATAATCGCCAATGACGTAAGCGCCAGTGATCGCGGTTTCGCCACGGAGAACAATGCCGTTACAATGATCTCCGCGACCGGTCGAATAATAGAACTGCCCCTGGACAACAAATATAACATCGCCAGGTCAATAATAGCTCATCTGCTCAATTATTAATATGGTGCTGCTGCATACACGCCTTGACCGTATTGTGCATAAGCATGGCAATAGTCATAGGTCCGACGCCTCCCGGAACGGGAGTTATTTTGGAAGCCACCTTGGAAACCGCTTTAAAATCAACGTCTCCCACCAGCCTGTACCCGTTTTTTGTCTCTGGAGCTTCGACACGATTAATGCCCACATCAATCACCACCGCGCCAGGCTTGACCATATCCGCCTGAACAAACTCAGGACGACCGATGGCGGCGATAAGGATATCCGCCTGACGGGTAAGTTCGCTCTGATTAACCGTCCCTGAATGCACACAAGTTACCGTTGCGTTGGCGCCTTTGGCTTTCTGAATCAATAACGCCATCATGGGCTTGCCCACAATATTCGAGCGTCCGATCACCACCGCATGCTTTCCGGCAGGATCAACACCGCTGTATTCAAGCAGCTTCATCACTCCATAAGGAGTGCATGGAACAAAACCGCGGTCATCGCCGATAAGCATACGCCCGACATTGACGGCGTGAAAGCAATCCACATCCTTTTCCGGCTTGATCGCGGCGATTACCGCTTCCTCATCTATCTGCGGCGGAGGCGGAGATTGCACGAGAATACCATTGATTTTGGGATCATTGTTCAATTCATCAATAAGTTGAAGAAGTTCGTCCATCCCGGCATCAGCAGGAAGTACGCGTTTATCGGAGTAAATACCCAGTTCCGCGCACTTTTTAACTTTCATATTCACATATACTTTTGACGCCGGGTCTTCCCCTACCAGCACAACCGCCAGCCCGGGCTGGACATTGTAACTACGTGCCAGAACCGCGACTTTTTTTATAAGTTCTTCAGTTATTTTCCCTGCAATCGCTTTACCATCAATTATTTCAGCAGCCATAAAGTATCCCTGTTAGATTTTTCATTACATAACTGTATACCGCATAATATTGACCTGCAAACGCGATTTTTCCATAATCAAGCGTGATTTTTTTATCAATTAAACCAACCACTCCGGCGATTTGCCTTGAAAAGCGCCATTTTAATATTAAAATGTATCAATACCGGAAATCTTAACGTCATAAAATTGGAGAACAAACAATGGTTAAGTACGTTGACATTGAAAATGCGTTTGATTTTGTGAATAGTGATCCGTACGCAAATGAAGCGGTTGTAATTCCATCCATCGGCAAAATATTCTATAAAAGCGAATATGCGGACATTGACGACATAACTCCGGAAATATCGCATCTGAAAGATTCGGAATATGTAAAAATCCCCGATAAAAAATTTTAAATCTCGGCTCCAATCTGGTTTTTGAATTTGTAGAGAAAAATATTCCAGATGAATACAACCGTATACGCCGTTTTTTTTCAAGGCGCGGAGCATACGGTAACTATAAAGACTTTCTGGACAAAATCGAAAAACTGGAATTATGGTATGAATTTGAAAACACACGCACCGAGCAGGCAATCCGGGAATGGTGCGCGGACAACAGCATACCCTTGGAAGACTAAAAAAACATTTTGTTCATTAGCGAATAAAATGAAATTACTGGCTACTAAGGAGCCGGAGAGTAATGCATAAAAAAATAATCTCGCTACGACGGCATCCTGAGCAACTGAACCGGTTTCTCGACTTTTTTATCCGGCACTGGCACAACGATGTGATCTATCGTAACTGCATGACCGCGTGTCTGAACTCAGGTTCACCGTTGCCGCAGTGGTATTTGCTGATGAACAAGGATAACGAAATCATCGGCGGCGCCGGTTTGATCACCAATGACTTCATAAGCCGCATGGATTTATGGCCGTGGCTTTGCGCGTTGTATATCGAAGAACCTTATCGCGGCAACGCCTATGGAGCGGAATTAATCAAACATATCAAGAATGAAACAGCACAACTGGGCTTTGACCATCTTTATCTGTGTACGGATCACGTCGGCTATTACGAAAAATACGGATTCGAATACCTCGACGAAGGTCATCACCCCTGGGGTGAAAGTTCACGGATTTATCAAAACTCAACGAAGGAATGAATTTATGTAAATCAACATTTCCTCCTGTGGTCTTGTCGACGCCTACCGGGCACCCCGATTGAATGATAAGGAAAAACGGGAACAGGTTGCCGCCGATGTTCATGCCTGTATAACGCCCCTTGAATCCGCTGTCGGAATAAGTCCGACTAATTGTTTTTGTATGTATATTTCCTCAGAAGTCAACGAAAAAACCGGATTATCCCCCCCATGAGTTCACATTTGCTCATAGCAGGGAAGCGATTTATATCACCACGTGATGTCAGCAAGGAATACACTGTTGTCACTGCCAAAGCGCGCACAGTATTCGGCTCCAATCCGGCCATACCCCCGCTCGTCGTTCTGCATCCATTCCGCTACAGTAAACCACGAGCGGCGCGGATTTATTTCAGTAGCCATGAAATTACCCATTCTCGCGCCGCGATCTGGAATCAGAATCCGCTCGGTATCACGTATGACCCTCAATGTATCCGGCTCCATCCGGGCAATCATCACCGGTCCGCGATGCCGGAACACATGATCATTGTCGGCATTCCGCCGGGTATATATCAAATAAAGTTCATCATCGGCATTGCGCACCCAGCGTTGCTGAGTATTGTAATTACCCAGTAATTCGCCGTTATCAAAACACAATGGAACCGGTTCAGCATAGTTCAAACCATCATCACTGACCGTAACATATCCGGTAACATCGTTTCGCAATGCCATAAAAAAACGAGATTTAAATTTTATCAACGAGGGTTCGTAAAGTCCTCTGGGCTGACGTACCTGATCCAGCGGTGCTCCATATTCTACAACTTCCGCTTTATCACCGGACACCCTGAGCCTGGCGGTATAGACCGAAGAAATATGATCAGGAAATCTGCATATAGCCATCGGCATCAACAAATCACCATTATCCAACTCGACGTTCAATGCCGCCAGCTGGGCAAAATCCTTGCGTATTTCTTCCGGAACGATGATTTCCTGTGGGCTTGACCAGGACATATCGTCCTGATTCAAAACAGTAAATGCGATGCTCCGCGGATGAATATGATCCACCTTGTTATCCGGCGTATAATTCACCTTTGTACAGAATCCAATTATCCGCCCGGACGCCCGATGATATTTTGTAAATATTTCGTAGCATGAAGTTCCGCCGTAAGTATTTTTTCGCCGGGCAAACGCCTCCGGCTTAACAGGTTCAGTCCAGCTCTCTCCATGATCTGTGCTGTATGAACAAAATGAGCCCTCAAAAACGTCACTGCCGGTCAGATCAAGTCTGGTCATCGACAACACCCGCAATAAATCATCCGCCGAAGCAGTTACTTCAGGCGCGACCCAGCAAGTTTTATAATCAAATCCGCTTCTAAGTGTTTTAAGTTCAATATTCATTTCAACACAACCTTATACATTATTTATTATTGCGGTTGAATCTTTCCAACAAATCCTTGCCGTACATATTCAAGGCGTGAACATCGGCGCCGATATTGATCAGATGATACCCCATTTTACTGTATTCGGCAAATGTTTCAGGAGAACCGGTCGTGCCGGCAAGCTTACCATGTTTTCTGGCACATTCCGCCACCTTTATTCGGGCATTTACTACCTCAGGATGACTCATCTGCCCCGGCACTCCCAGTCCATGACTGTAATCTCCTGGACCAAAAAATATCATATCTATACCCTTAACCGCGCATATCGCGTCCAGCTCTTCCATAGCTTCAGGGTCTTCGATCTGAGCAATCACAAAACGATTGGCATTGACAAACTGAGTATATTCGACAAAATCCACCAGACAGAACGCGCCATCGGCATTACCGCCATCAACCGGCCGCCTGCCGACTGGGTGAAATTTTGTCATTCGGGCGATTTCTTTCGCCTGCTCGGCATTCATCACATGCGGAACCATAATGGCGGAAGCATCCATTTCCAGCGGATGAACGAGATCGCTGTAATCTCCGCGTGTAACCCGGACAATAATATCCATGCCATTAGCTCTGGCGGCAAGAACTTGTTTCTCTATCTGCGCCAGTCCGTTAGGTGTGTGTTCCATATCAGTCCACAGACAATCGAACCCCATCATAGACACCATTTGCACCACGCGGTGCCCGTCAAAATTAAATTTAAAACAATTAACGGATTCGCCATTACGCATACGATCGAGAACTTTACTTTTTTTCAACATTTTCTGAATTCCTGAATTACTTTATTTAAAATAACTTATGTAATGCTTACGAAGCGCGACGGACAATTGCTGCACATCACGTTTACGCAAAGCATTGATGATATCCTTATGTTCTGCGACGATCTCCCGTCGGTCGCGATGACCGGGCACGCCGACGTGACGACTGAAGAACTCCACAGTAAGCGGTATCATACTTTCAATCAACCGATTACGAGTTGATTGAAGCATAATTGAATGAAACCTTATTTCCGCCGCAAGCACATCTTTGCCATTCAACTCATCCAACAGACGTTCTAGCTCACGCAGTTCATCTTCAGTTATTCCACTAATCATCAAAGGCGCCGAACCGCATTCAAGCACCATGCGCATTTCCGCAGCTTCACTTATCCCCCGCGGATCCTGTTCCAGAAAAGGCAGATAACAGCCAAACGGATCATCGGGTTGCAAACGGGCGATTACCGCACCGATTTTAGGACGTGATTCAATAATCCCCAACGTCCGGTAATATCTCATACCTTCGCGGATGATATTGCGGCTGGCACCCAGACGCTCACAAAGCTCAAGCTCGGAAGGCAAACGGTCTCCAGACTGTAAATTATTATCAATTATATAATTACGCAACGCCTTTATTACCAGCTTAAGCGCTGACTGCTTTTCTATTTTTTCCAGATCAACCATAAAAATCAATTCCATCATTGGTGTTGTTTTTATATTGTAGTATTGTAGTATTGTACTACAAATAAGTCAAGCAACAAAAAGCAAAATTCAAATGATATTTACGGAATAAGGCGCAAACAGGTGCTAATTCGGACAATGTGGACAGAAATCACTGCCGTGACATCTCCCTCTTCGCATGTTCAGCCAGTAATACTCCCACACCAATGACCGGACATTTAATCCTCGCCGTCTGACTGTTCCATCAATTTTGCCCGGCCAAGTTGTACGAACTGGTTAAGCAACTTGTCGACATTCACCGGTTTTTCCATACATTGATCCGCACCGGCAATAATCAATTTCTGGTGTTCATCCTCAGACACATGTGTCGTAATGACAATTATATATGGACGGTTAACACCTGAGTATCGGACTATTTCGCTGACCATAAAAGTGCAATCGGAATAAGAATTATTCAGTTCCAGCAACATAACGTCCGGCGGACATTCCTCGAATGCCGCATGACATTCGCTTTCTGACTTGAAATGCTTAAGCGTATGTCCCGCCACTTTTGCCAATTCCTGAATAAGCATAGAGGTGCTGCTGTCAGAATCAAGCAGACCAATAGTGAGCGGGAAATGAGATTCCAGAGCAAAAGAATCCATCTGAAAATCCGTGTCCTCGGGAATAATCAGATTATAATTGGTGGCATAATGCAAACCCTGTCTGGCGTGGCTTGCAGTCTCACTATCTTCAAACATAATATCTTCACTGTTGAATACAACTTTAAATACCGAACCATTGTCATCCGGACCGTCGATAAAAACTCTGGCGTTAAGCATATCAAAGCTGTATTTGGCGATAGCCAGATTAACCATTATAGTTCCTGATAACTGAGACAGGCGGGTAGCAGAAGAGCGCAAAAAGTTTTTCCGGTACGCCGAAGCCACACAGATACAACCGTTCTCGACCACTGGGGCTTTAATCCAGAAACATGTGTTTTTGCCCTCGGTCTCGCAACCCAGAATAATTGATGAATGAGGGGGGGAAGTTCTCATTATACCGGACAGGATCATGTTCATAGCGTTCATAAACACATCCCGGTCAATGACGATCTTTTCAGGTTGACTTGGGGAATAACATGTGGTGATTGCAATAGATTTATCTTCCGCTTCGGGACGGTTTATTTCGCTCAGGTCATTGAAGAAATCGGCAGTATTGAGGATGGACAAGCTCACCGGATGTTCACCGGAATCCAATCGGGAGAGATTGAACAATTTTTCAATAAAGGAATTCAATGATTCTGCACTCTGGTGTATTATCCGGCACTTGCGGAGCAATTCTTCATCATACTTGCCCTGTTCTGATTCTTTTATGAGAATTCGGGAAAAGCCCATGATTGAGTTTAGAGGATTCTTTAATTCCAGAGACATATTGGTAAGGAAATCTCCTTTTAGAGAGTTCACGGATTCGGCTTTACGCCTGGCGTTCTGTTCTCTAGAGCGGCTGGTTTGAAGCCGACTGATATAGTTCTGCATCCGATCGCGCATAAACCCCAGGGATCTAACCAGTTCCTTAATCTCATCCGAATCTTTTTCATCGCATTCAAGTTCGGCGTTGAAATTGCCACGGGCGAGTTTGGCGGCGAACTCGCCGACCTGTCTTAATGGTCTTACCACTTTTTTGAGTACAAACAATATCTGTACAAGAAAGAACATCATGCACACTAGAAAGATGGAAAAAATGATCATATATATAGAACTATCGGTATTCTGCAACATGCTTTGAACATTCCCTGCGGGGGCAAAGCGAACAGACATATGTTGTTCCAGTTGAGACACCAGGGGCATTATTCCATAACCGATGGAAAATCCGGTAATAACGGTAATCAGCACCATTGTAATACCGGAATACATTACAAAATTTCTAGTCAATTTCATGATTTCACACTTATCACATTGTGCCGGAGGATTTACAAGCTCAAAACCTTTTCCATCAAAGGTTCGAGTTTTTCACCACCGGGCTCTTCTTTGTTCAATATTTTTTTATACAACGGCAATCTGGCTTTCCAGCAATCCGTCCAGTCATATGAATGTACAGCTTTTGAGCTCTCCGTCAATACCTGAAATTCATTTAATACCTTTGTCAATGTACTTTCCTCGCGCACATGGGCATATAATTCCCTTAAGAATATGGCATAATTGCCTATAAACAGAGTGGATTGATCATTGTCTTTCAGGCGTGAACGAAGTTCTTCGGGCAGAATATTCTTACGGCTCATAAATCCGATTATAACGGAGACGGGAGCAGAGGGGCTTACTCCGGCTTCAAACAGTTTTTTACTTACATAAGCACAGTTATCCTCGGCAAACCTGCTGTTATTGAGATACGAAGCAACAACCACCTGCAATGCAGCCACTTCCAGATTTTTCTTGGAAACATCCTTCTGTTCAATTATTTCCCGCGACATTTGCAACGCGTGAACAGAATCTCCCAGGCGGAAGCAACCGGACACACGCATAACCCGTTCGTTCATACGCCGTGGAGTGTGTATTTCACTTACTCCAAGTGCGGCGGCGCTTATATATTGCCTGTACAAAAACCAGGCGGCAATGATCCATATCGACATAAAGCCCAGTGCCATAATAAATTTACGCAACTGTCTTCTCCGTCTTTCACCGGGAGCCGGAGCGGTTGCCCCGCTATCTTTTTTATATTTGCTCAGGATATGATTAAGTTCGGTCAGGATATCCTTATAATCAGGGCGTTCAACGGGATTTATCCTCATCATCGCCATAATCAGAGCAGATAGACGCCGGGGTATATCCCGACGCAGCTTGTTCGGAAGAACAGGAAAGCGCATAAGTCTTTGCTTGATAAGTTCTTCAATATCGTCATGCTTAAATGGAGTATGTCCAGTAGCGAGGTGATAAAAGGAAGCGCCCAGACTGTAGATATCTCCCCGGAAATCCTCTTTGTTACTGACCGCCTTTTCGGGACTGACGTAATGGGGACTGACCCAGGATTTGGTCATTTCGAATATTTTTGACGCACGGCTGTCGTTAATTGCCTGAGCGATACCGAAGTCCCCTATTTTAGCGACGCCGGCATTATCGAGCATAATATTTCCAGGTTTGATGTCATGGTGGACAATACCGTGTTTCGAGGCGCATTCAAGACCTTCGGTAACGTTTTTCATCCATTTTACGATATTTTTAACGGAAGGAGGCTTTCTTGCTCCGATTCTTTCTTCGAGGGAGCCGTTTTTCATAAACTGCATAACTATATACGGCTGATCTTCGCATACTTCGCATCTGTACCCGGGGATAACCGCGTAGTGATTGATGGTGGCGGCGGTTCGGGCTTCATTAAGGAAGAGTTCGCAACGTTCTTTATCCTGAGCCACAGCGGGGCTGAGAATTTTTATAGCCACCTCGCGGTCAAGGGTGAGATCCAGTGCTTTATAAACGGTTGCCATGCCGCCCATACCCTCGGCGGAAAGCAACAGATAATTGTCAAACCATTGAGGTACGGTCAGATCAGCGCCGCACACCGGACATTCAAAATGAGAAAAAGCTCGCAGGGAGCTAACGTCCAATTTCTGTTCACATTTATTACAGGCTATTTTCAGGCTGCGCCGGTCTCCGCCTTCATTCATGGCGGCGGTGGCGGTATTGTGAAACTCCTCACGCAAATCCGCGTCCATACTGCTCACTCCCGGATTGGCGGAACTTTTCAGACTACGTTCTGTAGGAGCATAATAAGTACATTCAGACGTATCGGCAGTTTTAGCGGTAACGCCCGCCGCCACGTCCGTTCTGGACACTCTGGCTGTTTCGCAATCAGAAAAATTTTCATTATCAGCATCCGAAGCCATACGATCCATTCCATCAATTAATTTATTAAAACACATTCAGGCTCCCCAACCGGATGCCTACTACCTCACATCCAAACGGTTCCTGAAGGTTCATCCTGCTCTACTATATTTAATACTATATCTGCTCTTCCCAAATCATGCAATTTATCTTCAGCTAATTTTCTTACAAGATTACCATCATTGCACTCGGAGCTTATATGGGTAAGGAACAAAGCTTTGGTTCTGGCGGTAAGCAATTCAGGCAGTGCGTCAATGGCTTCGCGATTGTCCAGATGACCATGCCGTCCCATTATTCGACGCTTAAGGGACAGCGAACGCGGCGCGGCGCGCAACATATCCATATCATAATTACTTTCCAGTATCAGAGCATCGCAATCCGTCAGGCGCCTCTTGACCAGTTCGTTGACACACCCCAGATCAGTGGCGACGCCCACCTTGAAATTCTGATGCTCTATAACAAAGCCAACCGGGTCGATGGAGTCATGCTGCACAGAAAACGGGGAGATAGTGAATGTTTCGAAATCAAAAGTCGAACCTGGGCTGAAAATCCTGGTATTCTCCCACTTTTCATCGCGTTCGGAGCGAAGATATTCAAAAGTCTTATAACTGGCGCACACGGGTATCTTGAGATGATCACTGAGAATCCGGCATCCTTTTACATGATCCTGGTGTTCATGCGTAACCAGAATTAGCCTGACCAATGCCGGATCAATATTTGATTTGACCAGCCGGCGCAATATTTCCTTACGGCTGAAGCCCGCGTCAATGAGCAGTCCGGAATCACTTGTATGTACCAATAGTGAGTTCCCGCGACTGCCGCCGCCAAGTACAGTTATACCAAACGCCATATACTTCCTTGATAAAATAATTTTTACTTGTATGTTATAATAGCACATCCGGATTGAAAGGCAAAACACGTTTGCAAAGTCAAACGGTAAAAAACAATATATTTCCGGTTGCAAGCTACTGGAATCTGATAAAAAAACTTTTTAACAGGAATTCACAGCATGATAAAACGTCGCAGGCTGGGCCCGGTATACGAGCTGTCTCCGGCTCAACAGACAAAGAACTGGCTGTTGGAGCGGGTTTTTAAGGTAATCTCCACCATCGTCATATGGATCATATGGCTGGGCATTTATTACGTCTTTACCGGAATCTACCGCTTTCTGTCAATAAATCTTATGCAATGGAACGAACCGAGAAGTACCGTGGAGATAATGCGCGGTCCCACTGCCAATATAATCATTATCGTGGGCATGATCGCCATCGCGCTGTATGTTTTCCGTGATCCGCTCAGCAAGAAAAAAAGTAAACGTTGAACATAATACCAGGAACAAAGCTATGCTTAAATATCTTTCATACTCCATCATCATCGCCACCTGCGCAATATTACTGTGCTCGTGCGCAAGCAACGAACCGGAACAGCGTGTATCAGATTCAGGCGGACGCAAATTCCGTCGCTCGACACTGAGAACGGCTAAAATAACCAATCACGACCTCCAGTTGATCCTTGCCAGCCCGCGGCGGGAATATTATGCAGGCGAAGAAGTAACTTTGACCTACAAGCTCACTAATCGCGGTTTCAAAGCAATAAGAATCTATGACTGGCTTCAGGAAAATGACGACAACCTGATCATATATTACCGTCCGTATACAAACGTACCAACCCGGTTCAACCCTGAAGAATGGGTTTGCGTAAAATCAAAACTAGAAGCCGACCCACGCTGTTTTCAACTGGTCTTAAACCCCGGCAACTCAGTGCTGATAAAACGCAAAATGGATTTTATCAAGGATATGCCGGAGCCCAAAGCTCCGGTCAAATATCTTATCATCGGTAGTCTGGACTTGAAATCTCTGGACATAAAAAGCGACGCCGCCGTGTTTACAGTCAAGTAGAACAACGGCGGCGGATGCTTCGCGAACTGAAAGCTTATTTTCTCACAGCCAGTACGGATTTCTCATATGCTTTGACTTCGTCCAGCCATTTGGTTCCAACCGGAACGCCCTGCTGTTCGCAGAAATAATCCCATACCGCCGCGAACGGCATTGACTTGAGTTCTTCCAGGAAAACCAGACGGGAAGTGAAATCACCCGCGTTTTCAAACTCTCTGAGCTTGCCTGATGGCTCCAATACCGCCATCAGCAACGCCTTATACATATTGCGCGTTCCTATGACCCACGCCGCGATGCGGTTGATACTGGCGTCGAAAAAGTCAAGTCCGATATGTACGCGATCAACAAAATCCCCGCGTACTATTTCTTCCGCAATGGCACGTAACTCATCGGACAAAGTTACCACGTGATCGCTGTCCCAGCGAACGCCGCGGCTGACATGCAGCAGTATCTCGTCAACCCATATCAAAGCCGAGGAAATCTTGTCGGAAATAACCTCCGTCGGATGAAAATGTCCGGCATCAAGACAAAGCAGCTTTTTATTCGCCATGGCGTAACCCATATAGAATTCATGGGAGCCGACGACATAACTTTCTGAACCGATACCGAAAAGTTTGCACTCGACCGCGTCGCGGTTGCAGCTCTGATCAATGTCCACCGCGAATATCTTATCCAGAGAATCTTTAAGACGCATACGCGGAGCCAGACGATCCGCCGGAATGTCTTTATAGCCATCCGGAACCCAGAAATTGGTGATGCAGGTATTATCGAGAGCGCGTCCCATAGCTTCGGCAATCTTGCGGGAAGCGATACCATGCTCTATCCAATAGTTTCTTATGCCCTGATCGATATGGCTAAGGGTAAAACCATCCGAAGCCTTCGGGTGGGAAAAGAATGACGGATTGAAATCCAATCCCATATGTTTCTGTTTTGCCCAGTCGATCCAGGCTGAAAAATGCTCGGGCTGAAGCTCATTGCGTTCGATTTTACGTCCGCCGGTCTCGGCATAGATAGAGTGAAGGTTCAGACGCAAAGGACCGGGAATCAGGCTGACGGCTTTATCCAGATCAGCTCGCAGCTCATCGGCATTACGGGCTTTGCCCGGATAATTGCCTGTCGCCTGAATGCCGCCGGAAAGAGCGGAATCGTTCTCAAAGCCGCTGACGTCATCGCCCTGCCAGCAATGCAGACTTACCGCGATGTGCTTGAGTTTCTCCATGGCTTTATCGGTATCGACGCCGATTGAAGCGTAACATTCTTTAGCCTGCTGATAGGCTTGTGTAATTGTACTCATAATCATTCTCCCATATAATGTTAAATTTTGTTAATATATATATTTTAGCAGAAAAAATTCAAAGCGCCTTGACTATATCGCCAAAAACCAGCATAATATCGTCATATGGATAATTATCTTAAAACTCTTGATTTCATTCATGACGCCTCACTGCCGGTAACGGTGGTACGGCGTGATCCGCAACCGCCATACCCGTTGCACGCCCATGAATTCTCTGAACTGGTGATCGTCTACGAGGGTTCCGGCGTACAATTCAACGAACATCAGCGCACTGAGCTCAACGCCGGAGACGTCTTTGTCCTGCATGGCAAAATGAAACATGGTTATTGTGAATTGCACAATCTGAAACTGGTCAACATCATATTCGATCTGGAATGTATCGGCTCTCCCTTGGCGGAACTGCGCTTGTTTCCATCCTTTAACGCCTTGTTTTCGCTGGAACCGGAATATGGCGACGCCGACGGACACAAGCTCAAACTCTCCGAAGCGCGACTCATGGAAGCAATGCGGTATGTCGAACAGATAGAAAAGGAAACTCAGGAGAAAAACAGCGGCTACAGACTGATGATCATTGCTTTGTTCATGCAACTCATCGCATACCTTTCGCGCTGTTACGAGAAAGCCCCGCCAGCCAGAGCGGAAGCTATAATGAAACTAAGCAGAATATTAAGTTATATTGAAAAAAATTATTCTTCGCCATTAAAACTCAAACAAATGGCGAAAATCAGCGGCATGTCTGAAAGCAGCATCATCAGAGCTTTTCATAAGTATACCGGACGCTCGCCCATAGACTATGTCATCAGTCTGAGAGTTCAGCGGGCGTCGGTATTACTCAATAAATTCCCCGACAAAAGTATAGCAGAGATAGCATTTGAGACAGGCTTCAGCGACAGCAATTACTTCTCCAGGCAATTCAGAAAAAACACCGGCCTGTCTCCAAGGGATTACAGAACTGCGCGCAACCCGTGATCATTACAACTCATCGTCGTAAGAGCCATAGACCGTCGCAAGTTCTCCTTCAAAATCTTCA
>JAFGXT010000160.1 GCA_016936495.1 Victivallales bacterium
AACAGCTCACCGAAGCTTTTGGTGGTGTAAATTACCTGTCTGACGCCGCTCGCGAATTCATTGAAAACTGGGAAGTCGAATCATATCGCAAAAAAGTCGCATCCGGTTCCGGCGGTGGCAGACTGACCGGCAAAATAGCGGTAGTTACCGGAGGTGCTCAGGGATTCGGTTTCGGCATCGCCGAAGAGCTCGCCAACGAAGGAGCCACCGTAGCAATCGCCGACCTAAATATGGATGGTGCTCAAACAGCGGCGGATAAGATCAACGCATCATCAGCAAAAATCAGAAGCATCGCGCTGGAAGTCAATATCGGCTCGGAAGAATCGGTTCAGAACATGATCGAAAAGCTCGTGTGTATGTGCGGCGGACTGGATATATTTGTCGCCAACGCCGGCGTACTGCGTGCCGGTTCGGTCAAAACACTGGATAAAAAAGACTGGGATTTTGTTACGGACATCAACTATACCGGATATTTCCTCTGTGCCAAACACGCGGCAAAAGTCATGTCGCTCCAGAATGCTGACGGAGATAACTGGACGGATATTGTTCAAGTCAATTCCAAGAGCGGTCTTGCCGGCAGCAACCGCAATGGAGCTTATGCAGGAAGCAAATTCGGCACAATCGGCCTGACCCAAAGTTTCGCGCTCGAACTGGTATCCGACAAGATCAAGGTGAACAGCGTATGCCCGGGCAATTTCTTTGATGGCCCGCTGTGGAGCGATCCCGATCGCGGTCTGTTTGTACAGTATCTTAACAGCGGCAAAGTTCCAGGCGCAAAAAGTGTCGAAGATGTAAAGAAATTCTATGAAAAGCAGATCCCAATGAATCGCGGATGCTTCCCCAAAGACGTTGCAAAAGCGATCATATACGCGGTCGAACAGAAATACGAAACCGGTCAGGCAATCCCTGTAACCGGCGGACAAGTTATGCTCAACTAGCTATAGCTAAACAATCATCCCGGCAGGCACATACCTGCCGGGATGCAAATGTGGATTCACATATCATGGACTCCATAACTCATTAATCACCTTTATTTTGTTGTTGATTCCCTCCGACATACCGGTGTAAAGCATGCCATAATTAGATTTTCTCAGCGATTCAACCTCTGGGTTGATTTCTTAAACGGTTTAAGTCAGCACCCAAAGAGAAAAGCCCAGAAATCTCAACGATCCGAACCACAAAATATAAATGCCTGAAAAAAGTTTACCTCAGTTTGATTTTTGACCGTTCCAGCATTTTTTCAAACAGTCGCTTGACGTTGTCCTCCGGGTAGTGGTCAAGCCAGATTTAATGCACGCGAAAGAACCCGGAGCATATCTTTTTTTCCGTATGGTTTGGTGACGAGAAATTCGTTGGAAATTCCACTGAGAGAATCCTCATTGTAACCAGAACAGAAAATGACAGGAATATTGGGACGTTTTTCTCTGATTTTTTCCGCCACTTCCTTGCCGCTCCGGCGCGGAAGTACGGCATCGATCAACGCCAGATCAAATTCTTCTGGATTTGAATAAAAGGCATTCAAGGCTTCAAGTCCGTCTTTAGCCGCGGTAACTTTGTAACCGGCTTCTTTTAAGATATTTACTCCATATAAACGGACAAGCTCCTCATCTTCAACCAGAAGAACGCTTTTCCCCTCCCCGGTCATTATCGGGTTATCAGCGTGCGCATCAAGCTCTTTAACCACAACAGTTGTTTCCTGACAATGAACGGGAAAGAACAATTTAAACACGGAGCCCTTGCCCTCTTTACTATCCACCTCAATAAAGCCGTTATGGCGCTGCATGATGGCGTAAACCGTAGAAAGACCCAAACCGGTGCCTTTGTTTATTTCCTTGGTAGTAAAAAATGGTTCAAATATCTTTTGTACTATATCGCGGCTCATGCCGACGCCGGTATCACATACAGAGCAGCATATGAATTTGCCGGAAGCCACTTCAGCTGATGCTTTGAAGTAACGGGGTTCGAGTTCAACGCATTCGGTGTTGATGGTCAAGACGCCCCCTTCCGGCATGGCATCCCGTGCGTTTACACAAAGATTCATCAATACTTGTTCTACCTGTCCGGTATCGGCAAGAATGTCGGCGGTGTCTTCAGTAAGGTTAATTTTCAGGTTCACATGTTCTCCAAGAATGCGTCCTACCATTTTGCGGAAGTCTTTTATGGCGCTGTTCAAGCAAATAGGTTCAAACTGGAAATCATTTTTCTTTGACCTGCTGAATGACAGTAGTTGATTGACCAGTCTTCGGCCCTTGTTTCCGGCTTCCATCACGTTATTCCAAAGTTCGCGTGTCTCTTCTTTTTCAAGAGCCATTCCTACGAGTTCGCCGTAGCCTAAAATGATTTGGAGAAGATTATTGAAGTCATGAGCCACGCCGCCGGCGAGTTTTCCTACTGCGTCCATTTTCTGGGACTGGAAGAGCTGACGTTCGAGTTTACGTAATTCGGTGATGTCTTTTACCGTTTCGATAACTCCTATAATATCGCCACTGCCGTTTTTGACAGGTTCAACTGAAATGAGAATAGCATCGCCATTTTCTGATTCAACTTCTCTTTCAGCGCTGGTTCCGGTACGCATAAGTTCAGGAACGGGGCATTCATGACAGATTTCGTCCCGGTCAAAGAGAAGATTATAACATGGTTTGCCGAGCATATTTTCAGCAGAAGAGTTATTAAATGGAGATTTATTAGCCCATACTATATTCATGTCTTTATCTATGAAAGAGATATATTCGGAGATATTCTCCAGGATCATCTTCCGCTCCAGCTGAGCTTCCCGCGCGATCTGATCGGCTTCAATGCGGTCGGAAACGTCTTTAAAAAACATGAGGAAGTACTTTCTGTCTTTGAGTTGAATGATGGTTCCACCGATATCGGCAAAAAAAGTCGAGCCATCCTTGCGTTGCAGTTCGTATTCATAAACCATGCTGCCGGTCATGAGAATACCTTCGCATAGTTCTGCGAACTCATTTTGTCTGGGTGCCGGAATTATGTCATTCATCCGGAGGTTAAGTATTTCATATTCAGAGTATCCGAGCATATTGCGAATGCGCGGATTGGCTCGGATAAAGCATCTTTGATTGTAATCTATAAGGCCTATGCCTTCGGCGGAGAATTCCCAGAACGCACGGTACCAAGTGTTGGATTCCTCGAGTTTTTCCTCGGTAAGTTTTTTCTGGGTTATATCTTCGGCCATGATCAGTATCTTGGGATCCCCGGAATTATCATCATATATGGGGATAAAGAAAGCACGCACATAGAAAACTTCACCTTCCTCGCTGAAGTACTCCATTTCGTAGCGTCTGGAAACCTCCTTGCCGCTGACGAGTTTTTCGAGGTAAGGAAGTATGCGCATGTTGACGGGATCCTTGATGAGATCGGTGAAATTTTTCTGTTTGAGCATTTCCTTGGTATAGCCAAGTTTGGTCCAGCAGTTATTATAGAATTCAGGATTGCCGTTTTTATCACACAGGGTGATGTACAGAGGGAGTCCGTCGAGGATATTTCTGAGTTTTTTCTCGCTATGGAGAAGGCTTGATGACCAGTCCATTAGCTTGAAGGACATATCATTGATGTTTTTTGCTATCCGGCCGAATTCATCATCGCCGTCGAGATTGATTTTACTGGAAAAATCTCCGTTGGACAGGGCTTCGAGACCATTATTTATGTTCAATATTTTGGAGAAGAAGTAACGATTAAACAATGGAGAGAACACGAGCAGGACGCAGATAGATACTGCCACGATGAATATTATCACCCGTGTAAGAAGGTGCAATAATTTTTCACCGGCCACTGACACGTCGAATTCAAGCACAACAGCCCGCGGGGAATAGCTGTTGGAATCGGCAGCAACACTGTCTTCGGGCAGAGATTTTATTACTGTAACTTTGCTGCCATCCTGTTTAGTCAACTCGCGAAACGTGCTTAATTTAGTCATATCATCATTGGACAGGTGCAATGTTTTTGTATTTTTATCGGATGGCGCGGCGTCTCCTGAAGAAATTCTGACGAGTTTTATTTCACGCAATCCTGGGAATCCCCATTTTTCCGGGTTTATGAAGTTTCTGAAAACAACATCATAGAATTCTCTGCCATATTTTTCGGCGATAAATCTTTCCACATTATAGGATATCTCGACGACATAGTCTTTATTTTCCGGACTGAAGTAGCAGTATTGAAACGCTCCGCGAGTGGACATATCGTTCCAAGGGGCTACAAACAGCAAATTGCCCTGTCCTGTATTCTTATCGATAAAATGTTTTATGGTAGTGGAGTTCAGACGTTCGGGATTTAATCCAACAAGTGAGCTGCGATGATAATCTTTGCCACGCCGATTGATAAAAGTTATAGAGCGGACATCGTATTTTACACAAAGCCAGTTCAAGATCGACTCGGGACTTTTATCTGAAAAGTCAGGTTCCTTGAGCATTTCCAGCAAAGTTTTCCGTGCGCTCGCATTGAGTTCAAGAACAAGAGAATGTCTAATCAGTTCATTTTGACGTATTTCATCTCTAACCTGATTGGAAACGCCGGCGATCCGGTTGAGGACATCTTGGTAAAGAACTCTTCTGGACTCGTGCCACAGCCCCAATGCGATAAGAACAGCGGTTACAACAACAACGAGAATGATACAAAACAAAAACTTGATTCTCATAATTACCCCCTCACTTACGTGCGCGACAAAATCAACGGGATGAAAATTAATGAACACACTCTATAAAGTTCGACTGGATATGCTATATTATTTATAGTAAAAACATAAAAAACTCAAAAATAAGCTGATTGTATGCGAAAAAACATCAAATTTCAAACATCGGTAACATTCCCGGAATATAGTTTTAAAGTCAATGCTGAAGCAGGCATCGCCGGGATAGGTTCGTGCTTTGCGGATGCTCTGATCTCGCGTCTGTTCGAGCGGGGAGTAAAAGGAGCAAACAACCCTAACGGCATACTTTATAATTCTGCGTCAATATTTTCCGCAGTGAACCGGGCATGCAAACGGGAGCGGTATACGGATGAAGATTTCTTTGAATTCAATGGTTTATGGCATAGTTGGAAGCATCACGGTTGTTTTTCTCAGCCGAAACGGGAAACGGCGGTAAATCTGGCGAATAAATCTATGCTGGAGTTCGCCGATTCGCTCAGCTCCTGCTCCATGTGCGTGATAACGCTGTCCTCATCGGTGGTGTATGAACTCAGGGAAACCGGAGCAATTGTCGCCAACTGTCACAAAGTGCCACAGAACAAATTCGAAAAGAAAATATTATCAGTTCAGGATAACCTGAAAAACCTTGAAGAAACAGTGAAGTGCATTTTCGGGGTGAATCAGGATTGCAGGATAGTCATTACATTATCCCCGGTCAGACACTATCCCGGTGATCTGATTCTGAACTCCAGAAGCAAATCCGCGCTGCTCTGTGCCATTCATGATTGCGTAAGCGCTCATCCAGACAAATGTTATTATTTTCCCGCATACGAAATACTCAATGATGAATTGCGTGACTACCGCTTTTATGCCGAAGACATGTTGCATCCATCCCCGCTGGCGCAACAGATAATCTTTGATAAATTTGTAGAAAACTTCTTTGACGCCAAGGCGGCAGAGCTAATGGACAAAAAACTCAAAGCACTAAAAGCGGCGTCCCACAGGCCGCTGAAACCAGCGACACCCTGCGGGACTAAATAAAAGAAGCGTTACTTGCGTTTCGGAGCGCCTTTGCTCTTTGAGAAAGGTTTCTTCTTTTTAGGTCTGGCGTTTCTGCCACCCTTGAAGTCCGAATCATTTTCGCTACGACCTTCTTTATCCTTCTTTTCACTTGCCATTTCCATTAGCGGCTTATTACCCCGTCCTTCTCTGCGGAAAACTTCAACAAGTTTTTCAGCCTCTACGAAAGGAACGGTTATAAATGAAAAGGTGTCAAAACATTTGACATCCTGGATCAAACGGCTTTTTACTTTTGCCTTATCCCAGATCATATCCACCAGTTTTTTGGGATTGAAGTCGTCCTTCTTGCCGAGAGCCACAAACAGACGTGCTCTGCCGCCTGAATCAACCGGCTCACTGTTATCCCGGATCTTAGTGCCGGAAGAATTTATTTGAGAATAACTTTCCTCAAGCAGTTCATCTTTATACTGCTGCTTGAGCATAGCGGCAATCAAAACCGCAGGGTCATTGTTCCGGAGAAGCTCATTAGCAAAATCCATATAGTCGACATGCAATTCCCCGCTTATCATATCAGCGACGTCCTCGGCTATACGATCCTTTTTGCCCTTTACAATATCCCGGGCTTGCGGCAACTGCCGTTTCTTTATATCCGCTTTGGCAAAACGTTTGATCTGAGTAAGCTTCTGATATTCAGCCGGAGTTACAAAAGTGATGGCGGTTCCCTCATTTCCCGCTCTACCAGTACGACCGACACGGTGCACATAGGCTTCAGGATCCTGCGGAATGGAAAAATTGATGACATGGGTAAGGTTATTGATGTCAATGCCACGTGCCGCCACATCAGTGGCTACCAGGATATTTACGGAATGACTTTTTATCTTTTCAATAACTCTATTTCTCTGTGCCTGAGAGATGTCTCCATGCAAAGCCTCTACGGAATAGCCGCGATTCATAAGGTCACGCGCAACTTCATCAACATCATTTCGGGTACGGCAGAACACCAGACCATAGAAGTCCGGCTCAATATCAATGATCCGGCAAAGCACTTCAAATTTGTCGCCGCGCTTAACTTCAAAATATATCTGCTCAGTCAAATTGGTAGTAAGCTGCTCCTTTTTGACTCTTACTATTTCATATTCGCCCATAAATTTTTCAGCTATGGACATGATCTGGGGCGGCATAGTAGCAGAAAACATCAGCATCTGTTTTTCCGGACCAGTCTCGGCCAGGATCATTTCGATGTCTTCGATAAAACCCATATTGAGCATTTCATCGGCTTCATCAAGGACGGCAATGGAAACGCGATCAAGTTTTATATAGCCGCGTCGCATGAGATCCAGCAAGCGTCCAGGGGTACCCACGATTATATCCACGCCTTTTTTTAGTCTGCGCATTTGAATTTCTATGGACTGTCCGCCGTAAATAGGCATTACCTCAAGATTCCTGCTGCCCTTGAGGGAGTTTATCTCTTCTGCCACCTGAATAGCCAGCTCGCGAGTCGGAGCCATGATAAGAGATTGCACATAGTTACGATGCTCCTGAAGGATTTCAACGATAGGTATGCCAAACGCGGCAGTCTTGCCTGTTCCGGTCTGAGCTTGTCCTATTATATCTTTTTCGCCCTGGAGCAGCAAAGGGATAGTCTGTGCCTGAATAGGCGATGGCTCTTCAAAACCTTTTTTCTCAAGTGCCGCCAGGGTCTGTTCGGAAATTCCCAATTCTCTGAATTTTTCTAAATTACTCATTCTGTCTTTTTTCCTGTTTGCGCGGGCAGAGTGATTATCACAATCGGGAACACACAACCATCCGGCGAAACGGCAGGCGTCTGCCCGCCTCCATTCCGGAGGGTATAAAATGTTTCAGGGGAAAAATAGCTGAAAATCCGTTTTCTCAAATTTCTATGCGAAAGTCCGGGGAATCTTTCAGACACAAGTTGCCGCTAATCCAAATATCCGTTCGTAAAGCAACTTAGTCATTCCCTCGTACAAATCAGAAACTGATACAAAGCCAGTGTCGGCCACGGCAGACGCCATACGTCTGCATACAGGAAAGAATGTCCGCGTCACTTATCCAAAATTAATTATCACTACGCCCGGGTGCTTTTTCTTTTCTGCATCCACCTCACCCGTAAGGTGGAACATTGCTTATAAATCCATAGATTTGTCGCCGTCTGCGACAAAACAAAAATATAATATACAACAACAAACCCCACTGTCAAATCAAAAATATATCATTTACGAATAATACCCGCAAAGCATTGAAGCTCATTATAAAATAAATGATTTTAAACTCCTTTGCAGTTGTAAAATTCCTCATAGAGACTATCTTATAGACTTTGTCCGGATATTAAGTGAAATGTGTGATAATCCGGTCATCGGCAACGATTGTATTCTTTATTTTTACATATTGACGATTTACAAAAAACAAACTCCAAATACAATAAGGAACAAAAAATGTCTGTTACCGTATTAGTAGGAACCCAGTGGGGCGATGAAGGAAAAGGTAAAATAATTGATGTATTGACCCGTGACGTTGACATGGTTGTTCGCTTTCAGGGCGGCAACAATGCCGGTCATACCGTTGAGATCGGCAATGAAAAATACGTTCTCCACCTGGTACCATCAGGCATATTCCGTCCGGAAGTGGTCAACGTAATCGGTAATGGACTGGTGGTTGACCCTATCGCGCTCGAAGATGAAATGCGCGACCTTGAAAAACGCAATGTCTGCGTAAAAAACGTCAAACTCAGCGATAAAGCTCATCTGATCATGCCTTACCACCGGCTCATGGACGCCTTCAAGGAATCCCGCAGGGCGGAAGGTTCCAAGATCGGCACCACCAACCGCGGCATAGGTCCGGCATATTGCGACAAAGCCGACCGCAGTGGCATCAGAGCACTGGAAATGCTTGACTTGGAAAAATTTGAAGCCCGCTTCAGAGCTCACTGCGCGGAATACAACGCTGTTTTCACCGCCGGCGGCTTCCAGACTGTAGACGCCGACGCTGAATGGATAAAACTCAAAAACGCCGCAAAATACCTCCAAAGCTATATTGAAGACACCGTTCTCTGCGTCAATAAAATGGTTAAAGCCGGAAAAAATGTACTCTTTGAAGGTGCTCAGGGCGCACTCCTTGATATTGACCACGGCACCTATCCTTTTGTAACCAGCAGCAACACCACCTCCGGCGGCGCCTGCACCGGAACCGGTTTGTCCCCACGCCACATAGAAGAAGTCTATGGCGTGATGAAAGCCTATACCACCCGCGTTGGCGAAGGTCCTTTCCAGACAGAACTGGATAACGAAGAAGGCGTTGCGCTCAGGAAAGCCGGTAATGAATTCGGAGCCACCACCGGGCGTCCGCGCCGTTGCGGATGGTTTGACGCGGTCGCGTCAAGATATTCATGTATGGTCAATGGCGTCAATAAACTCGCGCTGACCAAACTTGACGTACTCGATAATTTGCCGTTGCTCAGAATCTGCGTGGCTTACGAAATAGACGGCAAACGTTATGACGAAATGCCATCAAACAGTGAACTCCTTTACAAAGTCAAACCTGTCTGGGAAAACTGGGAAGGCTGGCAGGAAAGCACCTGCAACGCACGCTCATGGGATGAATTGCCGGAGAAAGCCAGAAAGTATCTGACCAGAATGGCGGAACTGGTTGACGCTCAGATCGGTATCATTTCCGTCGGTCCCAAAAGAGAACAGACTTTTGAAGTATGACTGAAATAAATAATCTGACGCCCGGAAAAGTTACCATCTGCGTGGTAAACTACAAAACCGAGGAACTTACGCGGCTGTGCCTGCGCAGTATACGTAAGTTCACCGATTTCCCGTACGAAGTCATTGTGGTGGATAATGATTCGGGCGACTCATCCCTTGAATACCTTAGAAGTCTGTCCTGGATAAAGCTCATTGAGCGTCCTGGCGAGATGAAAGACAGCGGCTCCTGGGCTCATGGAACCGCTTTGGATAAAGGTCTGGAAGCTTGCAGTACTGAATTTTTCATGCCCATGCATTCAGACACCTTTGTCCACAAAAAAGGATGGCTCAGAGATATGGTGTCATACTGCCATAAAGACATCGCCTGCGTGGGAGGAGGTAAACTCGACCTGAAACCCCGCTGGGAGTTGTTGCTTAAACGCTGTACAGATGTAAAAAAACTTATTCGCAAACTGAAGAACAAAGGCAAACGCGACGACTTTTATGTGCGCACCATATGCGCCCTGTTCCGTACTGATGTGCTTTTTCGCGAAAATCTGCGCTTTGCCATGAATGTGGATAAGTATACCTGCGGGAAAAGCCTGTATTATGAACTGCTTGACCGTGGTTACAAAAGCAAAGTTCTCGACCCTTTTAAAATGGCGGAATACATCGATCATCTGGCTCATGCGACCATGGTGCTCAACCCGGAATTCAAAGTCAGGGATCGCACCGACAAAAAATGCAGACAGCATATCCAAAAAGTATTCGATTCCTCTTTAGTAAAAGAAATAATGGCCGATAACTCCTTGGATAACTGAATGCGCCAACCTGTAAAATAGTGGAATGTATTGTGGAAACTCAGGATCAGACAGCAAAACTTTCCAATTTTCTCCATAGACTCTATGTACGCACTGATTTTATCCAGATAATTTCCTTTTCTCTGCTTATTACCATTGGACTGCTGTTTATTTACGGCACCGGCCAACAAGTCGGCAGTACACACGCCATGAGCTTCTGGACTAAACAACTCCAATGGCTGTTTGTGGGCTTCTGCTGCTGGCTTTTCCTGACCATGATCGATTATACCTGGCTCAGACGTTTCGCCTGGCCGGTATATGTCGCCACAGTGCTGATGCTTATAGCCGTACTGATATTCGATTTAAAAATATATGGAGCCAAACGCTGGCTTCAAATCGGGCCGCTCCGGATACAACCATCGGAATTTGCCAAGCTCGGCGTTATGGTGCTGCTGGCATGGATAATGACCACCAGGACATTCAACATCAACAGGCTGTCGCATTTCCTGCTGCTTGTTCCTGTCATCGCCCTGCCCTTCCTGCTTATATTAAAAGAACCTGATCTGGGCAGCGCATTAGTACTGATTCCCATTTCCGCCGCAATCATATTTATATCCAATCTGAAATGGAAATACATCATAATTGGCGCCTCGCTAGGAATGATACTGGCCGCGCTGGGGGCTTTGAATGAATACTATCGCGTATATCCAGTGCTCAAGGAATATCAGCGCGAAAGGATCGCGGTGTTCTTTGATCCCGGCAAAGACGTAAAAAACCGCGGCTGGAATCAACTACAGTCCAAACTGGCGGTCGGTAGCGGCGGACTCTCAGGAAAAGGATACATGCAAGGCAATCAAAACCAGCTAGGATTTCTGCCGCAAACCGTATCCAATACCGACTTTATTTTCTCCGTAATCGCCGAAGAAACCGGCTTCATCGGAGTAAGCACCCTGATCTTCCTGTATGTGATGCTGTTATTTTCGGTGATCCGCACGGCCATACTGGCAAAAGATCGTTTCGGACAGTATCTCGCATGTGGAACTGCCGCCATGCTATTTATGCACACTTTTGTAAACATCGGCATGAGCATAGGCGTGATGCCGATCACCGGACTGCCCCTGCCGCTGGTAAGCTATGGCGGTTCGTTCATGGTCAGCACAATGATCTATCTGGGGATCATGCAATCGATTTATGCTCAACGCAAACAAATGTTCACCGCCAATGAAAACTTCCACTACACGCCCCGCACTAGAATCAATTAATCTTACACCTCATTGAAATGAGTAAATTGGTTCCAAGTCAAGCTATGCGTTCCCTCTATATTGAATTCATTCGCACACTTCAAGCAGGATAGAATACAAACCGGACGATGAGCAAAAAAATCATAGAACTATCGAATGTAAAATTAACGCAACCAGTATTTTTCAAATTACAATTCAAGTTATTTAAAGCAAACAATTTAAATGTGATTCAACATTCAACAAAAAGAATATCCGCTAAACTGATTTGGTTCATTTGGTAAAATACGCAATATCATAGTGCCGGAGCAGGACGTCGAGATGTTTTACACTGTGTTGAACCCAATGTTCACGCAGTTGCTGCTTTTCGTCCTCGCTGAGACGCCAGTCTACATTGCTGTCCCGCAACTTTGCCAGCATGGCACGCAGGCACAAAGCCGCGCTGACCGATATATTCAGACTCTGAGTGAAACCATACATAGGTATATGTACATAATAATCCGCCTGTTCATGTATATAATCACTCAGTCCGGTCTCCTCGCTGCCCATACACAAAGCCACCTTCTCGTCTACCGGGACGTCCTCGGGAGAGATAAGCGGTTTGTCCTCGCGTAAAGTAGTCGCGGCGATGCGGTATCCTGCCGCCCGGAGCTCCTCCACACATTGCTCGGATGAATCAGTACGCCGCAAAGTAGTCCACTTTGCCGAGCCTCTGACAACTCTGGTATTCAATTGAAAAGGCTTACTGTTTTCAATCACATATATATCCTGTACGCCAAAGCACTCGCAGGTACGGATGACCGCTCCGGCATTAGGCGCATGAAAAATATCCTCCAGCACCAAGGTAAAATGCCGCGTACGGTTATCAAGGATATGTTCAAACCGCGCCAGACGCGCTTCGCTCAGGTAACCGCGCAAGTAAGCATATAGACCGGCGTCCATTCGCTCAAGCGACTTCAACAGACTGCTCCCCGACTACAACCGTTTGTCCCGGGCGCACCTTAAATCGCTTACGAAGCTCGACTTGACCATCAACGAGAACATCGCCCTCTTCCACCATTATTTTAGCCTGTCCGCCGGATTCGGCGAAACCGGCTAGCTTCAACAGTTTAACCAATTCTATGTATTCGCTTTTTAGCTCTAATTTCATGCTCATCGACAATATCTTCCTTTAAAGTGATTTCCTTATGCTGACGGAGGTAGCGCTTACTTCTGGGCTCCACCTCCTCACGCGACGGCCAGCGCAAATGCATCAGACCATAGCATAATCTACGCATATCATTGAGAATTACAAACAGACAAGGGATCAATACCAAAGTCAACAAGGTGGCGAACACCACCCCAAAGGCTATAGCCACCGCCATAGGCTTCAAAAACTGCGCCTGAAAACTGCGTTCCAGCATAATCGGCATCAATCCGGCGAAAGTCGTAAAAGAAGTCAAAAATATGGCTCTGAAACGACGCTTGCCACCCTCGCGTAAAGAAACGAATAAAGAACGTCCGTCCTGAAGTCTGCTGTTTACGCACTCGATAAGCACAATGGCGTCATTGACCACTATGCCCGTCAACGCCACCATACCGAAGATGCTGAGTATAGTCAACGGCATACCGAAAAGCATATGCCCCAAAACTCCACCTATAAGCCCGAAAGGAATAGTGGTCATGATAACCAGAGGCTGGACATATGAACGGAATATCGAGGCGATGATAAAGTATATCCCGAACATACACAAAGGGAACCACACATACAAACTCTTGAATGACTCCCGTCTTTCCTCTTCCTGCCCACCGGTACTCCAGCTGACTTCATCATTGTACTTTTTCATCAATTCAGGAATGAAAGACGAATTGAGAGCGGCATAAACTTCCTGAGCATTGGCGACATCATCATTGATATCGGATATGACATTCACAACCCGTTGCCGGTCTTTACGTACAATAGAACTCTGTCCTTCCTCCAGACTTATATCCGCCACCGATTTAAATGGTATACGCTCGCCTGAAGGCGTTTTTATTCTCAGACGGTTAAAATAATCAATCGAATTCCTACCGCTTTTCTCAGGAAATTTAACTTTTACTTTCACATCATCACGTCCACGCTGGATGCGCAACGCCTCAGCTCCATAAAATCCGCCGCGAACATACGATGCCACATCGCTCAAGCTTAAACCATAAGCATGAGCCTCTGGCTTAAGACGCACTACAAATTCACGCTTGCCCGGAGTCCAGTCAACCTGCTGGTCATAAAGTCCATCAAAAGTCTTAAGTTTTGCCAAAAGCTCATTGGCGGCACTGAGAATTACCTTCATGCTATCGCCACGCAACTCATATTCAATAGGATTACCGCCGGGACCTCCGCGCATAGCCCGAAACTGAGTAGAATACACTCCCGGCAAATCTCCTATGGCTTTTTTCCACTGACTAATCAGCTCCCGGGACTCAACTTTCCGGTTCTCAGCCCCCTCAAGTTCTACAGCCACAGTGAATTCGTTGGGTTTACCTGATCCGCGCCAGCTGATACTGCCGCCAATGACGGTATACACATCAACAGAAACGTCTTTGCCATACTTGTCCCGATAGTCTCGATTGACTTTCTCCCAACCGGCTACAACGATATCCGAGACCTTCCTGGTGTCATCCAGCGGTGTTCCTGGCGGCATTTCCACCACCGCCCGTATGAGATCGCTATCGCTCTGCGGGAAAAATACAAATCTGACGACACCGTTGTAAACCATTCCCGTAACCGCCAGAAAAACAAACACCGATACACATAATGTAACATAACGCCAATGAAGCGCAACCACGATAAAAGGGGAATACATCCTGTCTACAAAAAACTCCATACCTCCGGTAATCATTTTTCTGAAACGTCCGGGATAAGAAAAAATTCCCCGCTTGACAACATCCAATTTACGCGGCAGATGACGCAGATGCACCGGCAATATAAACAAACCTTCCACCAGCGAGAAGCTCAACGCGGCAACCACCGGGATAGGAATCTGACGAATGAATTTACCCATCACTCCATTCACAAAAAACAACGGAATAAACGCCACGATAGTAGTCAACACCGCGGCAAAAACAGGTAAAGCAACCTCGTTAGTGCCATCAATCGCGGACTCCAGCATACCGTCGCCCCGCTCCCGCCTGGCATAAATAGATTCTCCTATGACAATGGCATCATCGACTATTATCCCCAGCACCATGATAAGCCCGAACAATGACAACATGTTTAAGGAACAATCAAAAGCACTCATCAGCGCCAGACCGCCGGCAAGAGAAATAGGAATCCCCATCGTAACCCAGAAACTTAACCTCAGATCAAGAAACATCCATAGAGCGAGAAACACCAGTACCAATCCCATAGCGCCGCTTTCCAACAGGATACGAATACGATCTATGACCATTTTTGAGTTATCGCGGAATATTGAAAGATGAACATTGGCAGGCAGTTCCCGCTGTTTTTGTTCTACAAACTTACGCACGGCGTTGGAAATCTTGATGGCGTCTTCAAATTCCGTTTTAAATACATTAACTGATACCGCCGGTTTGCCGTTAAAATAGGAATAAGCTTTGGCATCGGCATCAAATGTATCCCGTATCTCGGCAATCTGTCCCAAAGTGATTATAGTACCATCACTGTTGGCAACCACCGGGATGTCCATGTATTCCTTGGCGCTGTACTTACGCCCAAGAGCACGTATGCGGTAATCCTCATCGCGAGTCTGGATCTGCCCTGCGGAAAAGTTATAACTGTTATCGCGAATAATTTGTTTTACCTGGTCAAAATTGAGACCGTAACGCCGCATCTGCTCCTCTGACAATTCCACGGTTATCTCATAATCGCGGATACCGGAAACCGAGGTCTGAGTAACTTCCGGCAATTGAGCGATATCCCGTTCTATCCTGCGCGCCAGCTCCTTTAGCTGTCTTTCCGGCAAATCCCCCCAAATGATCACAGCAAGTACATCGCCGCGAAATTTGAGTTCGGAAACAGAAGGCTTCTCCGCGTCAACAGGAAAAGTATTTATCGAATCAATACGATTTTTTATATCATTGAGCACCTGATAAAGATCCGCCGATTCTTCAAGTTCTATCTGCGCCGATCCCGATCCTTCCGAGGCGGTGGTGGTTATCTTTTTAATTCCCTGCAAGCCGTCCAGCGCTTCCTCGATAACAATACAGATACCTTCCTCAACTTCTTCCGGGTCGGCACCTGGATATGGCACCGACACGGAAACCATGTCCAAGGTAAAATTGGGGAATCTTTCACGTACCATGCCGCTGGCGCCGAGAATACCGGCGACCACTATCAACAGCATCATCACGTTGGACAACACCGGATTACTGATAAATATTTTTAACATACTTCTCATATTAAATCCCCATCGCGTCAGGAATTATCCGGTTTGACCACAGGTGCCGGAATAGTGGATTTTTCCTGCACGGTCTGTACCGGTGTAATGAATTCGACGTCCTTAAAATTATAACGATCATCTGCCGGAGCCGCCACGTTTATCTTCATGCCGTTAACGATCCCGCGCGGAAGTTTCTGGGTTACAATATATTCTCCCTGCTCAAGGCCGGAAGTTACAACCAGCGCGTCCTTATTGCTGGAATAAACCTTTACCCGCCTGCCCTCAAGCACGCCATCGCGATTAACCACAAACACCTTGCCATCCACCTGCAAAGCAATCCACGGCACCAGCATGGCGTTAGCCAACTCCCCGCCCTGGAATTTAACTTTACAAAACATGCCTTCGACCAACGGCAAGACGTTAATATCACCATTGATCGCCGAACTGATCGGGCTGACTACAAACTTAAAAGTACCGGAATTAGAGTCAAATTCCTCCAGGCGCAAGACTTTTCCATGCCAACGGCTTCTCTCCGGAGCCTCCAGCCACTCAATGATAACCGGGATGCCGTTTGCCGCGGAAAACCAATTGGCATAAGTGTCGGAGGCAATCTGCTGAAGCGGCAAAACCTTAGCGGCTTCTCCAGCGTCCAGCGACACCGGAATTTCCAAAGAACTGTCGTCGGCAATATCAAAAAGTTTCTGTCCAACGTTGACATATTCGCCCTCTTCCACAAACGATGCCTTCAGACGTCCTTTTACCGGACAGGAAATGACGCATCGGTTGATATTATTTGCCGCCAGATCCTTTTCCGCGACAGCGCGTTTTATCTGTGCCTCAACCGTATCAAGCTGGAGCCGGGCTTTTTCCAGAGAAGCATTGGTATTGACCGCCTTTTCCGCCTGAGTATGCATAGTTATCTCCGCCTGTTCAAGCGCGGTACGATAAGACGCCTGTTTTTCATACAGTCCTTTAATACGATCATAATTATCTGTATGAAGCGCTTTGATGCGCAATATCAACTTAAGCTGCGCTTCTGTATCAACGATAAAACGCTCGATAATGGCTTTCTCCTTGGTCAACTGCTTTATATCAGCTTCGGTCTGAATCAATTGAGCCTCGTAATCAGATTTATCAATGCGCAGGAGTACCTCGCCCTTGTTCAATAAAGCACCTGGCTTAAGCATAGGATGTTTTTCTATAATCCTGCCTTTTACTTCGGAACTCAACGCTATAGTCTGCACCGCCTGAACTTTGCCGAAACCTGAAATAGAAAGTTTCACCGTCCCCAATTCAACCGGTATACCGGTAAGATTTCTGACCGTTTCAGAGACGTCGCGCTGTCGCGGCTGCGGCTTAAAAATACCGGAGCCAAAGAAAACCCCAACCCCGACGCCAAGCACCAGAACAGAAACAACCACACGCATAACTACAAATAACTTCTTATCTTTAAGCATCTTAACCAGAATACTCCATTTAGCGTTTACAAACTTATATCCCATATATTATGAAACAAATATACACAGACTATATCGTGTTTTCCAGCTACATGGTTACAGCTTTACTGATATTTATACAAAAATAAATTTTCCATAAATAGAAAAAGCGGGCATCGCTCCGGCAACGCCCGCTTTTATTTTAAGCAGAAATCAAACGCCTGTTCAGTCGCTGATATGCAAGCAATGAGGGAAAAACGCGTTAAGAATACCAAATTCCAACCCGCGTATTTCCGCCATGCCGCGCAGACGACCTATAGCGGAGTATCCGGGATTCGGACACGCCGGTTTATCCAGGTCATCAAGCATAGTATGACCATGATCCGGACGATATGGAATTTTCCAGTCGGCGCGATTGGCTCCCTTGCGCACAATCTGCTCCTCAACAATAGCCTTTACCAGCCCATACATATCCACGCAACCTTCAAGATGCTTCGCTTCATAGAAGTTGCCTTCGCTATCATGCTGAGTGCTGCGCAAGTGAATAAATCCGACCCGGTGAGCGCATTCTTTAAACATCGCCACAATATCGTTATCAAGTCTGCCGCTGAACGATCCGGCACAGAAACAGATACCATTGGACGGGCTGTCAACCATTGCCAGCAATTCCCGGATATCCTCAAGATGACTGAATATACGCGGCAGTCCGAGCACCGGAAACGGCGGATCGTCAGGATGTATAACCATCCGGCAACCAGCTTCTTCGGCAACGGGGACGACTTCCGACAGGAACAGTTTCAGATGTTCTTTGAGTTTCGCGCGGTCAATGTCATCATACTTTGCGAGCATCTCACGGATATGGTCAAGCGTAACGCCCTTGAAGCCGGGGAAGTTATCGATGATATTCAATTCCAGCTCTTTGCGCTGGGTTTCGGTCAAACTTTCATAGTATTCGCGAGCTTTCTCCACGGCTTCCGGCGGACATCCCTTTTCCGCGCCATGACGCTTAAGAATGAAAAGGTCAAAGGCGATAAATGTCCGGCGATCAAAGAACAACGCCTCCGAACCGTCGCTCATGCGATATCTAAGATCGGTTCTTACCCAATCCAGCACCGGCATGAAATTATAAGTTACTATCTGAACGCCACAAGCGCCGAGATTATACAGCGAACGTTTATAATTTTCTATATACTGTTTATAATTGCCGGTACGAGTTTTAATGTCCTCATGCACGGGCAGACTTTCAACTACGCTCCAGCGGAGTCCCGCGGCTTCGATCATCTTTTTACGTTTCATGATCTCCTCGACCGTCCACACTTCCCCGTAGGGAATATGGTGAAGAGAAGTAACCACGCCGGTCGCTCCTGCCTGAAGTATATACTTCAAAGACACCTGGTCTTCAGGTCCGTACCACCTGAAGGTTTCTTCCATAAACATTACTATAACTCCTGAAAATAACAATACCCGTACGGGCGGGAAAAACCGCTTCCCGCTTTCACCGCAAGGGCCGAATCAATATTTCCCTCTGTGTTTCCGGTCAACCGGAAACACAGAGGGTGTATTTCTTATACTTCGTAAGTGCTGGATGTGGTATTGCCACCGAGTTTGCACCAGTCAGTATGAAAAAACTTTCCACGCTCACAATCTACGCGTTCATAGGTATGAGCGCCAAAATAATCACGCTGGCACTGCAACAGATTTGCCGGCAGTACCGCTGAACGATATGAATCATAATAGGTCAAAGCACTGGAAAACGCCGGTACCGGAACTCCGGCATATGCGGCAGTGGCGACCACTTTACGCCATGACTGCTGGCAATCCTCAATCACCTTTTTAAAGAAATCATCAAGCAGCAAATTAGACAATCCCGGGTTTTTCTCGAATGCCGCCTTGATGTCTCCCAGGAACTTAGCACGAATAATGCAACCGCCGCGCCACATCAGCGCAATATCGCCAAAATTCAATTCCCAGCCATATTCCTCCGCCGCCATACGCATCAATTGATAGCCCTGAGCGTAGGAACACACTTTGGATGCATAAAGAGCTTTGCGTATGTCCTCGACAAATGCCTGTTTATCGCCAGTAAATCCGGCAGCGGGACCGGGCAGTATTTCACTTGCCGCAACACGTTCCTCTTTGATAGCCGACACGCAGCGGGCAAACACCGCCTCCGCGATGGTCGGAGCAACCGCGCCCAGATCCAGAGCACTGACGCTGGTCCACTTGCCCGTACCTTTTTGACCGGCGGTGTCAAGCACCACATCGACCACGTGCTTTCCGGTTTGCGGATCGATTTCCTTAAGAATATCGCGGGTTATTTCGATCAAATAGCTGTCGAGTTCGCCTTTATTCCAATCGGTAAATATCCGGTGCATCTCATCGTTGGACAGTCCGAGAACGTTTTTCATCAAGTTATAGGCTTCACAGATCATCTGCATATCGCCGTACTCGATACCATTATGAACCATTTTAACATAATGTCCCGCGCCGTCATTGCCGACCCACTGGCAGCACGGTTCACCGTCCACTTGAGCTGAGATGGCTTGGAATATGGGCTTGACGTATTCCCAGGCGCCGGGGTGCCCGCCGGGCATAATGGATGGACCTTTAAGCGCTCCTTCCTCGCCGCCGGATACGCCAGTACCGATATAGCGAAGTCCAGCTTCTTCAAGCCTTTGTGTACGGCGTATGGTATCCGGAAAATGGCTATTCCCACCGTCTATGACTATATCTCCGGGGTCAAGATGAGGCACGAGCTGTTCGATCAGTTCATCTACCGCTTTACCTGCCTTGACCAGCATCATGACTTTGCGCGGGCGCTCGAGATTATCGCACAGCTCTTCAAGGTTATGGCAGCCAATAAATTTCTTTCCCGCGCCGCGCCCATTGACAAAATTATCCACTTTATCCACGGTACGGTTGTACACCGCCACGGTAAAGCCTTTGCTTTCCATGTTCAGAACCAGGTTTTCCCCCATTACCGCCAGTCCAATCAGTCCAATATCCGCTTTTTTCATCATCAATATCCCCTGTTTAAATTATTTATGTTCTACCACTCAGGATTTTCCGGGAGAGCCCGGTCAAATTGTTCAATCAGTTGCTGCTGATAAGAGCCGGCGAAAGTTCCGGCAAAGAAACGCTCAAGGCCTTCTCCGGCGAGCGTTTTCCATGAACTTTCCTCAGCGCCGGGAATAATAGGGAAGAACAAAGCCTTATTTCCAGTGGCTGCTTTCAGGTCTCCCGGAGCGTCTCCGATCATCAATATCTTGTCAGGCGCATAACCTTTGCCTTCGGTGGCGTATTTGATGTGCTCGGTCTTGGTGCCATGTTCCTGTCCGGCGATCATCTCAATATAAGATTCGATGCGATTTTCCTGCCATTCGCGCTCCAGTGCTTCCAGTGGGGTCTGAGATACGACTATCACATCAGCCTTGACTCGCGCCTGTTCCAAAAATTCTTTTACATAGGGAAAGGGGGATATGCCATATACCATATCGCCGATACGCTCATTGACTTCCAGACTCCATGCCAACAAGGTCTCAAGTTCAGAATCGCCAGTTTTTTCCACTTCCGCCTGAAGCGCGGGATTGCCCAGCTTGGATTCACGTTCTATCCACGCGTCAAGCACTTTATAATCAGGGATATTCACGCCGCGCGCCGCGACTTCGGGACGCTCACGGAGCAGGCGGAGAAAACGTTGAAGCGCCAGAAAACGGTTACAGCCACGTGTCTTGCTATACAGATTGACGAATTCCCAGACCTCACGCGCCATCCGGCTGACCGACTGGACTTTCATATGCTTGATCACCGCCGGACAGAAACACTCTTTTTGTTTAATTTCCATCGTGTCAAACACGCAGCCATCGCTGTCGATACCAATGAAAAAATCAAATTTTTTCGGCAGCTGTTTTAATTGACCTACATAATCCATAAACTCAAATCCTCCTTTCTACCTGTAATCTTCCGGGACATAAGCGGGAAGCTTCCTGTCCGCAAACACTGATTTAAAACACGTAAAACGCTGACGCCCGTTAATCATCGGCACCGAGGGGAAATCCTCGCCGATCAATGGACGACAGTAATTCACAAACTCATCACTGACGTCACTCCGGCAGGGAGTTATCCAGTCCTGCGGAAAAAACCTCTCTGAATTAGCCACCAGTTCCAGAGGTGCCTTATCATAACGCACCTGATACACCAGTCCTGGCTCACGCAAAATAGTGGACATATAACCGTTTTCTTCGGATACCGCCAGTACCACCGCCTTCTGTCCCACACGATACGCTTCATCAAGATCAACAGTGGATGCATAAATGGCGGTACTGCGCTGATCGGTGCCGAAAGTCTGACCTCTGGCACTACCGGCGGCTTTTATGCCGTGTTTGTTCAAATAATTCACCATCGCCTGTTGAACAGTGGTTTGGCTGGCGCCGAACTGCGCGTGTCCGAATTTATCCTTACTGAACCCCAGATCACCGACGTCGCAGCCCTCACTGACTACTACGATAGCACGTCCGCGCTCCTTTACCATGGTATTGATCTTATCCGCCATCTCTTCCATGGACAAGCCCGCTTCATACAGAAAAATCAACAACGGCATCTCACGCTTAGGATCGGCAAGCCTGGCGGCGGCAGGAATAAAGCCGATTTTACGCCCCATAGCCTGAAGCACTATTACCGGATCGGCCGGACAAGAACCCCGATTTTCCTCTTCAGTATTCTGGACAATATGACTCCAATAGCGCGCCACCGAACCGAAGCCAGGGGTATGATCAATCAGCTTGAACTCGCCATCACCGACGTCATTATCAATAGTTTTAGGCACTCCCACACCGACCACATCAAGCCCGCGCTCACGGGCAAGTTTTGCGACTTTATTGGCAGTATCCATGGAGTCATTGCCGCCGTTATAGAGAAAATACCCTATATTATGAGCTTTCAACACCTCAACAACCCGGTCAAAATCCTCCTTCTGACCAGATTTTATCTTGTAGCGACAGGTACCGATAGCACCAGCCGCCGGGGTGTTACGCAACAACGCGATCTCCTCATCAGACTGTATGGACAAATCCAATAGTTCCTCTTTCAAAACGCCTTCAATGCCGTGCCAGCCGCCATAGATACGGTCGATCTTGTCGGGAAAACACTTTGCCGCTTCAATAACTCCGCGAAGTGAACTGTTTATCACCGGCGACGGACCGCCGGACTGAGCTATTAACAGATTCTTTTTCACTGCCAGACCCTCCCTGATTGTTTAAGTGTCTGTGATTATCAAGTGTCATAAACGATGATATTATACTCCGGTATAGGCGGAAAACCCTCCATCCACCGGAATGACGGTGCCGGTAACAAATTTAGAAGCATCACTGATAAGATAATGAATGCAACCGTTGACCTCATCCTGTTCGCCGAAACGTCCCATCGGGGTCTTGTTAATCACCTGGGTGCCGCGGGCGGTATATGTGCCGTCGTCATTGAGCAGCAAAGCACGATTCTGATGACTAACAAAAAATCCAGGAGCAATAGCGTTGACACGAATGCCGCCGCCGAATTTCTGTGCCAATTCTACCGCCATCCAACGGGTAAAGTTGTCAATGGCGCCTTTAGCGTTGGAGTATCCCAGCACTCTGGTAAGTGCCTGTCCGGCGGACATGGATGAGAAATTCACGACGCAACCGCTTTTTTGTTCCGCCATGGCTTTGGCAAAAGTAATAGTCGGCATAACCGTGCCTTTCAGATTGAGCGCCAGCACCTTGTCATAGTCATCCAGATTCAGGTCAAAAATAGTCTGATCAGGACCAATGGTAGCACCAGGCATGTTACCGCCAGCACCATTGATAAGTACGTCAATGCGACCATGTTCCGCCATGATCTGTGCGTACACTCCATCAAGGATTTCCTGATTGAGCACATTACAAGCATAACCTGATACGTTTTCTGAAATATTGGCTTTGCAATCCGCCACCAGCGCGTCGACCTTATCCTGAAACAGATCAAGCATAACCAGTGTGGCGCCCTCTTTTAAAAGATATTTGGCGGTTCCACCGGCAAGAACTCCAGCGGCTCCGGTAACGGCAATGACTTTTCCTTTCAGATCAAACAGAGAATTGTTCATTTTTACTTTCCTTAAATCAATTTATTAACAATGACTTTATAAAATTTGCTCAGATTGTCTGAAAAATAAAATAAACGTTTCGAATCGATAACTCCAGTCCCTACAACATAAAAAGCAGATAAATATCTGCACACTTGCACAATTCAAGGCGAACACAACAAATAAGCACAGCAAGTATGAAACACCATATAAGACTGAAACATCCATAATAACGGCAGCGGCATAATTTGTCTACTTGCCTAATAACAGACATTGCGAAAGCATAAAAAACTTGCATATATCCTGTTACGGTGCTAGGTTACAATCAATTCAGTGGTAGATACCTTTAAAATTCCCAAAAACAATTGAAGGAGAAGATGATGAAACTCAGCAAACTGATGTTCTGCGCATTTTCAGCAGTAGCTATCGCCAGTTCCGCATTCGCGGAAGTAAAGGTAAGCGACGTCACAGCCAAAGGAAAAGAAGCCACACTTGACGCCGGAGTAACCCGTTCAGGAGTGTTTACCGTCAAAGATTTCCCCGAAGAACTCAAAGGCCTCAAATGCATTTCCGTGCCACGCGGTAGCCATTCTAAAGCAGGCGGCACTTTCAGTTTTAAAATCAGCGCGCCCGCTACTGTATATTTGTTTGTAGACGTACGCGGCGAAAAGAAAACCAAACTCGAAGGCTGGGAAAAAACCACACTGAAAGCCATCTGGGTCGCCAACAAAAGAGACTACCCTGACGCGATATACAAAAAAGACTTTGAAGCTGGCACAGTGGAAATACCAGCGAATACAGCTGCAATGATTCCATGCCTGGCAGTAATCAAAAGTAAATAATATCCTTTTAAAAACTGCTGAATCGTAAAATGTCCGGGTCATCCCGGACATTTTTTTGTCGATTTACCTTGGTGAGGAAAATTGTTTACGGTATTGATGCGGAGTTATACCGAAACGCGTTTTAAAAAGACGGCAGAGATAATAGGAGTTATTATAATTGAGTTCCTGAGATATGTCAAAGACAGATCGGGTAGTTTCCAAAAGAAGTGTTTTTGCGTATTCCAGCTTAAGCTCCTGAACGTACTCGGCGGGACCGGCGTTGTAGAATTTTTTCCAATGCCGATAAAAATTTCTATGAGAAAACCCATTATTTTTAAGCAATTCATCCAAGTCTATCTCACGTGTAAAATTCAGGTTAAAATATGACGCTATCCGGCGTATTCCCTTCTCTATGAATCTGGTATCATTATCACTCCGCATCGCGATGAGTTTTTCCACAATCTGAAGAGCAGTAATATCAATCCAGTCCGCAGCATATTCATCTTGTGAATCAAGAGCCAATGCCTTGATCTTACGCAACAGCGAATTAATTTCCG